>CAYFJO010000209.1:0-17649 GCA_964343305.1 uncultured Pirellulaceae bacterium | reverse complement strand
GCTTGTTCGCCCATCTTGCTCTTCAGCCCCCGCCACATGGCGACCGCATTGTGTATTCCGCCACCAGCGGGAAGTCCAAACTCGTCCTTGATATCGAAAATCGCGCTGCATGCCTGACCCATGGTTGCGAGGTCCATCACACAGGTGTCGACGATCAGCTTGCGAATGCCCGCTTCACGCACACGCGGAAGAAGCTCCCTGACCGCTTGGACCCGGCCCTTCGCGGTGAAATCCTTCAGGTAATATGTGAGGATAAGAGCACACTCGACACCAGCCTCGCGAATCGCCGCCAACTCGTCATCGTCGATCTCCGGCTGGATCGAATTGTAAACAACTCGGTCGCCCAATCCGGCTTCGGCGACGTACTTCAGGCCCGCGAGCCTTACCTCAGTCGTCGTGCCATCAATCAGCAGGGGCATCGCAGTGACACTTGCTACAAACTCGAGATGTGTCTGAAGGGACTCGGGCGTTGCACCGACCACGTCCAGCATGCCCGGGTTTCCGGTTCGCTGGGCGAAGTCCTCTTGTAGTCGAATACGTCTTTCCGCTTCGTCGCGATCAAATTCATCGCAGTCTTCATCGATGAAGATCTTGTGGCCGCGATAGAAGATGCTGCCGATCAGCACCGTGGGCAGCATTCCCGGCTGTCCGCCTATACGGACGCCGCCGATCTCGAACGTCTGCTGCTCAGACTTGAATTCCAACAATCCCCTTGGTGCACTCTCGTCTAATCCCGTAGCCATTTTTGTTCTCCAGAAAGAACCTGTTCTTACAAAACCGTCGGGGACTGGCTCATTTTGCGGAGTCTGCGGAGCAAAATGTGCCTGCCCCCCTCTCTGCTCAGATCAGCGTTTCTTCAGCGTGACGCCAATCCCCGCCGCGTGCATGTTCAAGAACACGGTCTCCAGCGCAGGATTGGTCGTGATTGCCTTGATATACTCTGGCGAGGGCGCGGGACGGCGCATGTTGTGTCCGATGATCAGGCCGCCAGGACGTACTAACGGAAGCAGTTTCTTCAGGTAGTCGGGATAGCCCGGTTTGTCCGCGTCGAGGAACAAGACATCAATCGGTTCCTTCAGTTTCTTGACGGTCTCGTGCGCGTCGCCTTCGACCAGTGTGACCATCTGTTCGACACCCGCCCGCTTGAAGTTCTCGCGGGCCAGTTCGGCACGCCGAGCGTCGAGTTCGTGAGTGATCAGGTGGCCATCTGTCTTCCGCAGCGCCAGACAGAACCAGATCCCCGAGTATCCGTTCGAAGTACCGATTTCGACAACGCGTTTCGCCCCGATCGATTCGGTTAGCAATCTCAGCAACCGACCGTCTTCCAAGGGAACGTTCATCATCCCTTGCCGCTGGTTCTGGTCCAGGTCGTCCAACACGCTGAGGATCTTGGCTTCCGCTTCCGACTGAGCCAGCAGCGAGTTCTCGATGATGGGAATGTCCCGGCTCGCCGGTCGCGGTCGTTGCGCGATCGCCATACTTCCCATCGAGGCGACAGCAAGTCCTGCGACCAATCCCCAGATCCCGTTTTGAGCACATGTTCGTGTCGCATCGAGCGTCCAGCGGTGTATTCGATTCATCGCATGTCTCCAATCGGCTGAGATTTTGTAGTGTTCCGTTGTGGCATTTCAATTGCCTTGCTTTTCGAAACACTGCCAATTTGTGCCACGGTTGTCATGTCGTCGGCAGAATACGATAACTTGAGTTTAGTATAATGAGTTCTATTCGCCGTTGACACCCTACACAACTTCACGAGGAGTTCGATTTTCATGCGCGTCCATTACTTGCAGCATGTTCCGTTCGAAGGCCTGGGAAGCATGCAACGCGTTCTGCTCGATTCCGGCCACACCATTTCGGCTACTCGGCTGTACCAGCCGCACTCACTCCCTTCAACCGATCAATTCGATTGGCTCATTGTGATGGGGGGGCCGATGGGTGTACACGACGACCGCCAGTACACGTGGCTGGTCGATGAAAAACGGTTCATCGAAAACGCGATCCAGGATGGAAACATCGTACTCGGTATTTGCCTTGGGGCGCAACTTATCGCCGATGTTCTCGGCGCATCGGTATATGCCAATGCCCACAAGGAAATCGGCTGGTTTCCCATCCAACGCACCGAGGCGTCAGCGGCCTCGCCGATAGGGTCTTCCTTTCCCGAATCGATCGAAGCTTTTCATTGGCACGGAGACACGTTCGACCTGCCAGCGGGGGCCGTTCACTTGGCGCGCAGTACCGCGTGCGAAAACCAGGCGTTCGTTTACCGGCAGCGTGTGCTGGCGCTTCAGTATCACCTGGAGACTACTCGGGAGTCGGCCGAGGCTTTGATCAAAAACTGCGCGCACGAGCTTGATGGCGGCGGCCCTTATATACAATCTGCCGAGATCATGCTGTCAAGCGACGACCGCTTTACGCGGATCAACGACGCGATGAAGACACTGCTCGAACAACTGTTCGCACTAACGGCCTAGCTATATCTGACGCAGTACAATCGATCCGCCAATGGCTGTGCGCTGTTAGCGATTGACTTGCCCTCGAAGAAACAACTTTGGCGCACTGAGTCGCAAGGAATCGGACCCATTCCGCACTTCCGCTACTCGAACCAAGTCACTCTCGACCTCGATGGCGCCGTCGCGGTGGTGTACGGTTACGAATCATCCGGAAAGTACGTGGAATTCGTCGAACTCAAGACCGGAAAGACGGTTGGCAACCATCGATTTGAATAAGCCAACGACGGTCATCTGAATGTTTAGATTCGCCCGTCGTCCGCTCACTGTTTCTTGTCGTGTTAATTGGTCGAAACTGCGACCACTCGGCAACCAAAAAAGTGGTTCCGGCCGCCAGGTGGGCATGATTGGCGGAACGCCGAATGCCAGGCTCCGTTGCCCTCACCATCGGAGCACCAACTGCGGCCACGGACGATCCGGTTCCTCGCCTCTTCCGTCACTTCAGGATCGGTGCCGCCTGGAAGCTCGCGCTGATACCAGCTCTCGGCACCACTCGTAAACATTCCCCTGCATGTCGCACAATCCCCAGGCGTTGGGTTTCTTCTGACCGACCGGATGCGTTTTCATGCCGCGGATTTCTGTTGCTTCGTCGACCGAAAGTTTCGAGAGCGCATCGCGGTCCATTTGCCTCAGCCGTTGCAATCCCTCTTCTGTACCGGAGTTCTGGGCATACCAGGCGTAATCTCCCAACCGGCTCCTGTCGTCGCCGAACGGATAAGCGGTGGTCGTCCCCGCCCGGCAGGCATATTCCCATTGGGCCTCGGTCGGCAGCCGGTATTCCCAGCCCATCGGCAATCTTCCCGCTTCTCTTCCCAACGTCGTAAGTTTCTCGCAGGCCTTGGTGGCCTCAGTCCAGTTGACCATCTCGACCGGCAAGAACGCCCCTTTGAAGAAGCTCGGCCTCTTCCCCATCACGAATTCATATTGCCCTTGGGTGACTTCATACTTCCCCATCCAAAAGCCGTGACTGATCGTGACGTCAACCGGGCGTGCGTCTCGACATTCTTCGTCGCCAATCTTGAATTCACCGGGCGGGCACCAACAGAACGTTCCCAGCCAAGGTCGTTGCGTGAGTTCTTGCCCGGCCTTCGTACCCGCAAACGAGTCTTGTGCCGCAAGTCGCCCCGCCGCAAAACAACACACGGTCATCACGGCAACGAAAGACCAACGATCGGAAGTTATTCGAACTGGCATCGCTAGTTCTCCAAGAAAGATCGTCGACGATCACAGCTTGTTCGCCACCTTCGCCATCATAGCAGCCGTCGGTCGCAGTTTGCCAGCGAATCTGCATCGGCCGCTGAGCAGGGTCTGCGCTGACTATCGTCGCCGATGACGACGACGGTCGAAAGCGAACAGACTGTAATCGCTGCAAAGACGATCACCGTTGTCAGAATTCGCGGTAGCATTGAATAGCTCCTCTGATCTCTATTCATGGCGCCGACTCATTGTTTGCTCGCGTCGACCGAGACCCTCGAAACACGGCCTCAGTCACGAATTTGAATCAGCAATGTTTGGAGTCTTCGTTTGCCGGTCAACCAATGTTTTCATTCTATGTCGCCGGGCAACGGTAATTGGAACTCTTTCGAGCCGAGTAGGCCGGACCAAGCAAAGCGCTGCTCCGGCACACGCGGTTTCACCCACACTTTACCGTTGTGTTCATCGCGTTGCCGGAGCGGCGTCGCTGCGCTCGTTGATCCGGCCTACTTCACGCGAACGGCGAAGCCGTTGTACAACAAAGCCCAGGGTCGCGCAGTGCACCCTGGGTTGCGGTGCCCCACCCCTCACCCAAACCCCAATGGGGTTTTACAAGCGAGGTGACCCATGCCCCAATCCTTGGTTCAAATCTACGTCCACATCGTGTTTTCCACGAAACACCGAAAGCCGTTTCTTAATGACAAGGAATTCCGCGAACGTACGCATCGGTATCTCGCCGGTTTTTGCAAGAACCTCAATTCGCCGGCCCTGATTGTCGGCGGGGTCGAAGACCACGTGCATCTTCTCTGCCGATTGGGAAAGACGATCGATGTCGCGGACTTGATCCGTGACCTGAAACGCGATTCGTCTAAATGGATCAAAGCCGAACAACCGTCGCTGGCCGAATTTCATTGGCAGCAAGGTTACGGGGCGTTTTCGATAAGCCCGTCACACGTCGATGACTTGAAGCAATACATCGCCGACCAAGAAGAACACCATGGACAGGAATCGTTTCAGGATGAGTTTCGGCGGTTGTGTAAGAAATATGGTTTGGAAATTGACGAGCGGTATGTGTGGGATTGAGGTGTGGTGTTTGTAAAACCCCTTCGGGGTTTTATTCAATGGTGATCACATTGTTTCCCAGGGTGCGCTGCGCGACCCTGGGCTTTGTTGTGTCATGCCTTCGGCATGTACGACGAAGATCGGTTGGACTCATTTGTTCATCTTCGTGTCGTACGTCCGCTTGCCCATGCTAACGCGGTCTTCCACTTGATAGCCGACACTTTCATAAAACGCGACAACCTTGTCGTTTGATGCTCGAACTTGCAAGTTGATTTTCATGCACCCAAGTGCCACGAGTTCTTCTTCCAAACGGGACATCAGTGCCGACGCAATTCCTCTGCGTTGATACTCCGGATTGACGGCCAGCGAGTAGACCCAGCCACGATGACCGTCCCAGCCGCCCATCACTGTGCCGACGAATTCCGAATCGGCGATGGCTACGAAGAACAAGTCGCGATCGACGGCCAACTTGTTTCGGATCGCTAATGCCGGATCGTTGTGCGGCGCCGAGTCCGCAAGCACCTCTTGCCACAACTCGATCAGCGACGCTTCGTCGTCATCTTGAAACGACCGAATTTGCAGATCTTGCGGGACCATCTTTGTTTCACGTTTCTCCAACATCCGTCGGCAATCGCGTCATGAAAAAGTGTAGCAAAAGTCGCCAAGACTTTCGGAATCGCGGTTGATAAAATGATGTCGAACGTGGAACAAGGTTCGTGAAACAAAGGAGCATGCGTTGTCACTCATCGACACAATTTGGTTCAGATTGTTCGTTGTTGCGCTGAATGCCGCCATGTTTTGCACCCGTGCGATCGGCGACGAGTCGATTCGCGTGGTCGTCAAGCAACTGAAGCCGGCCATGCAGTCTGAAAAGGACGATGACACGACTTTTTTCGAGGGAACGGTGAAGCTGGCCGACGAACGCCAGACCCTGGCCGCGCCGAAGTTCGTTAAGTGGTCGTCTGCCAAACCGCTCGCGGTCGGATTGAGAATGAAATCGCAACTTCGTGTTGATGTCCGTTTCAAATTTCTCGGTGATGCTGATGAGCCGCGGCGAATTCTGGTGGATCTAAAAGGGCGCGATGCTCGCGGCGAGATGATTCACCACACGTGGCGGCTAGCATCGGACGTTCGCGTTCTTCGAGAACCTGCTCCGGTGGGACGGTTTATCCCAATCCGTGACTTGTACAGTTCAGTTTGGATGGAAGTGCCCGAATACTACCTGCTGCCGAAAATGCACACGCTAGAGATTGGTTTTCGCGAGCTTGCAGCGGATGAGCGGAAGCGGTTTCCTGACGAGCCTTACGAGACTGACATGACCGTCACGTACCCCGACGCGGAAGGTCGATTCACCATTTCGTTCAATAATCCAATCAACAAACATGCCCCTGGTCGTTTGAAGCTCGATTCCAAAAAGAACCAAGTCATTATTCTATTACATGTGAAGAATGCCGAAGAAAAACTGCAACGAACCGAGTTGCGCCAAATCTCCGCGCGGCCAGTCGGTGGTTACCGCGTCAACGCGCAGATGAAGCCGAAGTACTTTGAACACTCGGCGGTGTTGGCCACCTTCGTGACGATCCAGCCAGATCATGACAAGTGGGTTGACGATTTCTTCCGCGAAGGCAAAGCAGCGAAATACAAAGGCATGTGGTCGGCCGACGGTGGTCCGTTGTTGAAGATGCCGTGGACAAGCGATACAAAGGGTTGGCTCGCAGCAGGCGAATGAAACCAGCCGCCGTGAAAAAACGTCTCGCAGACAAGATTTCAAGGCGAGATCAATGTCCGCCGAGGCGAAGGACGTTGATGAGAAGCCATGAACAATAAGAAGCGGGCGATTGTAGTAGTCGTTCTTGCGTCGTTGGTGATGACGATGTTTTGCAACTTCGTATTGTCTGACGAAATCGCAGACACTGCACTGACCCGCATTGACCAGAAACGTGCCGAATTGTCGCGGCAAATCGAACTGACTCGCAACGACAATTCTCTGACGCGAGTAGACCGATTGTGTCGCCTTTCTGAGCTTCACAAGGATCGGTTCATGCTCGACTACGACGACCCGCGCACACCGCTCGGCGCGTTGTTGTCGATGAGTGATACGCCCGACGAGCAACTTACACGATGCCTCTTCAAAATGGTGCTGAAGAGAAGTCCTGCGTGCAAAGAACTGGCTGCATGCGACAAGCTATTTGCACGAAAGACGCGCAAGGAAGCAGTCCTCGACATCGTCTGGGCGATGTGCAACATGGAAGAGTTTATTCCTTTGATTGATTAGAAACCTACAGGCTACGAGATCCAACGGCTGCCTTTTCCCTCGACGATGATCCACTTTCCGTCTTTCTTCTCTAACCGTTCCGAGCCGCCGCTGGCTCCGTAGCGGAAATGCAGTTGGGCCTTGGTTTGTTCGTCGTTCAGGAAATGAATCTGGCTCATATGGACGGCCGGGCCGAAGAAGATGACAGGATGAATTCCGTGTCGAAGCCGGCTCGACGGAAGAACCTGTTCACGAGCCTGTTCGAAGAGCGTTTTCAATTCGGACTTCGGCGGGTCTTTGTCGGTTGGTGGCTTCGTTAGCTTGGTGGGAATGTTCAACGCGCGGGCAACTCGCATCATGTCGGCCGAATGAAGCGTGGCAGCGTTCTTGAGCGGCTCGAAACGGTGTGACAACTCAACGTCCTGTTGGCGGCCGTCACGAAAGACGATTGTTGTGTCGGCGGGCACCAGGCTCCAGGCAGTGGGCGACGGTTCTTGCGGAGCTTGTTGTTCGTCTGCCGGGCCGTAGCGTTTCCAGCGCTCGCGTTGCTTGTGCCACCAGACACGATGGATCGCCGCTGCGTCGGCCACCAATTCATTCGTTTGTTTGTCGCGGAGCGTCTTCTCATAATCCTGCAAAGCGGTTCGCATTTCGATTGCCAAAACGCCTTGCATCACCGATCGCGCGCGGGCGCGGACTTCTAAGTCTTTGGACTTAGCAGCACGATCAAGCAAGTCGTGAACGGCCGGACCGAGCGCGAGAAGCTGCTTGGCGGCGGCTTCTCGTTTGGCGAATGTTTCAGCGCCAAGTTGTGAGATCAGTTTGGTGGCAGTAGTCGTTTGTTTTTTGTCAAGTTTCGGTGCGGCGCCCAGCTTTAGGATGTTCATCCGCGAAATGGCCAGGCGGGCTATCAACACGTCCGCATGTCGTGAGGATTTGTTATCAATGATGCTGGTGAGGAGTTTTCTCGCTTTGTCGAATTCTTTCGCCAACTCGTACTGACGCGCGAGTTCGCACTTAGCTTCCGCCGCAAGAGTTGATCGAGGGAAGTCTTTTAAGAATTGCTCCAATCCCTCACGCCGCACTTTGCCGTCGAACTGGTGTATCGCCTGCCAGGCCAACAGATCATGAAACTCCGTCGATTCAAATCGCCGCCACAAGGCGACCTTTTCACGAATCTTCTGATGTACAAAGGAAAATCGCACTTGCCATGGCAGCGACTGCGACGAAGCGAACCAGATCGACAAATAGTCTCCGCGCAACGCCGGGCTCATTTTGTCCCAGGCGTCGAGCGTTCGTTGGTAGTAGCGCAAAGCAGGGCCGAGTTTCTTCTCGCGTTCGAACGATTCGCCAATCAAATACGGAATCGCGATGTCGAATCCCGTATCGGACGGGTAGTTTTTCAAAACCGCTTCCAATTGACTTCGTTGTTCGGCCAGGCTGCCAGCCAACTTTTCCAATGACGCCAGATCGACCGCGATCCAGCGGCATACCGGGTGATCAGGATACGTCTCCAGCAGTTGACGCCAGAATTTGGTCGCTTCGGCGTGATCCGCCTCGTTCGAATCTTTTTGTTCCAGCATCGCACACGCCATCAAATCGAGCATCTCTGCCGCAAAAACACTCTTCGGATAATCCTTCAACACTCGGCGGCTGGCCCCAAAAAACTCGGTGCGCGACTTGTGCTCGCGTTTGTATCGACCTTCGGAGTAGAAGAAACGGGCGCGGCCAGCGGCAACGGCGGCGCGCCCGTCGGGCTCGCAACGACGTTCGACGGCATCCCAAAACGCGATGTAGAATTCGGGCGAATCTTCCGGCAATCCTTTGGCCTTGGCGAGCTGCCGTAAGTGATAAGACCACGCTCCAAGATTCAGTGCGATGTATTGCTCAAACAGTTCTTCGAGTCGGCGCGCGTCGCCGGAGAACTTAGGTTCGAAACCATACAACTCGAATGAACGTTGCCTTGCGGCGGGATAGTGGCGTGCGATCAGCAAGTTGACTTCCATCGCCTGCGTCCAATTCGGCACGGGGTTGATGCCGCGTTGATCCTTGTTGTGTCCAAACCAGAACGACAATGACTTCAGTGCCCGCAACCCTAACTCGTCGCCACGATGCCGCTTCTCGAATTCGAACAGCGGTTTTGTTGCCCCTTTGAGCGGCCGACCAGTGTCATCTTTCAATAGATGTAGTTGTGCGTATTGGCCCCAGTGCGTGTCGCCGTATCGCTCGACGACTTTCTGATGCACTGTCCGATACGCTTGGCGCTCTTTGATAATCCGCTCGCGCCCCAACATGAATCCTGCCAAACCCGGTTGCTTTTTCATCAACTCGCGCAACAGCGTTTGTGCGCGATAGCGATGTTCCATCCGCACCGCTGCGTTTCCACCATGACTGCAAATCTCGGCCAAAGCCGATCGCGCTCGCGCTTCGTCCAGACCGCCCGGCGCCAGCCGCACGATCTCTTCCAAAGCCCGCGTCTCGGCGACACGCCGCGCGAATCCAGGATGTCGATAATAGGAGTGAAAAGTTATCTGGCGTGCTCGATCCACCGCCTGCCAGAGTTTCTCTATATGGGCAGCGCCGGCATTTTTGAAAAGGCCGATTATCAGGATGATCGCGAGAGTGCGGTTCATGCTTTTGAGACCTCGAAGCAAGGTTTTAGCATCGATACTCATTTGATGTACTCAACTTTTCGATTTAGCGCTCACTGGCACCTGGGGTACAAGCGTGTTCAATATGAAGCTGCACTCGCCAGAGTGCGGACCTGCTAGTGAAAAACACCGCGTTCTGGCGAACGCAGCTACGACAAGGTGGATTTTGAAACCGATTCTAGATGAAAACCTTCCAACCTCAAAAACGGACGTTACAATTCGGTCGTGCTGCCTTGAACTGGCGGACACCCTCTTCGGTCACGTCTGTGTGTTGAATCCTCAATTCCTCTAGCTTGTCAAAAGTCGCCAGGTAGCGAAGGCCGCGATCGGTGATCTTGTTTCCTTGTAAGCCAAGTCGCTTGAGATTCCGCATCGCTTGCAAGTGTACCAGACCCTTGTCCGTAATGAACTTGTCGACACGCGAATACGTGTCCTCTTCAAACGACGAGTATTTGCTGAGGCCGATTGCCTCAAGATTCGTCAATCTACGCAATCGTGCGAGTCCCTTGTCGGCAACGTTCGTTCCTTCAAGATACAATTCTGTTAGCTGAGTGAGTTGGGTCACGTGCGCGAGGTCATCGTCCATTATCTTGTAACCTCGCAAGCCCAAGAACTGTAGTGTGTCGAGACTTCCGATCTGTCGCATCCCACGATCCGTGACGGTACTGTTTTCATCGACCCGCAGATACAACTGCCGCAGTGACTTGACGTGCCGGAGCGAGTCCATCGTGTCATTGGTCGCTGGTCCTGACAATTCGACACGGTGCACCGTGTCGAAAAAGTCATCTCCCAATCGATCGCGCCACCAGGACGATTTTGGTTTTCGTGGATCCAGCCACGACGTGCCGCCTTCGTACGGACCTGTGTAGTGCATGTAGACGTTTCCGCCAATCGCTCGAATGTCGCTTACGGCTTGATGCTGCCGTTGCGCACGATGTAGGTGGCTCGCAAAGATCTTGAACCCCACGGCCAGAAATAGTATCAGCATAAAAACCATGCGCAGCGTGAACTGGATTCTCTTGCGTTTTGCGGACAACCAACTTTCACGGCGAGGCGATGACATACATCTTAATATTAGCAGATTTGAAGACCCGAAAACCCTAGTGCGGTGTCCAACGAATTCTCCGAATCACATGTAATGTTCTGGAATCGTGTCGAAGCGGATGACGGAACTTCAGGGATCGCCCCATGAATAGAAAGCCTGGGTTACCTATTGCGTTGTGGCAAATTGGGTTGCTCCTTATCGTCGCTGGCGTCGCTGCGAACGTTGTGATGGACGTCATCGGTTCGTCGGCGCCAGCGGGTTCTGCGCAGGCTCGTGGTGAGGCTTTCGGACGCGGTCTTGTCACATTGTTGTTTGGCATCGCAGGGGTCGTGCTCATCGTTGTGCACTTCGTCCGTCTCGCGCAGCGTGGGGCGAATATTCCCAACGTCGTCCATTCCCCTGGCGTAACAGGCGGGAATCCAACCGGGCAATACATCGCCATCGGCGCAGGGATCGGCGGTGGTCTTCTTGTCACGGTTCTGCTCATCATTTTCTTTGTCGCGGGCCGCAGTCGCGACGATGGCAAGGCAGACTCCATCGCCATGAAGCCGCGGAAGGAATATCCGGTATCCATCGCCGTCCCAGAGCACTCGGTGCTTGTCCCGGCGAAGGCGAAACTCAAGGCTGGGACGAAGCTGGAGGCGTGTTGGGTCAGCAAATGGAATCCGATTACCACGCTGTCAGAGAATAGAGGCGGATCCGTCAATGTTCGTTGGGATGAATTCGGAGAGACATACGACTGCAGCATGGTCCGCAGCGAACTGATCATCAAGTGGGAAGTGCTCAAGGAGTTGCGTTTACACTTGCGTAAGATATTCACGCTCGAATCGCGAGGCGGTTGCAATGTTACTCAAGATTGAACCCGTGAATCACCTTCAAGTCCGGCAGTGTGCTTCGCAGCGTCTTGACACCCTCACCTGTGACTGTCGTCCCTTGCAAGTCCAGCTTGCGCAACCGCATCAACCCACGAAGGTGAACAAGCCCAACGTCTGTAATCTGCGGTGCGTTGCTCGTGGAACTCACGATCACCCCACCCACGCCTCGCGACGAAAACGACGTGCAACTGAGAGACAACTCTTCAATCGGCAAGTGACCCAACTCGGCAAGTCCCTTATCCGTGACCTTCGTGGCATCCAGATCCAATCGGCGCAGTTTCTTGAGTGACTTCAAATGCGTCAATCCACGGTCCGTAACATTCGTCTCGGTCAGGTACAACCATTCCAGGTTGACGAATGAACCGATCTCTTTCAATCCTTCATCATTGATGGGACTCCGATAAAGCTTCAGCGTTTTTAGTTTTTCCGGGCGCTTCAGGTGCTTCAAACCGGTACCGGTCACCTTTGTGCTGTTAAGTTCAAGACGCTCAAGACCGGCCATCTCGCTAAAGTTAGCGATGCCCTCGTCAGTAACATCTCCATGATCGATGGATAAACTCTGCAAACCCGTCAGTCCGCGAATGTGAATAAGGCCGGCATCTGAAATCTCGGGACAGATAATGCGCAACCTCTTGAGATTCTTCCAACCGATTTGGGCGTCTAAGCTGGATAAGCCTTTATCCGTTAGGACAGGACAGTACAACGACAATCCAGTTAGGCTCGCGATTCCGCGAATGCGTCGCAGACCGTGACCACGAAATCTGTATGAATGGACGCTAAAGTATTCAAGATTTTTCAGACTTTCCAAACCGGCTAGTTCGTGATCGGATAATTTGGCGCGGTTGATGATGAGCGAGACGACTTGCCCATTCTCACCGAATTTAACATCGCCAAGTTCATTCGCTAATTTAACCGCTTTCGGATCGTCGCGATTGTCGGTGGATGTTGAAGCGTCGTCTTGAGCCAACATGCTGACAGCCGTTGAGATCGACAACAGAAAGACTGGAATACAGGGGCCTGTTAAACGCGGCATTGGGTCTTTCTCCATGAGTGAATGCGATCCACTTAGGCCAATCACCTACCGTTCGACATTCTCTAGCCACTGGCGTAACTCGTCTTGCAAAACAGCGACCTTCACCGTGCGTCGAGAGCGAATCGCATTCGTGAGTGACTTGGGTGGATCGAGTCCGTGATCTTTGCAAATGCGGTAGAAAACTCGTTGCGCGGCGGTGCCGACTGTGACTAGATATCGCGTGGGATTGAAATCGCGCCAATAACCGACCGTGCGCGTCGGTGTCTGGTCGTCCATCACCTCGACCAACGACGGCAAAGCTGTTTTCCCGATCGATCGCAGCCGATCGCTGGCAAACGGCGGCTGCGGGATGTCGCTCCAACGACACTCTTCTTCCCAAATGCTGGGCGTTGCCGGCTGGCCGGGTTGGACACCGTTGATGTCCTTGATTTGCGCGATCCAAAAGTTGATGTAGGCATCGCGATCGTCTTCGTCTGGTGCATCGGCTTTTTTCGTCTTTAGCCGGGCTTTGATTTCTGGAACGAGTGTTTCGGATTGCGCGACGTAGGAAGCTAGCCGCGAATGCGGTTTGGCGCGCTTCTTTGTTGACAACACTGCCTCAAACATGGGGAGCGCGGCTTTGTCTTGTTTGCGCTGGAAATGATCAAACCCGGTCAGCATCCGTTGCCACGCCAGATCTGTAACCGCGCGATCCAAAACCGCCGTGTCCGATTCCGTGTAGTTGCACATCGCTTCGTAAATGTCTTGGGCCAGTCTTGATTCTTCGAGCTTCAACGCGGCGGCCAAAAGAAACGGGCGGGCAACGTCGTCTTGCTTTGGGAAAAGCCCGGCGCGATGGCGAATCGTGTCGACGGTGACTTCCGTCATCTTCCATTCGACTCCGCCTCGCAACTCGGAAATCTTCATGATGTCTGCATCGGACAAACCGACTTCCCAAAGCGTCTTGGCGATTCGCCGCCCCGATGCGGGAACGCCACCCTCGCGTGGCGGCGGCGGTTCATTTAATGCGTTTAGCTTTTCCAACGCCTCGGCGGCTTTGATACGCGTGATCGAACTCGGCGAATTCATCAACGTCTCTAACTGTGACACAGCTTTCTTGACTTTCTGCTCGCCGGCAATCTCCGCCGCCCGTCGTTGCACACTACGGAACTCGTTGGCGAGGGCTGCGATCATCAGCGATTGGGCATCTTCACTCTTTAGCTCGCTTAGATATTCGAGCATCGTGCGACGGTTTTGCGTCGCGGGATCCTCACTCAGAATAGTTCGTGCGACGGACAGGAAGCGGTCTTCTTTTAATTTCCTGATATTATCAACGACTGCAGACCGTACGCCTCGCCCGGTGCTGGCCCGTGACTGGCCAAAGAACGGCGTTCGTGTGAACGTATCACCGCCGCGCAATTCAAGGTCGATCGTGATTCGAACAAGGTCTGCGTAAAACTCTGGTAGATGCTCCTGGTCTTTCTTCTGCATGAGCTGCAACGCGGTATAACCCAAGTCGAGCGAATATCTCTTGTCACGAAATCCGCGACGAATACGCGTCAACTCGGCGTCGTTCAACTCGCGAAACGAAAGAATAGTGAGCGCTTGCTTCGTGACCGATGAATTGAGTTTCTCTGCCTCGTCCAACAGTGATTTGTTGTCGAGTGCCACGCCTTGTTTCGAGACAAGGTACTCCGACGTTAGACGTTCAAAAGTTGTTTGAAGCGAGTGCTTGACAACTTGATGCACATCGATGCGCAATGGATGGTCCGACCGCGCGCCGCCAGGTCGCGCGGGATTAATCGACAGACTATGTCCGATGCCCGCTCGCCCGCCACCGAACGATTGCCAATGATAATAGTTCGACCACTTGCTATTCGGCGCGCCTGCGGCAGCAAGTCGAAAAAAGATGCCACACCCGTCCGCCGAATCTTCGGCGATCGTCGCGCCCTCGTCAGAAGTCGTTTCCTTCAATTTGAAATGGTATCGAAACTCATATTTCCCACGCGTGAATTCGGGCATTCTCCCAAACCGATTCAACTGAGGGTGTTTTTCCTTGAGCGCCTCAATGCCGGCAATGATTTCATCCATCACCTGTTCGATAATCTGCTGTTGCTGTTCGTCTAACGTTTCTTCGGCGAGAGCGCCGCCTGCTGATATGAAGCTGCCAATTGCCAACAAAAGGGAAATGAGTTTTCGCATCGAGAGGCCCTGATTTCGCGAGTTTATTGGGTAGGCCATTTGACGCCACTTTTGTTGAATGAGTTCCCTATTTCGACCTGGCACGGAGCAACTTCACGAGGCACATTATGGAGCGGGAATGCTTTCCAATCACGGCGGTGCATCGATCGCAAGTGACAATCGGGCTGGACATCATGGTTTCGGGGGAATGCCAATCTTGAGCTTCTCGATGTCCCAGATTTTGATCGTTTGATCCTGACTGCTGGTCGCTAATGTTCTTCCGTCCGGTGAGTATCGGACGTGACGCACTGGATTCTCGTGCGCAGGAAGCGCGGATAGTCGTCGTCCTGTCATGTCCCAAAAACGCACGTGGCCGTCGTCACACCCAACCGCAACGATTTCCCCGTCCGGTGAGATGGCCGCTGACAATAACTTGCGGTCGCTGATCATCGTGAATTGTTGTCGATCGTTTTCAAGATCCCATGCGTGGATGATTGTGGCCGGGCTGGGTTCCACATTGCGCCAGTGCGAGGTGGATATCGACACCAGCGTCTTGTCGTCCGGCGAAAACGACAACCAATTGGCATACGCGGGCAACTCGATTTTTCCAGATGTCTCTCCTGTTTTCGCGTTGAACAACGTCACGCATGGCCGAGTTGGCGGTCACGAGGTGTGGTGGGGATGTAGCTTGGGATAGCGACCAGTTTTCCGTAGGGCGAAAACTTAATCACTCGCACGGTTTCACCAAAAACTCGTGTCGACCGAATCAACTCACCCGTCTTCGTGCTGTGCATATACAGCGTGTTTCCATCACCGACAAATGCCAACCGCTTGCCGTTAGGAGAAAGAGTGAGCGTGTGTACGGCAGAAAGTTCATCCAGCAAGGCGGTAGGTTCTGCGTCCTTCCTCTTAACGCTGCCGACAACGATCTCGCGCGTGAAGTCCGCTCGGGCAATTGCCATCGCAATTTTATTTCCTCGTCCCGACATCGCAATGGTGTTCACCTGCTTGCCGACCAGAACAATCTTGTCTTGTTCACCGCCTTCAACACTCCAATAAGTCACCGTTCCGCCGTTTGGCCACGCGTTGGCGTGCGAAGTGTAGAGCGTACTGGCGGAGAGCAAATGCTTGCCATCGCGGGTGAATTCGATCTGCGGCGCGCCTTGGCGAATGCCACTCGGCGGTGAAACTTTGGTCCAAACGAACCTCAGTTCGGAATTTTCGCGCTCAAGGCGATCCTGAAGTTTCTTCCGTCTTGCTTCGAGAAGGTCCAGGTCCGGCCCTGGAAGTTTAAGACTTTCTCGAAGCACGAATCGCACCCGCTCGACGGATTCCACTCCGCTCTTCGTCGACCTCGGATCATCATCGGCAACAAGCGACGATGCAATGAGCAACATCGCGACCGCGAATGTTGTTAACGGCTTTGACATTTCATCCCCCGTATGGGCGCGAAAATGATTCTGCCTTGCAAATTCAAGATAACGAAAATGCGTTGCAATTGCACCGCAAATCGGAATCGATTGAGTGCCGTCATTTTGCCGAATTCTCAAGATCACCTGCGAAGCCCATCGATGAGTTCGTCCAATGCTTCTTTTGGTAAATGGCAAGCCACGCCCTTCTTGATCAGAAAACTGTCGCGTTTGTTGTCGCTGTCGAGTGCAGTGAGGAAAGGTCGTAGCCCTGTGCTGGAAATCCAATCAACGATCGCAGCCTTCGATTCCATAATGTGATTGTATTCGGTTTCCCAAATGTCTAAGTCAGTCGCCCCGTCAACCAAGGCGTCGTAGTAAAACTTCGGACGCTCCATCGTCAATGCACTCCGCGCCGCGTCCATGCGTTCGGTCCATGCCGGATCGTGCGAGATCTCGTGAATCAGTTTTCTGACCGTGGCAAACGAGCTGCTCGGAATCTGGAACGCCAATGCGCCGTCGGATGCAACCAACCTGAACAGGTGCGGGATCAACACAGCGTGATTAGGCAGCCATTGCAGTGCGGCGTTGGAGTAAACGAGATTGACAGGTTCGGCGGGAGACCATTCGGCGGCATCTGCCAGCAACCAGTTCTGATCAGGAAACGATCGCTTCGCCGCTTGAATCATCTCAGGCGAGTTGTCGATGCCGACAGTGTCGGCTTGTGGCCAACGACTGCGCAGGATTTGCGTGCTATTTCCCGGTCCGCAGCCCAAGTCGGCCATCGCACGCGGTTGCTCAAGATTAACGCAAGCCGCTAGATCCGCCGCCGCCCAAGTGCGTTCGTCGCCGTATTTCAGATAATGTGCTGCGTCCCAGTTTGACACAATTCCATCTCTGTTTTGTCGCTAGCACCAAACGGAATAATGCCCCTTTGGTCTTCAGTTTGAAAGCGAACGGAATTATACTTCCGCGACTGGATCGCACATCGCAGTCAAGGAGGTACTGCTCATGGCCACGGATGGCGAATCGTTTGATCAGTGGATTGAACACGCAAGAATGCCACCCCGTTTGAAGTCGCCAGAACATCTCGCCGTCTTGCGGGCGGCATTCGCCTTTCTGCAACATGTGGGAAACAACTACGCCAGTCAACGTATCGTCGCCCACTTTCTCCTCCACTGTCAGTTGGACTGGAAAATCGCACAGGTGGCCCGGCTCGTCGGCGTCACCCGACCCACCGGATCCCGACAAAAGAAACTCTCCTCCCGACAGGTCGTCCGCGAAATTCAACATCGACTCTCCGGACGTCCTTACGGAAAACTCCTCCCCCGCTATGCTGGACCCGTCGCCCAATTCCTCCTCACCAACGAAGACGCCAGGCGTGATGACTTGCTCGATTTTATCGAGGCCACCTGGGCTGTTCGCGTATCACTCACCGCACTGCACGACTTCCTGAAGA
>CAYFJO010000208.1:0-17721 GCA_964343305.1 uncultured Pirellulaceae bacterium | reverse complement strand
ACCATTCCGAGATATCCACAAACGCCTCACGCTGCGCATAGAATGGGGAACTACGACAATTGTTCTACACTGACGGACGGTTCGCTCGCACTTGCCGCAGATCGGGGTTCTTCACGAGTCGGCCATGCTCAACGCAGATTTGGCCGTCCAAACGAACCTTTGCGCCGTCGCGACCTTCTTCTAGAATACGGAGTCTGCGTTCAAAAAACAGCCAAATTAACGGTATTTTAGGGAGCAACCCTTGTTAAGAAGTCATACATGCGGAGAGCTGCGGGCAGATCAAGTGGACGCGGAAGTAACGCTGTGCGGGTGGGTCGATACCTATCGTGACCATGGTGGTGGTGTGTTTGTCGATTTGCGTGACCGTTATGGGCTGACACAGATTGTTGCCGCGCCGGAAAGCGGTGATGACGTTGTTGAGTCGGCAAAGAAACTGCGTAGCGAAGACGTCGTCCGAATCACCGGCAAGGTGGCCAAACGCCCCGCTGGTCAAGATAATCCCAAACTCGACACGGGCGAAATCGAAGTACGGGTCACTGAGTTGGAGTTGCTCAACAAGAGTAACCAGCCGCCGTTTACGCCCAGCCAGACCGACTTGCCCGGCGAAGACCTTCGCCTGAAACATCGCTACATCGACCTGCGCCGCCGCGAGATGCAGGAAACGCTGTTGTTGCGCAGCCGCATCATCAAAACGATGCGCGACTATTTCGAAGAGAACCAGTTCATCGACATCGAGACGCCGATTCTGGGACGAAGCACCCCCGAAGGTGCTCGCGACTACCTCGTCCCCAGCCGCGTCCACAACGGTTCGTTCTATGCGCTGCCGCAGTCGCCGCAACTGTACAAGCAGATCATGATGGTCGCCGGCTATGACCGCTACGTGCAGGTGGCCAGATGTTTTCGTGACGAAGACCTGCGAGCCGATCGGCAACCGGAATTTACTCAGCTCGACATGGAAATGTCGTTCGTTGACGCGGGCGACGTGATGGGCATGATCAACGGCCTGATGGTCCGCCTGGCAAAAGAGATCCATGGGATTGAATTGGAAACGCCGCTGCCGCGAATGACCTACGACGAAGCGATGGAGCGATATGGGCATGACGCGCCGGACTTGCGGTTTGGTATGGAAATCGTCGACTGTACGGACTTGGCCGCCGAGGCGGAGTTCCGTGTTTTCAAGTCTGTCGCCGAAGCGGGCAACAAAGTCCGCGGCATCAACGCCAAAGGTGCGGCGTCACTGTGCTCGCGTAAACGCATCGACGAATTGACGGACTACGTGCAACAGGATTTCGGCGCGAAAGGTTTGGCGTGGTTCCGCATCGAAGAAGACGGCACGCTGTACTCGCCGATCGCGAAAAACTTTGCCGACGAATTGCTGGCCAAGTTTTCCGAACGCATGGGCGCCGAACCGGGGGACATGCTGTTCTTCGTGGCGGACACATTCGAAGTGACCTGCAAGGCGTTGTACGGGCTGCGAAAGATCTTCGGAGCCGAGTTGAAATTGTACGATCCGAGTGCGATGCATTTTTCTTGGGTGGTCGAGTTCCCGATGTTCGCATATGACGATGAAGAACAACGTTGGGCCGCGATGCATCACCCGTTCACCGCGCCCCGCACGCAAGACCTGGAGATGCTGGAAAGCGATCCTGGAAAGTGCCGGGCACAGGCTTATGACCTAGTGATCAACGGATCGGAAGCCGGTGGCGGCACGGTTCGAATTCACGATTCCGAGATTCAACAAAAGGTTTTCAATCTATTGGGCATGGACGAGCAACAGGCCGCGGAACGTTTTGGCTTCTTGCTGGAAGCTCTGCAATTTGGTGCGCCGCCGCATGCTGGGATCGCGCTGGGAATCGACCGCGTGGTGATGCTGTTTGGCGGATTGGACAATATTCGCGACTGCATTGCGTTCCCCAAGACACAAAAGGCAACAGATTTGATGACCGATGCGCCGGGGTCGGTGGACGATCGTCAACTAAAGGAACTTGGGATTCGAATTTCCAAAGTGTTGGATTAGGCCCTGTTGATCAATTCGTAGCCACGCTCGCCAGAGCGTGGTTTTTCCGCGGTCCGGCGACTGCAGCTATTTGGCCGTACTTCACGCACCTTAGCTCCGTGGTGCTATTCTACCGTTGACGAAATGCGACAATAAGTGGAAACTGTGTTCAAATTTAGGGTGATCCATGGCGCCAGCAGGGTCGAATGGATTTGACGTTGTGCAAAAGGAATTCACGTAATGCAAGATCGACGCAAGAAGGGTGTTTTTTGGTCAACCGCGGGTGTGTTGATCGTTGCGTCTGTGTTTGCCGTCGGTTGTATTAAGCTGTCGGGTTGCGATGGACAGACGGCGGGCGGAACGGGTGAGTCTCCTGGACTTAACGGTGGTCCTAGTTCGAATGACACGGACGACACGAACACGGATGACACCCACATCGGGGACGATGGTCCGGACGGTAATGACGTGCCATTTCCGATCGCGGGTGCTGGCAAGGAACCAATTCCCGTGCCGCCGCGCCCGGAACGACCGCCGCATGAACCGAAAGTGATTCTATCCGACGCCCACGCCAAGACGTGCTTGGTTGGTGTTGGCGATCATATGCCGGCCATGGTTCTTTCCGACGTCCAGGGAAACGATCACGAATTGGCCAAGTTGTATGGCGAGAAGCTGACGTTGGTCGTCTTTTGGGACATCCGGCATGTCCTGGCTGAAGAACAATTCAAACGACTTCAGCGCGAGAGCGTCGATCCGTTTACCAAATTCGGTGTTTCTGTGGTCGCGGTGAATGTGGGCGACGATGCTCAAGAAGTCGCATCATTGGCCGGACAGTTTGGAGTGGAATGCCCGTGTTTGTTGGACCAGGATGGCACTGGATTCGGAGCTGTGGCAAAAGGAAAATTCCCTCGCACGTATGTTCTGGATGCCGAAGGCAAGATACTGTGGTTCGACATCGAATACTCCCACAGTACGGCGCGTGAACTCAAAAACGCGATCCTCTATTTCCTTCGCCAGGGAGAGGACGGTTGAGAGAGGGTGCCTGTCCGATCGATTGCACCTACGTTTCGCCGCCCTCAAATCACCCGCCCACCCCTGACGGCCATTTCAACTGACAATTAAAATGAATGGCCCGCTCTGTTGCTGGCCTACGTGGCCACTAGCTTAATACTTCCCTCCCAGCGAACCACTTATGAGTGACGACGGCGACCTATCTTCCGACGAGGAATCGGGCCCAAGTCACGTGTCGTTGCTGGTCACGGTAATTTCGATCGCGGCATTCGGTGGTTTGTGGGTGGCGCACGATGCGAACCCAGGGCACAAAAACTTGGAAGTCGCATTCCTGATGTCACAGGTTGTGCTGATCTCCATCATCATTTGGCAGGCCTGCGATCCGTTTGCCGACGCGGCACAATGGATCGGCAAAACGTTTCACATTCCCGGCTCGGTTCGCGGCGCGACGTTGGATGCCATCGCAAGTTCGCTGCCCGAACTCTTCACGGGCGTTTTCTTTGTTTTGTTCGCGATCTGGCTGGGTGGCGACTCGCAAGCCGAAGTTCAGGAAGAAGTGGGCAATGGATTCGGCAACGCGATTGCAACGTGTGCGGGCAGCGCCGTTTACAATATGATCTTAATTCCAGCGTTTTGCGCGCTCGTCATCTCATTCTATCGACCCCAGCGCCCGACCATTGATGTCGACTCGGAAGTCATTTCGCGCGACGGGATGTGGTTCTTAGGCTGTTCGATTTTGCTAATATTTTTCTTGTTCGGCAACGAGATGTATTGGTGGATGGGCGTTTTCTTTTTGGTGCTGTACGCCGTTTACGTCTATCAACTTTACTCCCATGCTCGTGACCATCGGCGTGCTGTGAAGGCGATCAAGGACCGCCTTACTCACGGAAGTGATCTGCAGAAGGAAACTAACAACATCCTCGAGAAACTTGAAAGTGATGGCATCCAAGTTTCGGAGGAGTTGATCGAAGATATCCGTTCGGGACACGATGACGAGGAAGAAGACGATGACGAAGGAGCGGGCATCTTTTTTGGCTACTTTGAAATCTCGCTTACCCAAATGTCGGCGTGGATCATCATTCTTGTTTCAACGATCATTGCCGCGGCGGCCTGCTATTGGCTTGTCGAAGTGACCCTCGAAACGGCCAGAGTCCTCGCGGTTCCGCAGTTCTTCGTCGCTGTGACACTGGCGGCCGCGGCGTCTTCCGTCCCCGACACGTTTTTGTCGATCGGCGCGGCGATGCGCGGCGATGATTCTGGTGCGGTGTCGAATGCCTTTGGCTCAAACATTTTCGACATCTGCATCTGCATGGCGATTCCCTTGCTGATCAATTCCGCGCTCTTGAATTGGGGCGCGGTGCCACTGACATCAAACGGCCAGCCGATCGCCGGCCTCGTGGATCTCCGCATGCTGTTGGCGGTGTTGACGGTGCTAACGCTGGCGATCATGTGGCATCGACAGCAGCTAACTCGGTTCAAGGCGTTGGTGCTGTGTGCTCTCTACGGCGTTTTCATCGCTTACGCCGTGGCCGGGTCCTATGGCTACAGTTTTTGGGCTTGGTTGACGGCGCAGTCCGGCGGCTAGGCCGTCCAACGAAAACTCGAAAGACGCGATTCACTCTTGAACGACCGCAGCGAAACCGATCGAAGGCACACGCTGAAACTGATCGTTGCAACCTGCTTCGGCTTGGGGTATTCGCCGATCTTTCCGGGAACGGCGGGTGCATTGATCGGCGTGGCCATCTTCTTGCCCGCTGCGTTATGGACTCCGTGGTCCGTTCAAATCGTGTCTGTCACGGTTGGCTTTGTCATCAGCACGTGGCTCACCATCGTGCTGGCACCGTGGGCCGAGGAGCATTTTGAGGAAAAGGATTCGGGAAAATTCGTGACGGATGAAGTCGCCGGCTTTCTGTTGACAGTGCTGCTGTTTTGGCCGTTTTACTCCGGACAGGTGGAACTTTGGCGCACCTTGTTATGGATGTTTCTCTTCACCCGTGTGATCGACATCATCAAGATTCCACCAGCCAAGCAACTCGAGAAGCTACCGGCGGGCTGGGGAGTCGTGATGGACGACCTGCTGGGGTCCGTTTACGCCGCCATCTTGCTCCACGTGTTGGTGCTTGTTTATCCCGCCATGTTTGGAATCGCGACGTGACGATACAAACCGTTGACTGGTACGACTATCCACAGTATTACGAGATGGCCTTCGCCGACGAAACACGCGACGAAGCGGACTTCCTCGAAGCTGCGTGCGAAAAGTATGTCGACTTTCCTGTTCGGCGAATGTTCGAGCCAGGCTGTGGCGGTGGCCGCCTGGTTTTTGAAATGGCATGCCGCGGTTATCAGGCGATTGGCCTCGACAACAACGCCAAGTCACTGGCGTATTTCAAGCGAAGGCTGGCCCGGCGAGGACTCTCCGGCGAACTGATCAACGGCGACATGACAAACTTCCAGCTTTCCCAGCCGGTGGATGCTGCGTTTTGCACGTTCAATACCTTTCGGCATTTGACCATTGAGCGGGCCGCGCAGGACCATTTGCTGGCCGTGGCCAACAATCTGCGGACGGGCGGAATCTATATCTTGGGACTTCACATGCTACCGCTGGACATCGATCTCGCTTCCGAAGAGCGCTGGCGGGCCCAACGTGGACAGACGAAAGTTAACTTTACATTGCGCGTCCTGTCTGCCAGTCGCCGCGACCGCCTGGAAAGCATCCGCATGCTGATGCGCGTCCGTACGCCAAAGAGAGACATGAGAATGAAAACGGAGTTTGCCTTGCGTATGTACACAGCCAGCCAATTCCGCCGTACACTCGAAAGCGTGCCCCAATTCCAACTCTGTGACGTCTATGACTTTTGGTACGACATCGACGACCCGCAGGTGTTCGACGACGTGATAACAGACACGGTGTTCATCTTGCGCAAAGTGTAAATCTCACTTTACGACGAAATTAACCAATCGCCCGGGTACGACGATCGTCTTGACGACTTCCTTGCCCTTTAATTCCTTGGCAATCTTCTCGTCCGCACGAGCTGCGGCTTCGAGGTCTTCCTTGCTGACGTCGGGCGCGACTGAAATCTTTGCCCGCACTTTGCCTTTGATTTGCACCGGAATTTCAATCGTCTCGTCCTTGGTCAGTGCTTCGTCGAACTCAGGCCATGGTTCGTAGGCCAGCGTCGATTCGTTGCCAAGCAGTTCCCACAATTCTTCGCAAATATGTGGCGCGAAGGGCGACAGCAGCAGAACGAAACGTTCCATCGCAACTTTGGGCCGCGTCGATTCCTTCGTAAAGAAATTAACAAACTCCATCATGCGGGCGATCGCCGTGTTGTACTCCATGTTCTCGACGTCGTGGTTGACGACCTTGATTGTCTTGTGCAATGTGCGATTCTGATCGCAGGTTGGTTCGACGTCCTTGACGGCCGCGTTCAGCGTCAACTCTTCCGCGCGATCGTCGACGATCATTCGCCAGACGCGATTCAGGAACTTTCGCACGCCATCGACACCCGCCATGCTCCATGGTTTGGTCGCGACCAGCGGGCCCATAAACATTTCGTACAACCGCAGCGAATCCGCGCCATAGTTTTTCACGATGTCGTCCGGATTAACGACGTTGCCTCGGCTCTTCGACATCTTGTACGCACGACTGTCAACGCGAATTTGGGGGTTCTCCGTCAATACAAATGAATCGCCCTGTTTTTGGACAGCGTCGTCTTCGAGTCGAAACGTGTGGACTTCTTCCTGGCTGGACTTGATTCGAAAAACCCCGGCTTCGTCTTTCTCGACGTCTTTCGAACTTACGAAGTCGTTCACCGAACTCTGATAGCCGGTGAACTCGACTTCGCCCAAGATCATTCCCTGGTTGATCAGCCGTTGAAACGGTTCGGGTGTACTGACGTGACCGCGATCGTAAAGCACTTTGTGCCAAAATCGAGCGTACAACAGGTGTAGCACCGCGTGTTCCGCGCCGCCGACATACAGGTCGACGGGCATCCACGCTTTTTCCTTTTCGGCGTCAACGAATGCATTTCCATTTTTCGGATCGATAAAACGCAGATAGTACCAGCACGAACCGGCCCACTGCGGCATCGTGTTGGTTTCACGTTTGTATCGCACGCCATCGATTTCGGGATAAAGCCATTGGCCGGGCGATTTACCAAGCGGTGGTTCAGGACGGCCGTGCGGCTTGTAATCATCCAAATGCGGCAGGTCGACCGGAAGATCATCCGGCGAAACGGCTCGCAGCATGCCATTGGGGTTTCCGTCCTCGTCAACTTCGTGCAAAACGGGAAACGGCTCGCCCCAAAATCGTTGGCGGCTGAATAGCCAGTCGCGTAGTTTGAAATTGACAGCCGAACGACCTTGGCCGGCGGCCGACAAGTCATCAGCGATTTTTTGTTTGAACTCGGCGGTCGTAAGACCGTCATAATCTTGCGAATTGACGCCCGCTCCTTCGCCTGCGAAACATTCCTTGCCAGCCAGCACGGCATCGCGGTCGACATCTTCCGCGTTGCCTGGATCAACAACGACAATGATCTTCAATCCGAACTGTTCGGCAAATTCGTAGTCGCGCGTGTCGTGCGCGGGCACCGCCATGATCGCGCCCGTACCGTAGCTGATCAGCACATAATCGGCGATCCAAATTGGAATTCGCTCACTGTTGACCGGGTTCGTCGCGTACGAACCGCTGAACACGCCCGTCTTTTCTTTCACCAACTCCGTGCGCTCAAGATCGCTCTTGGCAGCGGCTTTTTCACAGTATTCCTTGACCGCGCTCTGCTGCTCTTCCGTTGTAAGACGATCCACGAAGGGATGCTCCGGCGCAATGACCATGTACGTTGCACCGAATAGCGTGTCGGGACGCGTCGTGTAAACTCGCAACACATCGTCGCCCGGCTTGCGCGGAAGGCCGCCAGACTCGCGCTGCGACTTCCACGCGTCAAAGTTGTCTTCTTCGCCGATGAAGAAATCGACTTCGGCACCCGTGCTGCGTCCGATCCACTCGCGCTGCATCGTCTTGATGCTGCCGGTCCAGTCCAGCGATTCGAGATCGTTCAACAGCCGTTCGGCGTAGGCCGTGATTCTGAGCATCCACTGTCGCAGCGGGATGCGTTGCACCGGATGGCCGCCTCGCTCACTTTTGCCATCGATCACTTCTTCGTTGGCCAGCACGGTTCCTAATTTTGGACACCAATTGACCAGTGCGTCGGATTGGAAGGCCAGCCGATGTTCGTCCTGATATTGGCGAACTGCGTGATCTCCTTCGTTGGAGACATCGTCAGGGATCGGCAGCTCATCAATCGGGCGGCCTCTTTGTTGTTCGTCGTCGTACCATGTGTCGAACATGACCGTGAAAATCCACTGCGTCCATCGAAAATAATCCACGTCGGTCGTAGCAAGTTCACGGTCCCAGTCGTAGCTGAACCCCAACATCTTGAGTTGCCGCCGAAACGTGGCGATGTTCTTTTCTGTCGACTCGCGAGGCGGAGTGTTCGTCTTAATGGCGTGTTCTTCAGCCGGCAGCCCAAACGCGTCGAAGCCCATCGGATGCAGAACACTTTTGCCTCGCATGCGTTCGAAACGGCAGACGATGTCCGTCGCTGTATAACCTTCTGGATGACCGACATGCAGCCCATCGCCGCTGGGATAGGGAAACATGTCCAGTACATAGAGCTTTTCCCCAGCCGGCATTTCAGGTGTTTTGAAAGTCTTGTTCTCCTCCCAGTACTTTTGCCACTTTGGTTCAATGGTTGCGGGGTTATAACGCGGCATGATTTCCAGCCAATGTGTTTGAGGATTAAAGCGTTGCAGAAAATGGACTTACGTCGTTCGTTTCGAAGCGAGCGTGAAATTGAATTGCATGATTCTATTAATTACAGGCAGTTGATACGAGGGCTCGCGGTGCCAAGTGGTTCAGTAGGACGAATCGTTATTCCGTCCGGGGGCAGTGGCACGAGGGGCATTTCGCCCTACGTAAGAGTCCAAGTAAGTGCCTGGTCAGGATGGATAGTCTGAAGAAACTGCACGTTCCAGGGAAACTGCGGAAATTGTGGCACCCAGTCCCTATCTAACCAAAAAAGTCATCAATTGCGTTAGGGAGAGACTGCTCATGGTCCAACGACGTGAGTTTTTGAATGTTCACTGGATGGACCACCTCGGTCACGGGGCCGGTCGTATCATAATCAAAGCTGGTGGCCGTTCCCGAGCTGCCAACAGATTCCCCGGCGGTCACGACGGAAGACAAGCAGCCGTCCATGCCATCGTAAAAGTAACGGGTCGAGCTGCCTAACGGACCGGCCTTGCCACTTGGCGTCAAATGAATAGATGTTTGCTTTCTTCAGTTACGCGGATATCCTGTCTATACTCGAAACCAAATCTCAAAAAAACGGCGTCACGGATGGGAACCATTGATGATGGATATTCAGTCCTTTGTGGATTACATGGAAGGTAAGTTCGCACCTCAAATTGCCGCACGTTCGGATTTGGAGGAATCGCAGGGAGAGTTCGAACAATTCCCGTCAGAATTGGACCACAGGCTCGCGTCGGTTCTTAAAGGTGACGGTGTTCACAACTTGTATTCGCACCAGGTCGAGGCGTTCGACGCGATTCGGCGAGGCCAAGATGCCGTGTTGGTGTCGCGAACGGCCAGCGGAAAGACGTTGTCTTTTCTCCTGCCAATTCTTCATGAATATCTTCAGGCAGATTCACCATTCGGAGTCTTGCTCCTGTATCCCACCAAGGCGCTGTCCCGCGACCAAGAGGGTACGCTCGGCAAGCTGCTGGAGGCAAGCGGCGTGGATGTGCGGTTGGGCACATACGATGGTGATACACCGCGGGAAGAAAGAAATCGCATCCAAGCGCGAGCCGATTTCATAATCACCAATCCCGATATGCTGCATGCCGGGATTCTGCCCAATCACAATCGCCGTTGGCGAACATTTCTTTCTCGACTGCGATACATTGTGGTCGATGAAGTACACACCTACCGTGGCGCGTTTGGTTCACACGTGGCCAATGTGATGCGGCGTCTATTGCGAGTTTGCGCGATTCATGGTAGCCGTCCCGTTTTCGTTTGTTCTTCGGCAACCATTGGAAATCCAAACGAGCATGTCGAAGCCCTTTTCGAGCGTCCGTTTCACGTGATCGATCGGGACGGCGCACCGCGACCTCGACGCGACCTGTACTTGATCAACCCGCCGGTCGTCGAAAGCCACGGACACGCCCTGTACCGGAAGGGTCCTGGCTCTGTAACCGTCCCACTGATTCGGGAGGCGACGCGGCAGGGTGTTCGGACCATTTGCTTTTGTCGAGCGAGACAACAAGTGGAACGCCTCTGCCGTGCTGTGACTGACGGACATCCGGAGCTTCGGCAGCGGGTGAAGCCTTATCGAGGAGGTCTCTTGCCCAACGAACGGCGGCAACTTGAACGCGATCTGGCATCCGGTCGACTGACAACCATCATCACCACGAACGCACTCGAATTGGGCATCGACATTGGTCATTTGGATTTGTGCATTCTCAGCGGCCACCCGGGATCGATGGCCAGTTTTTGGCAGCAGGCCGGTCGCGTCGGCCGTCGGGGGTCGCGGGCAGTCATCGTGTATGTGGCAAGAGATACGCCCATCGATCAATACTTCGTCAATCACCCCGAGTTCGTCAATTCAGCGCCGATCGAGCGGGCCTGGCTAAGTGCAGATAACCCTTACATTCTCCTGCAACATCTCCCTTGTGCCGCGCATGAACACCCGCTGCGTGACGACGAGGCGTTGTTCCCTGAACCAGCCTATCCCGCCGCACTCGAAATACTCAAGGAAGATGGGACGATCACGCCCTATCATGGCAATTACCGCTATGCGCTGCGGGACTACCCGTCCAAGGGCGTGAATCTCCGCGGCATGACCGATTACAACGTCGAAATCTATTGCGGCAGTGAAGTCATTGGCGAACTTGATCCGATCGGTGCCCGTGGGACGCTGTACAAGGATGCGATTTATCAACACCTCGGCACTCGATATATGTCGCTGGAACTCGACCTCGACAAAAAGCTATGTCGCGTCGATCCCGTTGACGTGGACTATTACACCGAAGCGGTTTGGGAAAGTCGGGTTGAGCTAACCGAGAAGATTGAGCACAACGAGTTGAACCGTGCTGCGCTTGATTTTGGCTATGTGAACGTCAATCGACAACCGAAACTGTACAAGAAGATTCGCGAGCGGACGTTGGAGAACATTGGCTACGGCCCGATTACGCTTGACCCGTTTATTTACGACACCACGGGATTCAGCCTTCATCCACCTGAAGCTTGGCGGCGAGAAGTCGGGCAGTTAGACAAACGACATGTGGGAGCCGCATTGTACGGCTTGAGCTACATCCTAAAACGAATAGCGCCCAGTCTTTGCCTTGGCGACGTCAAAGACATCGAAACGGACGTATCGCTAACTGAATTGGAAGGGGATCGATGGCAAAGTGCCATGTATCTGTACGACACGGTCGAAGGCGGCGTTGGATATGCGGAGAAGATCTTTGAGGTCATCGAAGAAGCCCTGGGTTTGTGCAAAACGGTTATCGACGAGTGCCCATGCTTGGCTGGATGTCCATCATGTGTGACGCCGCTTCCGCCAGGTGTAAGTGACTCGGACCTGGAACAATTTTTGGTGGAATCAAACGCATCGGTTGCGTGTACCCATAGCCTGTTAGCTTCACTTTTGACCGGCAACGTCGTGTTGCCGGATGTTGCTTACCACGAACTGCCGGAAGGTGCCGCGATTTCTCCGCCGGAGGAAGACGCTGATCTCCAGCAACTCAAACAGCGGTTGGGTAAGGCCGGAAAGATTCTTCAAAATAAGCGAGCGCGAATTCATTGATCAAAGAGGCGATACAGCATTGTCCCGGTGTTGGACCGGTGCGGTTGTCCAAACTGCACCAGTCCGGTGTGCGCACATGGGCGGACGTGCTTGACTGCTGGCAGCGGATTCCAGATTCTTTGCGCGGCAACCTTATAGACGAAAGCCGTCGATGTTTGGAGGCGTTGAAGGCTGGAGACATCCAATATTTCGTTGACCGATTTGCGCCGCAGGACAAGTGGCGTATTTTGGCTCACTATCTCGATCAGGCCTCGTATTTCGACATTGAGACCGCGGGCTTGGAGAATGATTCGCCGATTACGGTGATTGTGTGTTGGCACAAAGGGCAACTGTTGAGTTTCGTGGAACACGAAAACCTAGACGACTTTCTTCACCTTTTGGACGACGTTACTTTACTTGTGTCCTTCAACGGAAGTTCGTTTGACGTCCCACGTATCCTTGATGTGTTTCACATTCCAGAATTG
Organism: uncultured Pirellulaceae bacterium; assembly: GCA_964343305.1. Lineage (GTDB taxonomy): Bacteria > Planctomycetota > Planctomycetia > Pirellulales > Pirellulaceae > CAYFJO01. Next base: position 5,389 of record CAYFJO010000208.1, on the reverse strand, counting down.
CCCTGCCCCCACGTTGACTTGCGTTGGCTGTTATTTCATCGGGGAATTCGGGGAGGTTTGAAAGACATTGCGAAGCGCATGGCAATCACTCGGCCTGCGGATCTATGTAACGTGGATGGCGAGATTGCCGTGCAGCTTTGGTCTTCTTGGATGATCGATAACGATCAGGCCGCTCGAGACCAGTTAATCCGTTATTGCGGGGCGGATGTCGTTCTTCTTGTGATACTCGCTCATCGACTGGTTGGCCGGTTCGACGTACAAACGAATAAGTTGTGGTCGTTGCTCCCCTCGTCGCACACTTCGCATTCACCGACGAACCAAACAGCATCATGCTCGCGAGAAACTGGCAGTGCATTCGGCTGCGGAAGTCCGTCTCGCCTACGAGCGCGTCGTATAAAGCGAGTAGGTTGAATACCGAAAAGCTCACATGCGCAAACTACTTCACTTCGTGGGCTTCGCGAGACCATCTCCCACGTAAACCAGGTAGAGGTGCGGCAGTTGCCGCTTTTCGAGAGTTTCGGTGATTGTCCCCAACGTCGACCAGACGACTTGTTGCCTGTCGTAACTGGCCTCGCAGACGATTGCCAGTGGCGTGTCCTTCGGATAGCAATCCAGCAAGCGATGAACGAGCTGGTGGATCTTCGTTCTGTGCGTGAAGAAGACCAGCGTCATTTTCAAACGGCCGTCCTTGTCCGCGGTCCCCAAGTTGTCTCCACTGGAGAGCAGGACGGCGCCCCCTTTTGCTGTGATGCTCCGCTTCAAGGCGGCGCTGGCTGCGTTGAAAGAACTCAGGCCGGGAACGATCGCGGGGTTGCTGTCCGCCAACTCGTGCATGACCCACGACCAGGGACAGAAGATCGTCGGATCGCCAGCAGTCGCAATAGCAACCGTCTTGCCTGAGGCGACAAGTTCTTGAACTCGGCGCACGAACTTCGCCGACTCCTCGGCGCTTTCGAGCGCCTTTTTGCGCTGCTCACCTTGCAGTTTCTCAGGGTCGCTGCTGCGGTATCTGGCCATCAACAGCGGCGACGCCACCGTCAGTGCATCTGGGCGTGCGAAGGGCGCCACTTCTTGCTTGAGATAGCCAAAGCAATAGATGCGATCTGCTTCCTTCAGGACGTTTCTCGCCTTGATCGTCAGCAACTCAGGATCGCCCGGTCCCATGCCGACAAGATAGACTCGGCCGTCTTCTCTAGCATCGTCGGCGACAGCAACATGGGAACTGCCACACACAAACGTCGTCAAAGCAATCCATACCCGAAGGTGGCGTACTTGGTTTTGCATCGTCGTTTGTCTCCGATATTGAAAATGCCTGCATGGTGCAGCCGTTTCAGAAAAGCGGTGAAAGATCACCGCACCGGACACCGCGAAAAAGCCTACGTTCTACACAGCAACGGCCTGGAGCAGCGCCCTGATGTAACCGTAGCAGAAGGCAAATGCTTGCCGGCCGCCGGGGTCGTCGGGATGCCGTGGCATGTGGTCGGGCATGACCATGTATCGGTAGTCCACCTCGTGCAGCGTGCGCATCGCTTCGAGCATGTCCATATCGCCTTCGTCGGGCCAGACCTCTTGGAAATTGTCGCGGCGGCCGCGGATGTTGCGGAAGTGGATGTTGAAGATTTTTTTGTGGCGGCCGAAATAGCGGATGGCGTCGTGAATCTCTCGGCCCGGGTCCCGCAGCATTTCGGCGGTAGACCCAAGGCAGAGATTCAAGCCGTGGTACGGACTCTCCTGGATTGAGACGAACTTCTTCAAGCCCTCGATGGTGCCCAACACGCGCGTGATCCCTTGAAATCCTTTCGGCGGCACGCCCGGATCGTGTGGATGGCAGGCGGCTCGGATCTTGTGCTCGTTGCAGACTGGAATAACTCGGTCAAGGAAATAGGTGATCCGCTCCCAGAACATTTCTTCGTCGACCCGGCCCGCCCGCGTCAATGCGGGATCCGCCTTCGCTTCGGCCAGCCGCCACGTGCTGTAACTCGAGCCACCACGGCCGGATGTTCTCTCGGTGCGCAACACGCCCAGCAAACTCATGTTGTACTTGAAGGCCGGAATCCCCGCCTTGGCACAGCCTTCGGTCATCTTCTGGATGTGTTCGATATCCCGGTCCCGCTGGGGGCTGTCGGCCAACATAATGCCGCCGCGCCGTTCGCGGTCAATGTGGCTGGACGACAAAAACGGCAACGCCACCATGTCGAGCGTGATGCCGTGCTTTTCGCAAAGTTCCCGGGTTCGTTGCAGGTCGTCGACTGTCCAGTGTCCTCGCTTGCCCGGATCGGGCGGATAGCCGCAAATGTGGTCCACCCCGTGGCGCTTGAAGTAATCGAGCATCTCGGGTGTGGTCGGCCCGCGCTGGGTGCCGACATACATCTTCACGGGTTTGCGTGGACGGGTCTGCTTGTCGCGGTTCGGTTCGGCTGCTAGTGCGCCAGCGCCACCGCTGCTGCCCAGGGCGGCTGCGGTCGCGGTCAATGCCATGAACTCTCTTCGTTTCATTGGTCGGTTCCTTATGCAACGGGCTCTCAAGGAAGGTGTTTCGGTCACTCCAATGAATCACTGCTTCGGAGTGATCAGATTACTCGTGGGATTCGAGGTCAAGTCGGGATTCGGCGCATGCGGGTAGTCGACCGGTTCGTAGCGGATGGCAAGTTCAGGTGTTGTGAGTTTCTTTTGCTCTTTTGCCCGCGATGTAAGTAACCGGTCCAACAGGCCAGATGTCAGCAAGGTTCGCTCGACTGGGTAGGTCGGACGACCCGTGTGAATCATTCGCTCGATGGCCTTCAGCAGATACGCGAAGTGCGGATGCCTGGGCTCTGTGCGCTCCTCGAAGCGCGTGGCCAGTGGTTGTGTTTGGCCTTTGAGCTTCACGGCAGCGGAAATGCCCCTGGCGTAACCTGGCAGCATGAGGACTGCGCCGAGTAGACCGTCGTTGTACTGGAACAGGAACAACGCGGTCTCGTCACCCGCAGTCTTGCGCATATCGGCGTTCTCTGTTGTCGGAGTCACGCCGAGTGCGGCGTCCAATAGGTCTTTTCTGACGAGGCCATCGTCGATCGCTTTCCATATCGCGTCGCCCTGCCGGCATTGAACCCACTGGACGCCGGTCTCGCCGCCTCGCCGCCGCTCGACCAGCGATTGAAAACACTCGAGTGTGTGGATGCCGTAGATATCGAGTCCAGAGTAGCCAATGCCGACGGCGGCTTCGATGTTGCAGTCCATCGGCACGGAGATCTCCGGCTGGCGAAAGCTGACCGGCAGCGACGAGCCGGCCATGAGCGGAATCTTCATCCGGCGTGCGCGATCGTACATCCATTTCGCGTCGGACCAGACAGGTCCCAAGTGTTTGTCGTTGAACACCGGCACGACGCGGCCGTATTTGTCGAACGAGTCGGTGATCCCTTCAAGAAAGCGGCGGCGCGGATAGAGGTGTTGGCCTTTTTCGTTCCAGGGATAACTGCCGTGCTCGCCGATACTGATCACTCCGTCAACCGGAATACTCTTGCTGCCGACCGTAACCGCCCCTTCGATCGTGTCGAAGATGGGAATCTTGTGTTTGGCCGCCATCGCACGGGCGATGTCGCCAGACGGGAATTGATCCACATACATCGAGGCAAGCTTCAGTGCCGGGCCGGGACCGCCCTCTTGCTTCCAGCCTTCGAGGATTTTCCCGAGAATCACGTCCGCGTGCGAGCGTGTTCGGTACTCGGTCAACACCGCGGCCACCGACTTTGCTTTCGTGTGCTGGGTGTCAGCCTCGGCGGCGTGATGGGAAACCGTGCCGCACACCGTTGCCGCGGTCACGTATTTTAGACAGTCCCGCCGAGTGATTCGGTTCGTCTTGGTCATTTCCGGGCTCCTTCACCGATTAAGTAACACGGTAGTTGGCTACGATATCCTCGTTCAAGCAAATGCGTAGGCGGACTTGTTCCGGTGCGTCTGAGACAACCATCACCCCGTTAAAACTATTTAAACAGAGTTCTGTTTGACTATGTTATAAAAACTGCTTATCATCCACAAATGAAAATCATGGCGATCGCTCCGCATTCGCCGGGACTGTTTCGGCTCCCGAACAAGAAGGAGAGCAGAGCAAGAACCGGGTATCGGGTCATCGCCCGAATTGTGCAGCGCATTGAAGGGAGGGAATTCGAGATGAAGAAGCGAACAAAACACATCTCGTCGGTATTGGCCGTGATTGCGGCTGTCGCGGGTCTGGCCCACGGTGCCGAGCCGACAGCGAAACCGAAGAAGGTTGATCCAGCTCTCGAAAAGGCCCAGAAGCAGGAGGCGACCACCAGGACCGAGGAGAGATCGCGGGAGATGGCCCGGTCGGCGACACGCGAGATTGCACGCTCCGAGCGGAGGCGCGCGGAGGATGCGTTTAAGAACTGGAAAGCGGCGGAGGTCGCACTTCAGAAAGCCAGCGCCGAAAGCAAGCCGGAAGCTGAGGTGGCCGCTTTGCGCACAGCGGCAGAAGAACGGTTCGCCACGATGCGGACTGTGGCCAAACAGATGATGGCCGATACGATCACGGCCAACAAGGCCTCGGACGAATTGTTTGTCTTGGAGCTCGCGCTCCGCGACAAGATGTCGGCGACCCGTACGGTTGAGTTGACGCTGCAGGCGGAGAAGGTGAAAGAAGCCAACGCCCAAGCGAAGGATACGGCAGCCCTTCAGCGGGAGCTTCATATCCTTGAGTCTCTTAGAGCCATGGAGATCCAGCAGTGGGCGGCCATTCGACGAGACACGGCAGAGGAACTCGCTGAGCAAAGCGGCGAGGCGGCCCAGATCGCCAGGGAAATCGCCGCAGTGGAAACCGACGCGGAGCAGAAGAAGCGTTTGGTGGAATTCGCTGAACAGCAGACGAAAGAAAAGGCTGCCGCCGACCAGATCGTTGCCGAGGCGGTCAAGACCATCGCAGACGCGGCTCCCGAAATCTACGCCCATCGCTCAGCGGCCATGGGCGGGCTGAAGCCGCTCGCCCCGGACCAATGGGACTACGCCAAAGCGCGGCATCTTCTGGTTCGGGCCGGCTTCGGCGGCACGCCACAAGAGGTCGGGAAGCTGCATGCCATGGGACTCTACAAAGCCGTTGATTATTTTGTGGAGTTTTACCGCCACCAGCCCTCGGCCGGCCCTGCACTCGATCCCATGACGCCGTTTTCGGTCGACCCGCTGCGGAGCAAGATGCGGATAAGCGGCCGGGGAAACCGGGCCGTCGGTTTGGACCCGCGATCCGTTGAGGCCAACCAACTCGTCCAACTCCGTCGCTGGTGGCTGCAGCGCCTGGTCGAATCGCCCCGGCCGCTCCAGGAGAAGCTGACGCTCTTTTGGCACGGCCATTTCGCGAGCCAGAACAGCGTCGTGAATAACAGCTACACGATGTTTCGTC
>CAYFJO010000207.1:0-17959 GCA_964343305.1 uncultured Pirellulaceae bacterium | reverse complement strand
ATGAGCCGCGAAGGCCAAGTCATCTCGGCAGATATCGTTGACTTCAAGACAGACGTACTAACCGACAATTCGGCGACCTCGCTTCAATCCAAAGTTACATACTATCGTCCGCAGATCGAAACCTACCGCCGCGCAATCGCCTCAATGTTCGGCTTGCAACGCGACGCAATCGGCGCGTCGCTGCTCTTTGTTGGACCAGGTAAACACGTTTCGATTTGACGGCTCATTGACACGCGCCGGTTCAAGCCTCATAACGGTGATTTGAGGGCAACATGATTCGATTTATCCATACGGCTGACTGGCAGATAGGCATGAAGGCTGCGCACGTGGGGGCGATTGGTCAGCGTGTCCGCGACGAGCGACTGCATGCGGCGAAGCGGGTGGTCGAAGTTGCCGCGGAGCAGAACGTGACTTGCATCGTTGTCGTGGGAGATACGTTTGAGGACAATGCAGTCGATCGCGTGCTTGTTCAAAAAACCGCGGATATTCTCGGCGGCTTCGCAGGCCCGGTCTACATCATCGCGGGTAATCATGATCCGCTCGTACCAGGTTCAGTTTGGGGTCACGCAGCTTGGCAAGCGCACAATAATCTGCATTTGATTGAGAAAGCCGAGCCGATTTCAATCGAAGGTGCGACGCTTTATCCGTGTCCGTTGTTCGAAAAATACTCGCCCAAAGATCCAACGCGATGGATTAACGCTCACGACGACCAATCCATTGCGATCGGAATTGCACACGGCACGGTCGAGGGCATTTCGCAAACAGAGCTTGATTACCCAATCGCCCGCGATGCAGCGACGCGTGCCGGGCTCGATTATTTGGCTCTTGGACACTGGCATTCGACCGCGACGTACGACGACGGCAACGGCACGCTGCGAATGTCCTATTCAGGTACGCACGAAACGACGAAATTTGGCGAGCGAGACAGCGGCAACGTGTTGCTGGTCGTGATCGAAGAACGTGGTGCGACGCCGAAACTAACGCCGATCCGAACGGGCGGATTGGCATGGGAAACACTTGAGAGAGAAATTCGCGATGCCGGTGATTTGACACGCCTGCGTGAGGAAGTCGAAGCGTGGCCTAACCCGGACTCCACGCTGCTCGAAACACGACTGAAAGGCGTGTTGCATCCCGCCGAACAAAGCGAAGTCACGCGCATCGACGAGATTATTCGTTCGCGTTTTCTATTCGGTCGTATGGACCATTCGCAGTTGCTGCCCGGGCCGACGGATGATTCGTGGCTGGCGGACGTGCCGGTCGGCGTGATGCGAGAAGTCGCTGAACAGTTGCGACAACTCTGCGATCCCACCGCCGAGACGCGTCCCGACTACGCCTCGCCCAAGGTGGCGACCCGCGCGATGCTCGAGCTGTTCCGCATGACCAGCGAGGTGAAATCGTGATCCTGCGTTCGATAAAAGTCGAAGGTTGGGGTTGCTTCGCGGCGGCGGTTGAGGTCGGTCCGTTCGCCGAAGGACTGAATATCGTTCACGGCCCGAACGGCATCGGCAAGTCGACATTGATGATGGCCCTGGTACGCGGTTTGTTTGACAATCACTCGGTTGGCGGCGAACAAATCAAGGCGTTCAAGCCATGGGGCCGGTCACTCAATCCAAAAGTGATTATTCAATTCGAGCACGACACAACGGAGTACGAACTGAGCAAACAATTCCTCGGTTCCGCGGCCGCGATGCTCAGCCGAATGGAAAATGGCCAGTACGTGCCGTTGGCCGAAGGACGCAACGCAGACGAACAAGCACGCCGACTGCTCTCGGGCGAAGCGCCGGGGCGCGGCGTCACCGACGAGCGGCATTGGGGATTGGCCCAAGTCTTGTGGTCCAAGCAAGGCAACCTTCAACTGAGCGAACTTTCGACAGGTACACGCACGACGATACAGGATGCGCTGGGTTCACAGGTCGCCGGTCCTGGTGCCGAAGCTTTGGAAAACAAGATCGCTGATGCATTTTTCCAAATCCACACGCAAACAGGCAAACTCAAGGGCGGTGCAGCGGCACCCGCGATCGTCGGCCTACAAAAGCAGCTTACCGATGCCGAGGCACGTCACAACGAAGTGCGCGACAAGCTGGACGCGTTCGACGATGCCGGCCACCGAATTCAAGACTTGCGTCATCAAACGGACCAAGCCCGACATAACACCGAGGAACTTGCCGAACGATTGAAACAACTGCGTGAGCAGGTGGACGCCTACAAGGAACTGGTCAATCAACACAAAGTCCACCAGCAAGAAGTCAAGACGGCGGAAGAGAAATACAACAACCTCGATGGCCGCATCAAGAACATCAAATCGACGCGCGACGAACTCAAGACTGCCCAGCAAAACCTCAAGCGACTACGCGACGACGCGCCCACACAGGCAAAGCTGGTTGACCAATGTCGCATCGCCTCGAAAGAGGTGAAACAAAAGGTCGATAAAGTCCGTGCACAACGCAGCGAAGTGACCACGGCTCGGCAGACCGCGACGCATGCCAGTCGCTTCGCCAGTGCCCAAAAGACCGTCGCGGAAGCCGACAAACTGATCGCACAAGTCGAAACGGAAGAGACAGACTTAGATAAGCTACACCAACAGCGAAATAAACTGATCGCCCCAGACAAGAAAGTTCTCGCCGCGATCAAAAAAACCGTGCGCAAGCGCGACGAGGCCCGCCTCAAACTGGATGCGGCCGTCATCACAGTGCGAATACGGCCAGTCCATGAAACCGAGATCGACATCACGACCGCGGAAGAAATCGGCACAACGGAGATCCCAGCCGGCGACGAACAAGAAATCAAAGGTTCACCCGATGTGGCGTTCACGATCCCCGGCGTCGCCAGCATCGAGGCTACCGGTCCCACCGAATCGATCGACGAGCTACGAGACCAATGGGAAAAAGCCATCGAGCAACTCGACGAACTAACGTCAGGATTCGGCACGGACGATCTCGACCGGCTCGAACAGATTCACACCAAAGCGTCCGAGTCCGACTCCAAAATCTCGAAATCACAAGTCAAAGTCGAAACTCTCTTGGACGGCCGCGAGCTTGAAGAAATTCGCGCCGATCAAGCCCGCGCCAATGGCACGCTGGACGAAATACTCGCCGAGCATCCGGCTTGGAAAGACGGCTCGCCGAATCCTGACAGCCTGGAACGCCAGGCCAACGAAATCGAGAAATCCTTCACGACGAAAATCGACGAGGCAGAAGCCGGCAAAGACCGCGCCGACGGAGCGCTGCAAGCCGCCGAAAAGAATCAGACCAGCCACAACGCCGCAATCGAAAACGCCGACCGCCAAGTCGAGTCGATCAACACGCGGCTAAACACGCTGTGCGATGACGATCAGGACGACACACAGCGCGAAAACCAACTCACAGACATCGCCATCGATCTCAAAGCCGTACGCGGCGAACTGGCAAAGATCGAAGACAAAATCAAAGAATTCGGCGACGATCCAAGCACATCGGTCAACGTGCTGGAAGGTCAACTGGAAGGGCTCCGAAGCGACGCGACCGAAGCCGCCAAAAAACTGAACCACGAAGAGGGCCGAGTCCAGCAGATCCTCTCCGAAGCCCCCTATTCCGCACTAGCCATCGAAGAAGAAAACATCGACCGGCTCCAACAGGATATCGCCCGCGAACAACTGCAAATCGATGCCATCCGCCTCTTGTACGAGACCCTCAGCGACAAGAAACGCGCGGTCCTACAATCCGTCATCGGCCCCGTCCGAACCCGCGCCAACCAAACTTTGCAACGCATCGCCGGCGGACGATTCGAAGGCATCGAATTCAACGACAACTTTCTCCCCACCGCCGTCGCCCCCCGCAACATCGACGACGCGGTCTCGCTAGACCAACTCTCCGGAGGCGAACGAGAACAACTCTACTTTGCCGTCCGCCTAGCCATGGCCGACGTAGCCTTCGGCGACCAGCGTCAACTAGTCGTCCTCGACGACGTTTTCACCTACACCGACACAACCCGCCTGGTCCGCATCACAACGATCCTGGACGAAGCCGCCGAGCGATTTCAAATTGTGCTGCTGACTTGTCATCCAGAACGGTACCGCGGTTTGCCGCGAGCGGAGTTCTTTGACCTTGAGGCAGCTACCCAAGAGTTCACATCTTAACTTGTTCGAAAAGTGTCTATTTTCGTTTCTTTCCGCGCTTTTTGGACGAGGTCTTCGATTTCTTTGAATCCCTGTCGGTCGCGGCGCTTTGTCTTCGCCAAGCACTAACAGCGGTATCAATTGCTTCGCGTGATTCATCACGACACCACTCGTCCCAGAATTCTACTGTACCGCTGTCTGGCTTTGAATTTGGCTCAGAAATTCGAATACGACTTGGAAGCAACGAGGCATCACCTACCACAAGCGCTTCCCCATTGTCCAAGACGGGTAATAAATTGGTCAGTCCACCAAGGCTGTCGGGTAAGAGGCGTTGCACCACATTTTGGTCTTCAGCATTGGTTAGTCGAAGCGCGACAAAATTGTTGCACTGGCTAAGAACAGTTCGATTCACTTCAGACGGGCGCTGGCTTATCACAACCAAGCCGACACCATGTTTTCGTCCTTCTTTTGCAATCCGTTCAAAGTTTCTCAATGCTGCCTCACCCGCCCCACCCGATTCATATCGATCTGGGATGTAGAGGTGCGCCTCATCACAAAGTAATGCGATTGGATGTCGGTTTTGTCGCGGCGTCCACTGTTGAATGAAAAAAACCAAACTCGCAATTCTCCCGACGACAAGAGGAAGTATATCGGATGGCACCTCAGAGAAATCAATGATCTTCACGCCACGACAAGAATCGTCCTGATCGCGAGATCCAGTCATCATTAACTTTGCTAAACTATTGAGCCACTCATACTCGTGGGTGTCTTCTGGACTTTGAAACATAAATCCAAGCCTGCGATCACTTCTTTTGTTCTCTAACCGCGCGATAAGGCGGCTCAGCCGACCATGGAAATCTCCTTGCTTATCTCTACCACTTGAACCCTTGACCATCTCGGTGTTCAAGTTGTTAAGTTCATCGACGATCGTGTCCATTGCATAAGGAACCGGGCTGTCAATTGTAAAGTTGGCAAGTACATCGTCATGTTTCCCGTCCTCTAGAAACTTTCTTTTCGTTTCCACGACGGCTCGCGAAAAGACCATCGCCTGATTTGGAGCGTTTTGATCGCTACGATCAACGAGCATTGTTGTCGTATCTTCATATGCCAGGAGCCAATAGGGCAAATGAAGTACTCCGTCGATCAGCCCTTTTTTTGAATCAATGTCGCTCGGTCCAGCAATTCGAAGGTGACGAATACCGTCTTCCGAAAGAGGATGGTACTCACCATGGATATCAAAGAGAATTGCATTGGCGTTCACAAGCCGCGCGATCTGTTCAATTAGCCGAGCGGTAGTCCAAGACTTTCCCGAACCAGTGCTTCCGACTATGACTGCGTGCCGTTGGAAAAAACGATTGGCATTAAGGTAAGCATCCGCTTTTTCGTCAAGTGTATAAGTTCCCAACGAAAGTCGTTCAGCGTCTTCGCTTCCCTGATGGGAAATAACTCGCATAAAACTGGTAAGCCGTTCGCCTTCTACCGGAAAACAATTTGCTTCGATTTCGGGCACCGTTTCGAGAGTTCTACGAAAGACGTTGCTTTCTGTTCCTAGGCGTTCGATAAACGTGCCAATCAGCGTAACACGAACTGTATTTCGCTCCTCGGGTGTGGGCTCATCTTCTGGTTCCAAGTCTTCCAATGATCTCGACGTCGCCAAATCACGAATGATTTTTTGAACAACTCCAATTAGATGCTGCCCTGGTTTTGAGCTTTGCAAAACGACCAATCGGTTTACTTGAAGTTGCCGTAACATATCAACATTATCCACACTGACCACAACTGTGCCGGTGTCAACGGCGCGTACAACACCAAGTGCTTCTTCATCTTTGTAATCGAACAACGCCATCATCTGCCTCCCTCGGGTCAATGCCTAGTCGATCGTTGCGTTTAGAAAATCCGGTAAATCCCAAAGGCTCTTGTCCGGAATTGATACGCCACATTTGGCATCCGGATGATACGCTTTCGTGTTGTTACCTTCGCGTTCTAGCGCGACAAAGTTGTTTTGACTGCAATTTTCCAAGAACTTCTTCGCGGAATCACGCAGAGTCCTAGCAAGAATTACGATGGGCACGCCCCGATCTCGTACCTTCGCGACGAGTTTCGGTTCAATGTGCGAATCGTTGAACCCGTACCCTATACATAGAAACGCGCGGGCCGCCGACATCGCTTCATCCGCCTTGGTCATGATCGACCGAAACGGTTCACCGTGTGTCAATTCGTATTTGCTCGTGCCTGGTGTCACCAGGAGCGGTTCAATGCTATCGGGAACGTCATGTTGATACGGCAATGCAATCGGGATATTGCTCGCATCATGAAACCAGTCAACGGATCCATGCACCTTCCAAACATTTACGCAGCGTTTACGTGTCGCGATTTGAGGAGTCGTCGCAACAGAATCAAACTGGCGATAGTAACCGTGATTAAAACCGGTGAAGTGTGCATATCCAACTCCGTCTGCACCATACTCTGCGAGGCGATCATAGTTAGTCGTAATAACCGACACCGTTCGATTCGTACTCCGAAACAAGTGCCGAAAAAGCCGCGAAATTTCGAGGTCAATTTCCTTGGAAATCACTTTTTGAAATACGGATAGATCATCTCTCACGATTAGGTTTCTCGTTTCCCGTACGACCGTCAAAATCAAGCCGGCGGGCAGATTCACGTTTTGCAGACTGACTTCCAAGTCGCGAGTTTTGGTCAAGTCACTCTTGAATTGGTTCCAAATGTCTTCGTCTTTTGACTCTGGGGAGATCTCTTTAACCAGATGGTCTTGCAATGCGCCCATTCCGCTTACGCCGTAAGCAACAGACGCTCCACTGCCAAGTATGATCACCGGCGTCGCTTCCAGACATTGTTGAGCCAGCCGCACAATAGTTTCGAATTCATCCGACATGATCTTAACGCAATATTTCGTGCCTCTACCACAATCGTCAAACAAGCACCGCCCCGTGGAGATTTACGGATCGAGATTCTCACCGATTCGAATGAATCTTCGACCTGTTCATTGAGTGTACCGCGCGGACGGACGGACGGCGAGCGCCTTTCTCTTGGGTCGCGTTACGCCGTTGAATCTGAGACTATATGGTTGGAGTGAGTCATGAGCCGTAATTTCCTCGCCTTCGACATTGAAACCGCAAAAGATGTTCCAGGTGATTTCGCTGATTGGCGAAAGCACCGGCCGTTGGGGATTTGCTGCGCAGCGATGGTTGTGGGCGACTCTGACGAAGCACGTGCTGTGCGCGGGTCTCACGACCCCGCACCAGGGGCTGACCTAAGGTCTCCCAAAACTGTCGATGTTTTAACCGATTTCGGAGACCTGCGGTCGGGGTTTCGGCGAGGTCGGGAGACCTGCGCCGAGCGCGAGAACCCAAAGGCAGAATGCCGTTTCCTCAACGTTTTCGTGGATTCATGTGGTATAATCTGAGTGTTCTTTGTTCGAGGAAATTTGCTATGAGTTCCGTTTCCACTCCCGACTATGGTGCCGAAATTCTGGCTCGCATTATTCAGCCGGAATATGGCCATATGACTGCCGAAGCTGCGCGTGAAGTGCTTGAGTATAAGCTAACGGCTGACGACCGCGATCGCGTTAATGAACTTGCCGCCAAAGCTCGCGAGGGGTCGCTTTTGGACGAAGAGCGATTCGAGCTTGATGAGTACGAACGCGTCACTGCGCTGGTCGAAATCATGCAGTCTAAGGCCCGAGTGTCTCTAACACTAGCCGGACTCTCGCCGTAGTCGATTCATGGACGAAACGCTCCAGCAACGTTTTTGACAACGAGCGTTGCCGCTTTCATCTGTCCGGTGTCCGTATCGCGTGTTAGAATTAATCGACACGGCTCCATCGAGAAACTCCGCCATGCCTACGATCAGTCGGTTTTTTGGCATCACCATTCGCATGTACTATGACGACCATCCGCCACCGCACTTTCACGCGTACTATGGAGACTCCGCCGCTAAAATCAACATCGATACGCTGGAAGTGAGCGAAGGAAAACTTCCGCGCCGCGCGATGGCATTGGTCCTGGAATGGGCCGCTGAGCATCGGGACGAACTCCGAGAGAATTGGCAATTCGCCGATCAGCACCAGCCTCTGAACGCCATTGATCCTCTTCATTAATCAGGTAATGAGATGCACCGAATCACAAGGGTAGAGCCTTTGGATGGATACCGATTGTTCGTCGAGTTTTCCGACGGAGTTAGCGGGGAAGTCGACCTATCGAGCCGCTTGTTTGGTCCAATGTTCGAGCCACTTAAAGACCTTGATTTCTTTTCGCAAGTGAGCGTCGATGAGTTTGGCGTCGTCTGTTGGCCCAACGGCGCCGACCTAGCGCCCGACGCTTTGCACCAGACCCTTTCAACCCAGCACGCCGACGCATAGTCGCTGTTTGGCGGATCGTAATTGTCTGTGGACCTGCGCCCGCGGCGTGCAGTCCTCCGGCTTTGACCTTTCCTCCGGTCGCGTTAGTCCACGGAATTTGAGATCATGTGGCTGGAGTAAGTCATGAGCTGTAAGTTTCTGGCATTCGATATTGAGACCGCAAAAGAAGTTCCAGGTGATTTTGCTGATTGGCCAAAGCACCGCCCGTTAGGAATTTGCTGCGCGGCGACCGTTGCGGGCGACACGGACGAAGTGCGATTATGGCAAGGGGGCAATGATGATTGTCGACCGACAGCGCGGATGACAGCGGCAGAAGCTGGCGAATTGGTGAAATATCTGCTGGAAATGATGCGGCAGGGTTACACGATTGTCACGTGGAATGGTTTGCAATTCGACTTTGATGTGCTGGCTGAGGAGTCGCAGTTGTTAGACGAGTGCCGTGAGTTGGCGCGGGGGCATGTTGACATGATGTTTCACGTCGTGTGTGAGAAAGGGCATTTGCTCGGGCTTGAAGCGGCGGCGAAGGGGATGAAGATTCCAGGCAAGACGGATGGGATGAGTGGGATGTTGGCTCCGGAAATGTGGGCGGGTGGCGAGTTTGAGCAAGTGCTGAAGTACGTCGAACAGGACGCTCGTTGTACGCTACAGGTGGCCGAGGCTTGCGAGCGAAAAAGGAGCTTGCGGTGGATCACGCAACGAGGGAAGTCGAGTCGCATGGGATTGCCGAAAGGCTGGTTCACAGTTGAACAAGCGCTCAAATTACCGCTGCCTGATACCTCTTGGATGACGAGACCGATCAAACGCATACAGTTTACTCGGTGGCTTGATTAATCGACGTTAAAGAACTGTGAGCCAAACATTCACATTTCTCTGCGTCCGACCGACGAAAAAGTTGTTTTGCAATTACAACCGTTGATTGACGATTGTTATCGAGATGGTCGCTATCATCGCATGGACTATCAAGTCGATCCAACTCCTCGATTGGGCGAACAAGATGCGGCGTGGGCCGATGCGATCCTGCGAGAGATGGGGCGGCGAAATTCCCATTGAGAATGACTTCTATGTCGCCTGCCCCGTGACCGGTGGCGTGACCATTTCTTCGTCCGACAGCAAATCGAGACCTCCAGCCGCGCGAAGTCGAATCTGGTAGACCTTGCCTTCGATTGGCTTGATCGAGACCGCCGTGCCATGGTTACTGCGGATTCCTAACTCATTTTGTTCGTCGGCATCGTTCGCAATCGACCAAAAGTCTTTCCAAATTCGTTGCTCAAGAGGCGACAAAACGCTGCCCTGCGAATATGCTTGCGGATGACGGGCTTCGGTGCTTTCGTCCTCGTAGATGAGGTCACCATTTTCTGGCTCTTGCTGCGATCCAAAAATCCGGCGAAACATACAGATCGACGACGAACGCTCCGGGTCGGTACCTTCCTCGATATACTTGTCTTTGAATTTTACGATCAATGCATCCACGTAAATCTCGTCACCAAGAACTTTGAATTCTTTAGGAGTGCGAAGCGGCCGACCGACTGAATCGAGTTCGACAAAATCAATGACGGTTTCCATGTCGTTTGTATTTGGATCCTTGTAGATCGACTTGATCGTGACGCGAGCGAGTTGCTTACTGAATTTCAGATACCGCATCGATGTTTCGAGCGCCTCGATCTGTTCCTTTTGTTCGCCAATTTCCACGTCTTTAGCGGCGATGACTTGATCGCGATTGTCAATCTGCTTTTCAAGGTCACTTATCTCTGCCTTGGCCGCGGCCAGCTCACCGGAATCCGCGTTGAACGACGAATAGCCAACGTAACTTCCGACCGCCAAGCCACCCACGACGACCACTCCCAAAAGTGTACGAACGGTCGCGTTAAAAAGTGTGATTGAATTGCCGACTTTTCCCATTTTCCAAAACTCCAGTTTTCCCTGGCTTGTGCCTGAACAGACGCCTACCGACTCTTCGCAATTTACCTTATCGGCAAACATCGCGTAAAGTGAAGTGCAGATCTTAAATGAATTGGCATTTGGCTGCGAGATGAAATTGGCACTTTACAGCGGGATTTGCACGGATTTTTGAAGGAATTCTTAGTTTATTTGCCGAGAAGGGATAGCACGGCCAGACCGATCTCTTTACTGGCCATCAAATGCTCTCCAACAAGGATGGCGTCGACGCCCGCCTGTTCCAGCCGCAGAGCATCGTCACGACTGTGAATTCCTGATTCGCCAACCAGCACACAATCATCGGGAATCTGTTTCCGCAATTGAATTGTGTGGTCCAGATCGGTTTCGAACGTGCGCAGATCACGATTGTTCACTCCAACTAGCGTCGCGCCGGCCTCTAGAACACGGTCGACATTCGTCGGCTCATACAACTCGACAAGCGCGGTCATTCCAAATGCAATCGTCTCATGATGAAGCTTGCGGAGATTGCAATCATCCAGGCACTCGGCGATCAACAGCACGGCGTCCGCGCCCGCCACTCGCGCTTCGACCAGTTGGTACGTGTCCAGGATAAAATCCTTCCGCAGCACCGGCAGCGTGATCGCCGCGCGAATGTCGCAAAGGTATTCAAGACTTCCTTGAAAGTACTCTTCATCGGTTAGCACGCTAATGCAGCTCGCGCCGTTATCTTCGTAGGTTTTCGCAATCGAAATGGGATCGAAGTCTTCTCGGATGATGCCCTTCGACGGGCTTGCCTTTTTGACTTCGGCGATCAACTTAATCGGTCCGTCGGCAGACAACGCAGCAAAGAAATCGCGAATGGGCGGTGCATCCGGCAACTCGGCTCGCAATTCCGCCTCGCTTTTGATTGCTTTGGCTCGCTCGATTTCAACGCG
The DNA here is from genome assembly GCA_964343305.1 of uncultured Pirellulaceae bacterium. Lineage (GTDB taxonomy): Bacteria > Planctomycetota > Planctomycetia > Pirellulales > Pirellulaceae > CAYFJO01. The sequence goes on along the minus strand of CAYFJO010000207.1, from coordinate 6,657 downwards.
TTTAGTAGCCACGATCTTGTCGAGAATTGTCGTCACGTTGCTAGTCCACATCGTTTTGGTAGTTCAGGAACAGGCGAAAACTACTCGAACAAACAAACGTCACTGCGATCAACAGATAAATCGTTGCGAGTGAAATTGCAAAAACATCGGCCCGCATCAATGCTACGTAACCGATCACGACCGAGACTAGCAGACACGCCGCAACGATCAGCCATCGGGCAAATGGGTTTCCCTGCCAAAGTGCAAAGAAGACATACACCACGAATCCAAGACGAGAGGCCGCCATCAGAGTCGATCGCTGTTCGGCAAAGTCATTCATCGCCACACAGCATTCGAAAAACAAGATAATGGTCGCTGCCATTACGAATACGAGCCAGCCGCGAAATTCAAGATCGCTCATCGGACGTTTTGCGGACTCTTGACGGGAATCGCCCGGAATGGCGCTCGTTTCGTACTTGGGCTCGTTTTTATTGCCGGCTGTTTCATCGGCAAGTTGTTCCCCTCCTCGCGTGGCGAGCATGATGGCCCAAAAACCAAGGAAGCTTGCGACACATCCAAACACGATCAATCCGCGCATGGGATTGATCGAGAGCGTAATGTTGCCGGTTTCCGGATCGCGGCCGAACAAAAATGCTCCCAGCGCAAGCGTCGATCCCCAGATGGCTACGGCAACCATGATGATCTGCAAGAGTTGGCGGTTCGTAAGAGCGGCTGGGGCCATGGACTAGTTTTGCTCGGTTGAAATGCCGTAGAATCCGTGCGTCGGAATGTTCGTTCGGCGAGAAACCAAATCAACGATTGCGTCGATCTCGTGATCCGCGAGTGGTGTGACGAAACTTTCCGCGGGTTGACGGGCGACTGTGTAAAGTTGTACCAGCTTGAACGTGCCGCCGTTGGATTGGATTTCGTTCAATCGTTGGCAAAATGCTTCTTGCTCGGGCGGCGTCGGCGGCTCGCCGTGGATTCTCATGAACAACGTCTGAATCACCAATGCACGTCGACGAGCTGCGTCTGCGATGTTGTCCAAAATCTGCTGAAACGGAATCACCGTGCGTTCGACCAGTTGATAATACTCTTCAGTGCCTGCGTCCAGCTTTGCCCAAATTTCGCCGTTGTTTTCATCGAGGATTTGCAGGCCACGTTCGACATGAGGTCGGTGGAACATGCTGGCATTGGTGATTAAGACCATCTTGACGTGGTCAGCGCCTCGCTCTCGTTTGAGACATGCGCATGACTCGATAATCTCGTCGAAGTTCTTATACGTCGTTGGCTCACCATCACCGGAAAACGCAATATCATTCAGACGCCGCAACTCGGCAGGTGTATCACGAAACTTCTCGGTTTCAAACAATTCGCCGGACTCGACGAGTTCCAGCGCCTCGTTCAACTCGGTCAGCAACTGATCGGTTTCGACAAAACGAGTTTCAGCCCGCGATGTGCGATCGACCTGGCAATAGATGCAGTCGAAGTTGCAGACTTTGTCGGGATTTAGATTGACGCCGATCGAGATTCCGTTGGACCGGCGACTGAGCACGGGATAAACGAAGCGGTTTTTTTCAAACCGGCGTTGATGCTGCTGGAAGAGTTGGTTCGACGACATGTGGATGTAGGACGGATTGCCAATCCGTCCGTGAAAATGGACGGATTAGCAATCCGTCCTACGGGCTATGAATCCAGTTTCGTTAACTGCGAAAACTCGTCGAGCGTCACGGTCGTCAACTCGCCATCGTCTCGCTTGAGCACGATCAGGTCGCTGAAAACTTTGTCATCGTGGTTGCGTCGATGGTGCAGGCTGTGTCGCCGCCGTTCGGTTTTCACAACCGTGCCGACCGTGGTCGCTTCCCAGGACTTGAACCCAACCTTGACCTCGTGCCGCAACTCGATCCGATCACCCGGTTGCAACTGTGTGAAAACGTCAAGTAATTCGGCGTATGACATCGTCATTTCGACTTCCGAAGTTTAAGAAAACATCGGAAGTCAATTTCAATCCACTTCTTTCGAATCGATCCAAGACATCAGGCGGCGCAATCGCTTGCCGACGGTTTCGAGTTCCAGCGATCGATCACGACGTCGAGTTGCTTTGAAGGCGGGTGCGCCGGCTTTGTTCTCGAGGATCCATTCGCGAGCAAATTGGCCGGATTGAATTTCGCTCAAAATCTTCTTCATTTCGGCACGAGTTTCGTCGGTGACGATTCGCGGGCCACGAGTGTAATCGCCATACTCTGCCGTATTCGAAACGCTGTAACGCATGTAACTCAAGCCGCCCTGATAAAACAGATCGACAATCAGTTTCAACTCGTGCATGCATTCGAAGTACGCCATTTCGGGCTGGTAACCGGCCTCGACCAGCGTTTCGAAAGCGGCCTTTACCAACTCGCTCGCGCCACCGCACAACACAACCTGTTCGCCGAACAAGTCGGTTTCGGTCTCTTCGGCGAACGTCGTTTCGATGACTCCGCCTCGCGTGCCGCCGATGCCCTTCGCATAGGCCAGCCCTTGTTTCTTTGTGTCATCACTTGCGCCGTCGCCCAGCGCGATCAGGCAGGGAACTCCGCCACCCTTTTCATATTCGCTGCGAACCAGGTGTCCGGGGCCCTTTGGTGCGACCAGCAACGTGTCGACGCCTTGGGGCGCTTCGACTTGACCAAAGTGAACGTTGAAGCCATGCGAGCACATCAAGACGTTGCCAGGTGATAGATTGTCTCGAATGCTATTTCGAAAAAGGTCGCCCTGCACTTCATCCGGCAACAAAATGTTGACCAGGTCGCCTTGCTTGGCGGCTTCATCAATCGGCATCGGATCGAACCCGTGGCTGACAGCCAGTTCGTAATTGGCGCTTCCCGGACGCTGGCCGACGATGACATTGCAGCCGCTGTCGCGCAGGTTCTGGGCTTGGGCGTGGCCTTGTGATCCGTAGCCAAGGATCGCAACGGTTTTGTCTTTCAGCTCGGCCAGGTCGGCATCATTGTCGTAATAGATCGTGGCGGGCATGTTCGTCTCTTTCTTCAGTCGTTAATTCAGCATGGTTCAAAAAGGGGTCAAGTACCGTTGCCGGAACGGCCCTTTGGGCGCTTTGCACAACGGTACTTGACCCCTTTTTGAACCATGTCGCTATTTCTGTTGAGTTGCCTGTTGAACGTAATTTCGAATGGAGCTGTCGTGCAATTGCGGACCGTTCTGTCCGTCCGCGTTGCGGCCGCCTCCACGAACCATGGCGATACGCCCAGTCCGCACCAGCTCGGTGATGCCGTAAGGTCGCATTTGGTCGATAAATGCTTCGATCTTATTTTCGTTTCCCGATAGTTCAATCATCATTTCTTCCGCGGCCACGTCGACGATTTTGCCTCGAAAGATCTCGACCATTTCGCGGATCTCGCTGCGTTGGCTTCCGGGAGGGGCTTTGACCTTGAGCAACATCAGATCGCGTTCAACGTGATCCTGCGAACTGATATCGACCACGCGAACCACCGTGACAATTTTCTCCAGTTGCTTGCGAACTTGCTCCAACACACGGTCGCCGCCAACCACGACAAATGTCATCCGGGACAGGTTGTTTTCTTCCGTTTCGCCGACAGCCAGTGAGTCGATGTTGTAGCCGCGCGACGCCAGCATGCCCGAAATGTGTGCTAACACACCAGGTACGTTCTGAACGACCGCGGAAAGAACGTGACGCATAATCGCCTAGAAAAAGAGGAAAAAACGGGAAACCGCCATCATATAACTGGGCGGCCTGCGTCACAAGTGGCGCTGGATCATGGTGGGTGGCCGTGGCTTCCAGCGCGTAGGGTGCGTGAAACACACCAACAAACCGCGTCACGAGGTGCGTTTCACGCACCCTACATTTAGAGCAACGCACCATTGGGGCACTAACGAGATGACCACCATCGGCTGAGCCTAATCCCAAATCTGCCACCAGGGTTTTTTCGGTTTCTTCTTGAATCCGCCGCCGGCCGATCCACCAGTCAGCTTTTGGCCGTGCGTGCCGATGGCACCATCCATTTTGGTCCGCGTCAGATTCGCGTCACCCATTTTGGCATTCGTCAGATTGGCACCCGTCAGATTGGCACCCGTCAGATTCGCGCCACGGAGATCCGTGCCCCGCAAATCGGCGTTCGAAAAATTGGCTTCGTTCAAGTTGCCACGCATGTCGGACAAACTGAGGTCGGCATTGCGAAAGTCGGCACCGCTGAAGTTACTCTCTTCCATTTTCGCGTATCGCAAAATGGAATTCTGGCCTTTGACATCAACTAAAGTGCAATTCTGAAGAAAGGCGTCTGTGAAATCAGCACTGGTGAGATCCGCACCCGTCAAATCAGCGCCATTCAAGCACGCGCTATGAAGACTTGCGCTCTCCAGCAATGCGCCTGTCATGTCCGCATCTTTGAGGTTCGCATTCTTCATATCGACACTAGACAAATTCATACTCGACAAGTCCGCACCTTCCAACCGAGCCCCGCGAAACTTGGCACCCTCCAGGGAATCTGATTCGACCTTAAGCAACACTTCGCCAGTCTGTTTGTGTTTTATCTCAATCATAACCCTGCCTTGATTTGGCGCATGATTACACGACCGTTTGAATTATGTGACCCCAGGCAAGCAAGCACATAGGGTTTGTTTCTCATCGAAGGTCCGAATAAAAGGCTTTTGGATTAGGTGAGTGCTTTTGCGGGTCACCGCAATGACCAGTGGGTTCCGACACATGAAGAACGAAAAGGCAACAACCTAAGCTGGTGGCTACGATAACGTTACAATTTCCAACCAAACTTAATCATATCCCGAAGAGTATACTGAAGACAACGGCGGATTCCCATTTGCCATGGCACATATTTTGGGAAACACACATACAATTGACAAGCTAATCTGAACCTTCTTTGGAATTTACTGAACTCGTCTGTATCTGGCAATAAACCTATAATCTCTGCCGTGCCCGATGGGTGGTCTTGGTTTTGGAAGATGCAGCATTCGTCGCCATACCCCCATTGCGGTGTCCAAGTAACCAACCTCGCTCCAACACTACGTTAGTTTCCTCATGGCCTCCAACGGGGTGACACCCTCATGAGTTTTCGCGTCGATCTCGATACCTTTCGTGGGCCGCTCGACCTGTTGCTTTTCCTGGTCAGAAAACACGAAGTCGAAATCACTGACATTCCCATCGCGCTGATCACGGACCAGTACCTCGCCCATCTCACGGTGCTCGAAAAAATCGACGTCAACGCCGTCGGCGACTTCCTCGACATGGCCAGCACGCTGATCGAAATCAAATCCCGGCTGGTTTTGCCACGAGGCGATGAAGAGGTTGAAGAGTTAAGCGATCCGCGTGAAAATTTGGTCCAACGGTTGTTGGAGTACAAAAAATACAAAGACGCGGCCAGCATTCTGGAGGAGCAGAGTCGGCGGTGGCAGCAACGTCATGTGCGACTGTCCGACGATCTGCCACCACGCAAGATTGACCCCGCCCAGCAGCCGATTCATGAAGTCGAAATGTGGGATCTGGTCAGCGCCTTCGGCCGAATCATGCGTGACCACGACAAGGTGAAACCGTCGAATATTGTGTACGATGAAACACCCATTCACGTCTGGATGCAACGGATTCACGACGGTCTCGTCGAAAATGGGCAAGTGTCCTTCTCGGAGATGTTCAGCGAAGGGATGCACAAGTCGGCCTTGATCGGCGTGTTTCTTGCCATTCTTGAACTCGTGCGGCATCACTGCGTGATCGCCGAGCAAACGCAATCTTGTGCGGAGATTGTGATCTCACGGGGAGAGAAATTCGACGAATCGATCAGCATTAGCAGCGTTGATTCGTACGATCACGGCGCCGAGTCCGGCTGAGTCTTATCCACCGCTACGCCGGGAAACGGAAACTGTGGTTGCAAACCTGAAACAGGACCTGACCGTAGCGACGATATGGGTTTTCGGTGATGTCAACCATCGACCCAGTAAGACTCAGAAACGGTGAAAAATCCAACTAATCATTTAAGACTGAACCTGTCCCCGCTTCTTGTCCTCGCCTCCTGAATTCCGTAAAACAGAGCATGCCCCGCATCGATTTCGAAATAAACCATTTGCATCTAGACATGATATCGAGGCCTCAAGATCCCCATCACAAATAGAAAGCCAAAAAAGATGACAAACAAACCTAGCAGCACGTAAAACAACCTCGCTCCGTCACGTGAAAAAAACGCAACCAGTGGTCGGGCCTTGCGACTATTCATGAAGAAATCCCAGTCAAACACTCCGCCGCACACGGAAAAGACGCCGGCAGCGATAATAGTCCAACCAATGATCGGGCCCATTCGTATGATCCCAGTGAGTTGTTGCTGCTTAGTCGGGGGCAGTGGGGTCAGACCCGAATGGCACTGTCATGATCATTCGTGGCAGACACTGTTTTCAGGTGTTCGTCAAATTGGCTTCAAACGCTTCACGTCCGATTGTAACTGCTTGGACTACGCGGGGTCGGGACTCATTACCGAAAAAGAGACCCAAAAAGTAGGAGATAGGGTCAGGTCTTGACATTTAACTTCCCAAGGCTCGACTAGCAAAAAGTTAAATGTCAAGACCTGACCCCATTCCCGCCATTCCCGCATTCCCGTAAAACAGGGTCTGACCCCATGCACCCCCCCGACCCCATGCAGACCCCATGCAGACCCCATGCAG
>CAYFJO010000206.1:0-18104 GCA_964343305.1 uncultured Pirellulaceae bacterium | reverse complement strand
GTGAGCACAAAGAAAATACAGAATTACCAATCCAAGATGTGCGGAATGTGAGATCGGAGTAAGGGGATGAGCAATACGTCCGTCTGTCGGTTTCATTATTCCCATCCACCTCAAAAAAGACTACCACAAACCCCTTGTACTTTTTCAGCAGCTTCCATTGGCCACTGCGGTTCAACGAATGGACGCATACGATGAGCGAACAACAACCACAAATCGAAAATGCCGACGACGTTTTTGTCCGGCTTCGACAGCGCATCGACGAGATGCGCGGCGACGATCGCAGCGAAGTTGATCCAGAGGCGTTGGCCAAGAAACTGGCGGATCGGGCCAAAGTGCTGCGGGGGCGAATCGGGAAAGGTGAACCAGCGGGTCCGCAGATATCTTTCTTAGCGTTTTGCCACGGACCACAGAAGTATGGCATTCCGGTTTCCGACATCATCGAAGTCCAACCGCTCAGCGATTACACTCCCGTGCCGAGGGCGCCGCCGTTTATCGCCGGCGTGATTCATTGGCGAGGCGCCATCATTTCCCTCGTCGATCTGGTAAAACTGTTTGGGATCGTCGAGTCGGGACTGATCGACGAACGAGCGTGTCTGATCGTCGAGGCGGCGGGCCGGCGCGTCGGCATCTTGGCGGGTGAAGTGGAAGAGTTGTACACCGCCCCGCTTGACCAAGTGAAACCCGCGCCGGAACTGCCCACCGAAGTGCCGCCAGAGTGGGTCATCGGCGTGTTTGACGAAAACCGTTTGATTCTGCGCATCGACCAGATACTGCAAGACGAACGACTAACGAGTTTTTGATTTGCGATTTTCGGTTGGATGAATCGGAAGACCAACAAAATCGCAAATCGCAAATGGAGCACATAATGGACATCGGGAAAAAAATCATTCGCGGATTTGGGCTGGCACTGTCCATTCTGGTCGTCATCGCCTTGGTGTCCGGCCTCAACTCGTACAACCTTCAGAAAAACACGTATTGGGTGACCCATACCCATCAGGTGCTCGCCGATTTGGAATCGCTGTTGTCGGAGTTGCAGGACACCGAAATCGGCCAGCGGGGCTATCTGCTGACCAGCAACAAGTCATATTTGGACCCGTACAACGATGCGCTGAATGCGATTCCTATTGTCATTGTTGAGTTGCAACAGCGGACGGCGGATAATAAAGACCAACAGGAGCGGATAGGCGATGTGAGCAAACTAACGCCCAATCATCAAAACCCTCATTCGGATATGCAATATGGCGAAAAGAACCTTGTTGATTTGATCGTAGCAAAACTGGCAGAACTCAAACAAACAATCGACTTGCACGACGCCGGCACGCCCGATGAGGCACTTGCACTCGTAAAATCAGACGAGGGAAAAAAGATCATGGACGACATGCGTGGTGTCGTGCGCGAGATGACTAACGCCGAGGAGACGCTGCTTGAGAGTCGCGAGAGTGCGGCTAGTTTCTGGGCCACACTCACCTATGTCTTCACCATCCTTGGCACCATCGTGGCTGTGGTGGCGGTGTCTATCACCGGCAGACAAGTTTCTCGAAGTGTCACACGGGACTTCAGTGAACGGCAGCAGCTAAGTGCGAACTTCGAAGGGCAGGTTGCCGCCATCAACAAAACCCAGGCGGTGATCGAGTTCGAACTGGACGGCACGATCATCACGGCCAACGACAATTTTCTGGACGCCATGGGCTACTCGCTTGATGAAATCCAGGGCAAGCACCACAGTATTTTTGTGACAACCGAATTCCGCCAGAGTGCCGAGTACCGCACGTTCTGGGAGCAACTGAATCGGGGCAAGCACCAGGCGGGTGAGTTTAATCGCATCGGCAAGGGCGGCCGGGAAGTTCGGCTGCTGGCCAGTTACACACCGATTCTGATCGACGGCCAACCGGTAAAGGTCGTCAAATTCGCCACCGACATTACTGAGCAAACGCTGAGGAATGCAGACTTCGAGGGCCAGATTGCTGCCATCAACCGCACGCAAGCGGTGATCGAATTTAACATGGACGGGACGATCATCACGGCGAACGACAGTTTCCTGAGTGCCATCGGATACACCCTTGGGGAATGCGAGGGCAAACACCACAGCATGTTCGTCGACCCAGAGTACGCTCGCAGCGCCGAGTACCACGAGTTCTGGGAACGACTAAATCGAGGCGAGCATCAAGCGGGCGAGTTCCAACGCATCGGCAAGGGCGGCCAGGCCGTTTGGCTGCAGGCCAGCTCCACGCCGATCCTGATCGACGGCCAGCCGGTGAAGGTCGTCAAATACGCCACCGATGTCAGCGACCAGAAGCGAGCCGTCGCGCAGATTGCCGAAACTGCCGCGGCGGTTGCCGAGGGAGATTTGACGCAGCAGGAATTGAAAGAATCGTCCGATGACATGGGTCAAATCGCAACCGCATTGAACAAGATGGTCGGTTCACTGAAGGAACTGCTCCGTCAAAACCAGGAGCTAACGAGCCAGTTGAGCACGGCGACCCAGGAGATCAACACGTCGTCGCAGCAGCAGCTTGCCAGCCTGAACGAGTCGGTCACGTCGCTCAATCAAATCTCCTCGACGGCCGAGGAGTTCAAGACGACAATCCAGGAGTTCGCCGACCGCGCGCGATCGGTTCAAGAGGCGTCGGGAGAAACGGCCAAGCAAGCCAGCGAAGGGCGCACGCTGGCCCAGCAGTCTGCCCAGCAAGCAGAAGCCGTGCGCGACGATGCCCGTGCCGCGGGCGAGACGGTGCTGCAATTTGCCGACCAGATGCAGCGGATTACGGATATTACTGACACGGTCAACGAGATTGCCGAGCAAACGAAACTGCTGGCCTTGAACGCCTCGATCGAGGCCGCCCGTGCTGGCGAAGAAGGCAAAGGGTTTGCGGTCGTGGCCACGCAGGTCCGCGAATTGGCCAACCAGTCAAAAGCCGCCGCCGGCAACATTTCGACGCTGATCGGTGACACGCAACGTTCGCTTCAGTCGGTTGTCGACCGCATCGAACAAGGAAGCCGCCAATCGGACGAAACGGCCACGATGGTGAAAACGATGGCCGACCAATTCGACGAGATGGTTGCCGCATTCGCCCAGACCGCCGACGCCATGACGCAAATCGCCGGCGGCGCTCAACAGCAAGAGGAAGGCATCACCGAGTTGGTCGCGGGCCTGACGGAAGTTGAAAGCGCGTCCAAGGAAACCTCGGCCTCGGCCGAACAAACCCAAAAGTCGATCACCGAGATCGACCAACAGATCGGCACGTTAAACGAAACCATGCAACGGTTCAAAGTGTAGGGATTGCCGATTTTAGATTTGCAATTTTTGCATTGAGATTTGTGATTTGCCTCTCCGCCGAGATCTGCTCGGTGGGAGCACGACTTTGCACTACTAGGAACCCAACAACCGTTTTCGGCTCCCCACCGAACTCTGTTCGGTGGAAGCGATGATTTTGCACTAACGTCCAAAACAGAATCACAGAGCTGCCCCGCCGAGTTCTGCTCGGTGGACGGAATGATTAGTTTTGACGGAAAGTACAAAATCATGCGCCCCCACTGAGCAGAGCTCAGTGGGGGCGAAAATAAGATTCAAAAAAAGGACTAACGGTTTAGTTTCGTCAGGAAATGATATTCTCATTGGCACTCACTTGTTGCGACGTTATCGGTTGGAAATCAACTTCGACCAACGCTCGATCGTTTTGGAACGAGTAGCGTGACCGAACAACCAGAACAAATCGAAAATCCAAAATCGAAAATCGAAGATACCGATGACATTTTTGTCCGGCTTCGACAGCGCATCGACGAGATGCACAGCGAGGATCACGGCAAAGTTGACCCAGAGGCGCTGGCCAAAAGGCTGGCGGAGCGGGCCAAGGTGCTGCGCGGGCGAATCGGAAAAGGCAAACCGGCGGGTCCGCAGATATCTTTTTTGGCGTTTTGCCACGGGCCTCAGCGGTACGGCATTGCGGTTTCAGACATCATCGAAGTCCAACCGCTCAGCGATTACACTCCGGTGCCGGGTGCCCCGCGGTTCATCCCCAGTGTGATTCACTGGCGCGGGGCGATCATCTCGCTCGTCGATCTGGTAAAACTGTTTGGGATCGCCGAGTCGGGACTGATCGACGAACGAGTGTGTGTGGTCGTCGAGGCGGCGGGGCGGCGAATTGGGATCTTGGTGGGCGAGGTGGAAGAATTGTATACTGCCCCGCTCGACCACGTGAAATCCGCGCCTGAACTGTCCACCGAAGTTCTACCAGAGTGGGTTGTGGGCGTGTACGACGAAAACCGACTGATTTTGAGAGTCGACGAAATCCTGAAAAGTGAAAGAATGGCCGATTCTTGATTGCAATGTTCGGTCGTCGCTGAGCCGAACTCCGCTCAGTAGGTGAGACCATTTTGCACTACGAGATAGGCAAGACCCAATACCAGCCACTTCACAACAGTGAGAGCCAAAACGATGTTTAAGAATCTAAGAATGGGCATGAAAATCGGCGCTGGATATGTCCTGATCACACTCGTCCTCGTGGTGGCGGTGATGGTCACACTCGTGCAGGTGTATCGCATCAGCAACGCGACCGACCAGTTCGTCAACCAAGATTCTCCGACTGCCGAGCACAGTGTGAGAATCCTCAACGGTGTTAACTATTCGCTGGCCGGCTTGCGTGGGTGGATGTTGCTCGAAAATGACCGCTTCAAGGCCGAACGCGCGGCGGCCTGGTCCGAACAAATCGAACCATCGCTTACGAAGCTCAAGGAACTAGTCAGTGAGTCAGGTAACCAGACACAACGCGAGCAAATCCAGACAGTCCAGACCAATCTGACGGAACTGAAGAAATACCAGCAAGAGGTCGAGGACGTTGCCAATACCGATGAGAACATTCCAGCCCACAACATACTTTTGACGCAGGCGGCGCCAAAGGCCGCACAGATTGTCGCGGCCATCACGGCCATTATCGACGAGGAAGCAATGTTGGAAGCATCAGACCAACGCAGGCCATTGCTGATCAGCATGGCCAATTTTCGCGGCTCGTTCTCCCTGGGCCTGGCTAACATCCGCGCCTATCTGCTCTCCGCCGATGAGACGTACAAACAGCAATTTGAACAACAGTGGCAGACGAACCAAACGGCCTACGACGAGATCGAGGCGCAGATCGTGCTGCTGATGGGAGAACAGTCTACCCAATGGCGACAACTGAAGACATTGCGCGGCGAGTTCGAGCCAGTACCGCCGCAGATGTTCACTCTGCGAGAGGGAAAGGACTGGAACGTGGCCAATGCCGGATTGCGCGACAATGCGGCGCCGCGGGCACTGATCGTTCAGCAAACTCTGGATGAATTGTTGAACAAGCTGGAGCCAAAGGTCCAAAGCAATCGTGCCGCCGTCGTGCAGTTGACGTCCACGCTGAACAGGATCGAGTGGGTTTTGCTGTTTGTCGGGGTCATCACCAGCGGCGTGTTGGGCTTCTTTGTGACTCGCGGTGTGACACGGCCTTTGTCCGATCTTCTGAGCGAGTGTTCCGCAATTGCCGCAGGGGACCTGACTCGTCCCCAATTGGCGGAATCGTTGGACGAATCGGGCCAACTTGCTGCGGCATTCAATCGGATGGCGGGTGCACTGAAGGAACTTATTGGCCAAAACCAAGAGCTGACGAACCAGTTGCAGACCGCGACCCAGGAAATCGCCACCGCGTCACAACAGCAGCTCACCAGCCTGACCGAGTCATCCACGTCGATCAATCAAATCTCCAGCACGGCCGAGGAGTTTAAGGCCACGATCCAAGAGTTTGGCGACCGCGCGCGGGCCGTTCAAGAGGCAGCCGGAGAAACGGCCGAGCAAGCCACACAGGGGCGCACGCAGGCCCAGCAATCCGCCGAACAAACGGAAGCCGCCCGCGACAGTGCTCGCGCGGCGGGCGAGACGGTGTTGCAATTCGCCGACCAGATGCAGCGGATCACGGACATCACTGACACGGTGAACGAGATTGCCGAGCAGACGAAACTGCTGGCCTTGAACGCCTCGATCGAGGCCGCCCGCGCGGGCGAAGAGGGCAAAGGGTTTGCCGTCGTGGCCACCCAGGTGCGTGAATTGGCCAACCAGTCAAAAGCCGCCGCCGGCAACATTGCGTTGCTGATCGGCGATACGCAACGGTCGCTGCAAGTGGTCGTGGACCGGATCGAGCAGGGAAGCCGTCAGTCGGACGAAACGGCCGAACAGGTGCGGACGATGGCCGATCAATTCGAGCAGATGGTGGCCGCATTTGGCCAGACAGCCGACGCCATGACACAGTTCGCGGGCGGTGTCAAGCAACAAGAAGAAGGCATCGCCGAACTAGTCACGGGTCTGACGGAAATAGAAGCCGCTACCACGGAGACTGTCGCCAGTGCCGAACAAACCCAAAAGTCGATCACCGACATCGAAAGACAGATTGGAACGTTGAACGAAACCATGCAGAAATTCAAAGTGTAGGGGATTTTCGATTTTGGATTGAAGTCAAATTGGAACTCCGAAATCGCAAATCGGTATACCTTTATGTTCGACATTGATCAAATCATCGACCTGTTTCGCCAAGAGGCCAGCGAGCATCTGGCTGCGTTGGAGAAGGGATTCCTCGATCTTGAAACGGCAGATTCGGTTGACGCTCGCGCGTCGATCATCAAGATTCTGTTCCGCCACGCTCATGGTTTGAAAGGAGCATCGCGCGCAGTCGAGGTGGTTGATGTGCAGCAGTGCGCACAAGTATTGGAAGACACGCTCGACGAGTTCCGCGAGAACGCCGATGCTGTGACTTCCGAAGCCGTAGAACAAGGTCTGGGTCTGTTCGACGAGTTGCGCAAGGCATTTGAGCAGTGGCAATCCGAGCAATTGCCGACTTCCAATAGCCAATTGGCGATTGAAGACAAACAAATCGAAAATCAAGACTCGGAAATCGAAAATCCCTTCACGGTTCGTGTCGGCTCAGATCGGCTCGATCGTATGCTCAGTCTGGCTGGTGAACTTCGGATTTCGCAGCGGTCCGCGGATTTGCACGCCCAACAAATGGAATTGGCAATTGCCAAATGCCAATTGCCGGTTGAAGAGGAAGAAATCGAAAATTGGAAATCGGAAATCGGAAATCTCCTTGAGCGAATTCAAGCCGATTTGCACAACAAGCGAGTTCGCGAGGAACTGTTGCTTGAGTCGCTGGAAGGGGACATTCAGGAAGCGAGGTTGTTGCCATTGTCGATGTTGGCCGAATCCTTACGGCGGGCGGTGCGCGACCTGGCACAATCGCTAGACAAGTCGATCCGATACGAAGTTGACGTGGGCACCGTTCTGCTCGACAAGGCCGTGATTGAGGCATTGAAGGACCCGCTGTTGCACATGATCCGCAACGCGGCTCACCACGGCATAGAAAGCGCGAAAGAGCGAAAGAAAGCCAAGAAGCCAGCCGAAGGTTGCATTCAGTTACGCGCGCAGCGACGCGGCGACCGAGTTCACATTTACGTCATTGACGACGGTCGCGGCATTGACTTTGAGAAAATTCGCCAGCGGGTGCGCGAAAGCGGTGAATTTGAGGAGTCCGAAATCGCTGAACTGGGTGAACGAGAACTCACGGCGTATTTGTTTCGTGCGGGCTTCACAACTGCGTCCCAAGCAGACGAAATTTCCGGTCGTGGCGTCGGTATGGATGTTGTTTACGATACGGTGCGCCGCCTGCACGGCACAGTCGAGTTAGAAAGCAGTTCGTCGGACGGCACGACATTTGTCATCGCTGTGCCCGTCACGATTTCGACGGTGCGGATTCTGACCGTCACCAGTGGCGGTCAATACTACGGCATCCCCAGCTCGTCGATTGTGCGGACGGCAAGGGTTCATCCCGATGAACTGCGTGAACTCGAAGGCAGCTTGATTCTAACGATCGACGATAATCCCGTGCCCTGGGTAACGCTGGCGGAACTTGTTGGGTCATTAGGCGGCAGTTCCCGTGGAAACGGTCGCGCGATGCCCTACGTTCTTACTTCGCACGAAGGCAAACGCCTGGCCGTCGGCGTGGACGATACCGAAGACGAGTCGGAAGTGATTCTCAAACCGCTGGGTTTCCCGCTGACCGGGATGACCGGCATTGTCGGCGGAACCGTTCGGCCTGACGGTTCGGTGCAGGTGGTGTTGGACCTGGCCAGTGCGGCACTTCGACCTCGACGAACGGGGCGACAAGTGGCGGCTGAGCCAAAGAAGTCTGCCGCGCGCGTCCTGGTCGTCGACGATTCGCCAACAACCCGTACCATTGTCCGCAACGTTCTTGCTGCCGCGGGCTACTCTGTGAGAACGGCATCCGACGGAGTAGATGCGCTGGAACGGTTGCGTCGCCAGCCAGTCGATCTGGTCGTCAGCGACGTCCAGATGCCACGCATGAACGGCCTCGAACTCACGCACCAGGTCAAGTTGCAGTTTGGCCTGCCAGTGCTATTAGTCACCGGAATGGAAAAAGAGGAAGACCGCCGCGAAGGACTCAAAGCAGGTGCAGACGCGTACGTCGTAAAATCAACTTTCGAGGGCGAAGGACTACTGGAAATTGTCAAACAGTTTGTGTGAAGCCATGAATCGAGTGCTACTTGTCGACGACTCAATCACGCAGCAAGTGGTCATTAAGCGGGCTCTTGTGAAGGATGATCAGTTCACCGTCGTCGGTGAGGCGGAAGATGGTCGCAAAGCCGTTGAGTTGGTGAGAAAAACCGATCCCGATGTTGTGTTGATGGACATTCACATGCCGGACATGGATGGGATCGAAGCAACGAGAGCCATTATGAGCGAGCACTCAGTGCCCATTGTGATCGCCAGTTCGACGTTAAAAGAACGGGACGTTGACCACGGAATGAAAGCGTTTGATACCGGAGCAGTGTCAGTCATCGCAAAGCCAGAAGGACGGGACGTGCTGCACCGTCAATAGATCACGCTGACATTGCGTCAAGAATTGATCGCTGCTTCAACGGCCATCGTTTGGCGACGCGCGGGTACAACTTCACCTGCTGAAGTGAGCGTAAATACGAGTTCGGTTACGTCGCAGATTAAACAGGCCGCCAACAACAAATCGCAAACCCAAAATCCAAAATGATCCGAATTTTGATCGTCGAAGACTCGGTTACGCAGCGCGAAATCTTGCACAAGGTTTTGGAATCCGACAACGAATTTGCCGTTGTCGGTGAAGCGCGTGACGGAAGCCGTGCTGTCGAGATGGTGAAGGAACACCAACCCGATGTGGTGCTGATGGATGTGCATATGCCCAAGATGGATGGCATTGAGGCGACTCGGCAAATCATGAGTCAGTGCCCCGTACCGATTGTCATCGTCAGCGCTACATTGCAGAAGCGCGACATTGACCACGGCCTGGCGGCACTTGAGGCGGGTGCCGTCTCGATTGTACAAAAACCGAAAGGGGCAGCGTTGTTGCATTTGAAGAAGATCGGCCCCGAACTGCGCGACGCGATTCTTGCCGCGTCCCAAGCAAACGTTCGCCGCATCCATGATCCGACTCGGACGAAAACAAGACCTAAGATCCCAAATCGAAAATCCCAAACCACCGTTGAAGTTGTGGGGATCTGCGCGTCGACTGGTGGACCACCAGTGCTTGTCGAAATCCTCTCATCACTACCAGATGCGAATCCGATTCCGATTCTCTTAGTCCAACATATCTCTGAACCATTTGCCGAAGGGTTCGCCACCTGGTTGGCGGGTAGAACTGGGCAACCTGTTCGGATTGCCAGCAACGATCAACGGCTCGAACCAGGTGTATGGCTCGCACCGCCAGGACATCATCTGACCCTTGGTAGCCGCAGACGCATTAAGCTAGATCCCAAGACATCCACCGACATCCATTGCCCATCGGGAAACCCGTTATTCGCTTCGCTTGCCAGGCACCTCGGCGCGGACGCCGTTGGCGTGCAACTAACAGGAATGGGCGACGACGGTGCAAAAGGGCTTTTGGAATTGAAGCAGGCGGGAGGTCAAACACTGATCCAAAACGAAGCGTCGTGTATGATTTATGGTATGCCGAAGGCAGCGAAGAAGCTCGGCGCTGCTGGGCACGAAACGAGCCCGGGCGAGATCGCCGTAATCCTTTCCCAAATAGCCAGAAGGCGGCTGGCTCAGTAGTTTTCGATTTTGGATTTGCGATTTGCGATTGAAACGGAAGTTGGAACAAATCAAGAATCAAAAATCGAAAATCAAGAATCCAAATGAGTCACATTCTGGTTGTCGACGACAGTGCCACGCAGGCTGCAATCTATCAGCGGCTTCTGGAACGCGCAGGGCACCGATTCACTTATGCGGCAACGGCAGCCGAGGCCTTCGAACATTGTCTGGAAACAGCCCCCGATCTGGTCATCCTCGACCAATACCTGGACGAGGATACGGGGTTGGAAATCTGCCAGCGGCTCAAGAATGATATCGCCTTGCAGCTCGTCCCTGTGTTGATCTTGACGGGCAGCGCTAAAGACCGCGATCACATCGAAGCGCTCGAAGCCGGTGCCGATGCATTTCTTTCCAAAGACAGTCCGAATGAAGAACTGCTTGCGGTCATCGATCGATTGCTCAAGACCATGCTCCCCGTGCAAGCGATCGAACGCGACGCCGAGGCACGCGGCGTCTTCCTGCGCGGGGCGCGAGTCCTCGTGGTCGACGACAGCCAGACATATCTCCATCAACTCTGCAAAGCGCTGGAGAAAGAAGAGTTACAAGTCACAGGCGTGACTTCCGCCGAAGAAGCAATCCGCCTGCTAAACGAGCAGCCATTCGACGTAGGCGTCGTCGACATTGTCATGCCAGACGTGGACGGATTCGAGGTCTGCCGCCGGGCTCGCATGTGGGCCGACGAAAAACAAAAACAACTGGGTCTGCTTGTCATCACCGGCCGCGAAAACACAGCACTGCCGATGCAATCGTTCGAAGCCGGGGCCGACGATTTCGTGAGCAAAATGCGGGAAATGGAGATCGTCGTCGCCCACGTCAAAGCGCTGGCGCGGCGAGTGCGAACGATACGTCACGTGAATTCCATCAACCAGCGTGCCCACCAGCACGAAATGGCATTGCGCGACGCCGAGTGGCGGCGCGAACAAGCCGAAGAACGAGCGAAACACGCCGACGAGCTAGAACGGTCGAACGAAGAGCTTGAGCGTTTTGCGTACGTCGTCTCCCACGACCTGCAAGAGCCGCTGCGTGCCGTGTCGAATTTCTGTCAACTCTTGCAACAGGAGTACGACAGCAAACTCGACGATCAGGCCGACCAATGGATCGCAAGAGCGATCAACGGCACGTATCGGATGCAAAAGCTAATCGAAGACCTTTTGGCTTACTCGCGCGTGCGGCGCGACGAAGAATCCACCGAGCCAGCCGACCTTAATGCTGCCTTTCATCGCGCGGTCGCCAACCTGCAAACAGCGATCGATGAGTCTGGCGCAAACGTCACCTGCGACCAACTCCCGACGCTGGTGGTTAACCAACTGCAATTCAGCCAACTGTTTCAAAACCTGATCGGCAACGCCGTCAAGTTCCGTGGGGATGCGGCGCCAAAAGTCCATGTGTGTGCGCACCAAGGTGAGGGTGAGTGGACGTTCCACATTCGCGACAACGGAATCGGAATTGCCGACAAACAGTTGAGGCGAGTTTTCGAAATCTTCAAACGGCTTCACGGAAGGGCCAAGTACGACGGAACTGGCATTGGCCTGGCAATCTGCAAAAAGATTGTCGAAGTCCACAACGGCCGCATTTGGGTCGAGTCGGAGCCCGGCAGCGGCAGCGTTTTCAAATTCACGATTCCAGTTTGACGAATGAAGCAAGACCAAGACTGTGTCACGGCTGCCCCAGCCGTGGCACGAGACCCATGAGCACAGTCCGCGAAATCCTGCTAGTGACCAAACCGCTGGAATTCAAGGATCTTGTCAACAAAATCGCCGAGGAAATCAACTCTTATTGGTTCAACGTTGCAGTAATCCCTCAAGACTAAACGAGGTTCGTAGTCCCGCCGCATGAATTAGCGCTTCACGCCGGTTATCTCTTCTACCACCGCTTCGTGGCCCCTTGGCGTTGGTCATGTCCGTTCGTGGGACTTAGCGATTTTGAGGGCAATCTCCATTGCCTTGCGTCCGTCGCTCGGTGTGATATCCGGTGCCTGGCCCTCGCGAATGCACTGAACGAAGTACTCGTCTTGCTGCAAGTGGCCCCACATCCCAGCGCCAGGCTGTTTCACATCCCACTCCGTCTTCATGGGATCCTCGCCGAACAGCGTTACCTTGTCGTTGCCCGCAGCGTTGATCACATGAGTCGAGTCGCCGACGATTTCGAGAGCAGAACTCGACGCCGAGTGGGTAACGCTGCCGCTGTACTGCAGGCTCCCGACCACTCCGTTGGCCAGCTTCAATGCAGCGCATGCGTCATAGCCGAGCGTCCCGCCGAACCTATCAAGCACCGTGTATTTGACGGCGGCGCTGACGTCTTCAATCTCGGTGTCAAACAACCAACGTAGTAGGTCGATCGACCAGACGGCCAGTGTGTACAGCGGTCCCCCACTTTCCTCGACCTTCCACATCCAAGATGCACTCGGCCACTGACCAGC
The DNA here is from genome assembly GCA_964343305.1 of uncultured Pirellulaceae bacterium. GTDB lineage: Bacteria > Planctomycetota > Planctomycetia > Pirellulales > Pirellulaceae > CAYFJO01. The sequence goes on along the minus strand of CAYFJO010000206.1, from coordinate 5,538 downwards.
CAAGTCGCTTGCCGGAATGAACTCCCGATAGAGGACGGCGGCGGGACTCCCGATAGCACCCGTGTCGAGCATCTCTTTCGCTTTGACAAAGTTTGGCGTGAAACGAAACGTCAGGCCCGGCATCAAAAAGACGCCTTGCCGATTGGCCGCCTCGATCATCTGGTCAGCCTCTTCCAAACTCGCAGCCAGCGGCATCTCGCACAACACGTGCTTGCCGGCCTCGATCGCCGCCAATGCTGCCTTGGCGTGCAATGGAGTGGGCACGGCGACCACGACGGCGTCTACATCGGGATCCTTGACCAGATCGACGTAGTCCTCGTAGTTCGTCTGGACTTCATACTTCTTCGCCGCTTTGTTTCTTCGTTTGGAGTCAGGGTCGGCCACCGCGACCAGCCGGGCACCGTCAATTGCGCTGAACGCAGGAACGTGGGCCCCACGACCGACGAAACCGCAACCAATGACACCTACGCCAATTTCTTTCATGATGATTCGTTCCCTTCAAAGGGGGTGATCAGAGTCGTTACCTTGAATTCGACGTGCATTCTATATAACGTAAACAAAGTGTGTCTAGTATTAGCTCCTGCCAGATTCGCGGCGACAGACGTTCGGCGGGCATAATTCGTGGAGAACATCGTTGGTGATGCAGCAGTCGTTAAGCGGTCTCTCGGAACAGCAACCTCGGATCATCGATCGGGTGGACGCCGCCATCGACCGGGGAGAAGTGCTGCGTTATCTCGGCTACCCGACTGGTGCTGAGCCAAATGCTCCGCTTCAAGGCATCCTGGATCGCTGGATCGAAGAGGCCGACCGGTTGGCGACTCCGCGTGCGATCTACGTGGTCTTGCCGGTCGTTGAAAAGGACAGGCGCCGGCTCCGTCTGCGAACCGATCGGGGAGTTATCGAGTTTCACGGAGCCATCGGCGAATTCCTCGGAGCCGCGAGGCGTGTGGCGGCGTTCATTGCCACAGCCGGACCGAACGTGGAGAATCTTGCAAGCGAGTTGATGGACGAAGATGACGATCTGGCGGCCATGGTCGTCAATGCGGTTGGCGCTGAACGTGCCGAGGCGGCGGAAACCGCGGTCATCGACCAACTGCGCGAGCAAGCTGACCCCGCGTGGCATGCCCCGACGTTACCCTACAGTCCGGGATATTGTGGAATGTCGTTGACCGAACAAACCAAATTATTTTCGCTATTCGATGGAGAGAACATTGGCGTTACCTTGATGCCCGGTTGCTTAATGTGTCCGCTGAAATCCGTGTCGGGCTTGATCGGGCTGGGTCCCGTCGAAGAGGTTGAGGAGTTTGGTTCGCCCTGTGACCGGTGCGAACTTCACAATTGTGCCATGCGAAGATAAGACAGAAAGAAACAGCCGAGGAGTGGATGAACGGTCGCGAACGAGTTCTTGCGTTCTTGGAAAACGAACCGGTGGATCGACTGCCGTTGATGCCGGTCGTGATGATGTTCTGCGCCGGCCAGATCGGGGTCAAATATGGCGAGTACGTCAAAGACTTTCGCGTGTTGGCCGAGGCTCAGATTCGGACGGCGGAACAGTTCGATTTTGATATCGTCTGCAACATGTCCGATCCCGCCCGAGAGGCCTGTGATTGCGGGGCTCATGTCGAGTTCTATGAAGACCAGCCCGCGGCGATCATCGAAAGCGATGCCTTGCTGGCTGACAAGGCAGCGCTGGCCCGATTGAAGGTCCCCGACCCGCTTGGTGGCGGCAGAATGCATGCCGCCGTCAAATCCCTAGCACTGATGAAAGAGAGAGTGGGTGACGAGAAAGCCATGATGGGCTGGGTGGAAGGACCTTGCGCCGAAGGGGCGGATTTGCGAGGTATCAACACCTTGATGCTCGACTTCTACGATGATCCCGCGTTTGTGCGCTGCCTGTTCGATTTCGTTGTGGAAATGGAGTTACGTTACGCGCAGGCTCAGGTCAGCGCGGGCGCGGACATCATTGGAATCGGCGATGCCGCCGCGTCCTTAATCGGCCCGAAGCTCTATGAAGAGTTTGTCTGGCCCTACGAGAAGAAACTTGTGGACGGAATCCACGCCATGGGAGCCCGCGTCCGGCTGCACATTTGTGGCAATACGAGTTCGATCGTCGAAGGCATGGGCCGGTTGGGGTGCGAGATCGTCGATTTGGATTATTTCACGCCTGTCGGTATGGCACGCGAAGCAATGGGGCCGAATCAGATTCTGTTGGGCAACATCGATCCAGTCAGGGCATTACGCAACGCCAGCCCCGAATCGGTTACCGCGTCGATTGCCGAGTGCCATCGCCAGGCCGGCGACCAGTACATCGTTGGCGCCGGGTGTGAAGTTCCCCGCGACACACCGCTGGAGAATGTTCGCGCATTAGCCGAATACGCGGCGGCGTGCCGCTGACACGGAAATGTGTTCAGCCGGCAAAGTCCACTGTGCTTGCTCGATTGACGCATTTAAGGAAGGAGTTGTTATGAAGTGTAAATTGAATAAACTACTCTAAGCTAGTTGACTTTACCGTATTTACCTTAGGGAAACCCGTAGCACAGGCTGCCAGCCTGTTTTTCAGTATTTCAAACAGGCTGGCAGCCTGTGCTACGTTGAGTGTTTAGAGGTTCCCCTTAGTTATTGTGCATTCGAAAGGCTCGATGTCGTGGCAACCGGACAATTCTTTTCGCAGCGTTTCAGCTATGGAATTCACGCTTTGGCCTATGTGGCAACGAAACCGGCGGGTGAGTTGACAACGCTCCCTGAATTGGCCGGATGGATGTCGACGATTTGGCCCAGCGCGTCGGAAACGTACCTGTCCAACGTTGTTCAGCGGTTGGCACGTGGAAGACTGTTACGCAGCCACCGCGGCATTGCGGGCGGTTATTCTCTCGGACGGGCGGCCGACGAGATTACGGTTCGCGATGTCGTTGAATTGCTGGAAGGGATCGAAACGAACCGCTGTGGTTTGTCGCTCGAGGACGAGTGTCCCGTCATGGGCCGTTGTTCCATCCAACGCAAGCTGACCGCGTTAGAGGAAGATTTTCTGCAAGCCCTGGCTGGGCTGACCGTTGCCGAGCTTGCCAAGGATGTCACCGCGACGTTGCCTAAGAAGAGACGCGCGTCTAAAAAAACTTGATCAACAATCTATTGCGGATTGCCCTCGTTTTGTTTGGCAATCGGTTGGCGGCTGCTCGCCGTTGTCGTGTGCGAGTATTCCACGACCTGGTCGCAAGCGACAGCCTTGTACTGATCCTCGGCTCCGTCCGGCCAGCGTATCATGATTTCGTCCACGGTTTCCTCATCGGCCAGTCCGAAGTGCAAATCGGTGGCGCTTTGAGACAGATACGAACCGTCCGCGCCTACCTGAGCCGTTTGGACATGCTCCGCAGTACGGATCGCCACACGCGCCCCTAGCGCAAACGTGTTGCCGCCGTGTTGCCGCAGGCGAATTCGAATCCAATGACCCGCATCAGGCGACGTGTTACGCAGGACGATCGGTTCGCCCGAGTGGACCATCATGGCCAGATCCAGTTTGCCGTCGCCGTCGTAGTCAGCGTGCGCGCCGCCACGGCCAACGATCGGTTCGCCCAATCGCGGGCACGCGTGCCGACCGATCTCAAAAAAGCCCTGGGGAGATTCTTGACGAAAGACGTGCGGCCGTTGCGGTACGAGCCGTGTCGCATCGTCCATCTTTTGCAACGTGCTGCCATTGACGACCCAAAGATCGAAATATCCGTCATTGTCAAAGTCGGCGAAGCCCGTGGCCCAGCCAACCATCCGCAGTGACACTTGTCCCAAGCCCACCGCATCCGTGACGTCGGAAAACATCACGGGAAGCCGCTGAGCATCATCCGATTCCGAAGCGAATTCCGACGACATGTTGGTGAAAAATGCGTTTTCCTGAGCGACCCAATGGGTCACAAAGAGGTCGAAATCGCCGTCGTTTTCGTAGTCGCCGACCGCCAATCCCATCGCGCCGCGATAGTCCGCCGCCAGTGATTTTGCGCCCACGTCCTCAAACGATCCGTCGCCGTTGTTGCGAAAAACGCCGTTGGCGGAAACGTCGTTGGCGACGTACAAGTCGATCCACGCGTCGTCGTCGAAGTTGAACCAGACGGCTTCCAACGACCGGCCCTTCGGATCAGCCACACCGGCCTGCTCGGCCACATCGGTAAACGTGCCGTCGCCGTTGTTGTGGTAAAGAACGTTCGCAGCGGCCGGATACGACGACGGGTTGATCGTATACGGGTTCACTTCGTCGCGGTTTCGCCGCGCGCGGGTCCGGTCCTGCTCGCGATATTCGAAGCGGACGTAGGTACACACGTAAAGGTCGATCCATCCATCCCGATCGTAGTCGCCCCAGGCGCAGCCGGCGCTGAATCGGTCGTCGCCCACGCCAGCGACATCGGTCATATCGGTGAATGAACTGTCGCCGTTGTTACAAAACAGCACGTTGGATCCGTAGGCCGTGACGTACAAATCGAGGTCGCCATCGTTGTCATAGTCGCCCCAAGCCGCCGCCATGCCGAACAGCGACCGGTCAACGCCGGCTTCTCGCGATACATCCGTGAATCGGCGGTTTCCGTCGTTGCGATAGAGGGCACAACGGCCGTCTTCGGATTCCGTGGCGTCTGGGTCAAGAATCGAACCGCAAAAGTTGACCAAAAACAAATCGGGGTCGCCATCGTTGTCATAGTCGCCCCAAGCCAGTCCCGATCCCATGTCTTCCGGCAAGAGCGACCGGCGAGTCGCCGGGAAATGCGTGAAGTCGATGCCGGTCGTTTTCGTGACGTCAGCGAACGTGAAACGAGCCATGTCCGAGGAGACGTCACGGTCAAGAATGCTCGTCAGGCCACCGATCGTACCGTCCTTATCCGGTGCGGAAGGGTCCTTTCGCGCGCTGCCCACGTAGGCAACGTAGCTGAGAACGATCGCCGCCAAAACGCACGGCACGCCCCATCGCAACATCAGCCGATAGCGCTTACTCAGACGGCGTTGCGTCATCACCATTAATCCCGATGTGAGTGGTTGCCCGCGTCATTTCGCTGATCGGCGAGCGAACTCCGGTCGATTTACCGTAAACCCGGTCGAGGAACTCCGGATTGGCTTTGCGATACCACAGCACCGCTTCCACGGTCAATTCTGTGTTCTCCGTTTCGGCAGGCGTGGGTACGGAGAACTTCTGCGATCGTTTTCCTGGCGCCGGTTTGCCGTCGCCTGGGAGCAGTCGGCCACGGGCCATCGACGGGCATTGAAACTGTACGGCGACGCTGTCCGTCACGCCTGGATAAAGTGTCCGCTTGTAGCTGGCTCCCACGAGGTCCCACAGATTATGGCGATCGATCAGCTTTCTTTGGCGGTCAAACCCGTCCGCCTTGAACCAGACTTGAGTATCCATGATCTCGCCATCCTCGTCCACGTCGCCGCTGTGATAAATGATGTTGTCAGCGGCGTCAGTTACCTTGAGTTCGATCCAACTTTCCAGCATGTCCAGCGGTCCGGTTGGAAAGTCGTGGCCGGTTTTGTTGTTGGTCAAGATCACTTGCAGCGACAGTT
>CAYFJO010000205.1:0-18231 GCA_964343305.1 uncultured Pirellulaceae bacterium | reverse complement strand
CAATCCGTCCTACAGCCAAAGTATAAGCGATTGATCTCCCGCAAGCTACGAATTCCACGCTAGCACCAAGGATTCGGCTGTTCTCGTTTCGCCAGACTCGATAGACTTCGTCGCCTCAAAATCCGGCATGGTTCAAAAAGGGGTCAGGTACCGTTGCCGGAACGGCCCGAAAGGTGCTTTGCACAACGGTACCTGACCCCTTTTTGAACCATGCCAAAATCCCACGCGAAAGGCTCCGACGATGTCCAATTCATCCGATTCGGCAACGCGACTTTCCGTTGCGATTATCGCAAAAGACGCCGCACAAACCATTGGCGACACGCTTGCGTCGATCCGATCCATTGCCGACGAGATCGTCGTTGTCGACACCGGGTCGACCGACGAGACAATGACGATTACCAGTCAATTCCCGGTGACGCTGATCAAGCATCCTTGGGGAGACGACTTTTCGGACGCGCGGAATCACTGCCTCTCGCACACCACGGGAGATTGGATTTTGTGGCTCGACGCGGGAGAGACATTGAGTGAGGATATGGCGAACCAGCTTCGTGCACACATTGATGCTGATGCCGACCCGGCGAAAGCTTACATGCTGTTGGTCCACGTGCCACAATCTGCGACGAACATCGCCGGCGAACAAATCGGCCGAATGCGGTTGATTCCAAACCATCCGAAAGTCCGTTTCGCCGGACGAGTGCGAGAAGACGTCAACGAATCTCTGGCCGACCAGGACATCACAATCGAAGGCGCACCGATGACGATCCAACGGACGCATCGCGAGCACGACCAGCGGGTCAAGTCGAGCCGAGCCAATCGCAACTTGCGGCTTGCTGAGTTGGAGATCAACGAAACTTCGCGCCAGCCACACCTGTTGGTCACGCTGGCCGACGCCTGGCAAGATTTGGACGATCGCGGGCGTGCCACGGAGTTGTACCGTGAAGCGATCTCGACTGCCGAACGTGGTTCGACGGAGTTGCTCGAGGCGTACTACGGATTACTGACGTCGCTGGAAAGCAACGACGGTGATGAAAGCCAGTTGCGTGTTTGCCTTAGCGCCCTGGAAGTGTTTCCGCTCGACGGACAACTGCTTTGTGCCCTGGGCGGCTATCTCCAGGCGATGGGCCGCTGGGATCTGGCGACACGCTCTTACGAAACTGCCTTTCGCTATGGCCAAGTCAATCCGGAGACCTGGCATTTGGATGACCTACGAGCCATCTCCGCCGTCTGCTACAACCTCGCCCTGCAACTTCAGAACAAAGACGACGAGGCGTGTGCAATTCTCAACCAGGCGTTGGACGGCCAGCCACGATCATCCCGATTGCTGCGGGCCTTGATCGATCTTCACATCAAAAACAAGCGAGAAAGCGAAGCACTACAACATGTCGAGCAATTGCCGCTGGACGCCGCCAATCGTCAGCAATGGAGCGACGTGGTGCGCGGAGCCATTCACGCTTCGCGACAGGAGTTCAACCGAGCACGGCCGTATTTACAAACGGCGTTTGACATGGGTTGCCGCGAGATCATCTGTCTGCGTTGGCTTGCCGTCACGTTGTTGGCGCATGAGGATCAAGAGTCTGCCTCAAAAGTGCTCGACGTCTGGCAAGCCATCGATCCAACGAACCAGGAATTGGCGTCGTACCGAAAACTGATTGTGCCGGACCGGCCGCCGACAGATCCGTCAAAGCGGGTGCGAATCGACGACGCGGTGTCCATGCCAGCCGCTCCGGCAACCCTCCAGCCGTTGAACCCGGCAACGTCGCCGATCAACTCTGACTAAAACAGCCTTGTGGAACAGGCGTTGATCCGGTCCTGGCACACCTTTCGCTGAGTAACCGGCCCGACTGGTACAAGCGTCAACCCAATCCACAAAAGTTTGGTGTTCGGCACACTTTTGCTAAGGTTTCTATTTTGACTCGATGCGTTTTCAAGTTACGTTACAGATACGGGCAGTCGAACACAACAAAGTTCGATTTCCCCCCAACCTAGGCTTTCTCACCCCCGTGTTGGGCAGAACCGGTCACATCTCTTCGGTTCTGCCCTTTTTTCTTTCTTGCCGGGCAACCTTGTCGTTCCTTGACAAGATTCGTCTAATTCGTAACCATTCTCGTTTGTCGAAAACTTCCACCATGGGATTCCAGACATGACGAAGGTTGCCGAAATGCCAATTGAAGAATTGCCTCAGGAAGAAGACGTCGAGACAACACACGGGACAAACTCGCGGTGCGACGGTGAACTCTCTGATTTCGAAGACTCCGAAGACAAATTCGACGACTTTGACGAAGAAGATTTTGACGACGACTTCGACGATGACTTCGAGGAAGAGCTTGAAGACGAATACGACATCGAAGCGGATTTCGGCGACGCAAATTCCGCGGACGATGGAGAAATCGACGATTCGGAGTTCGCGGGCGAATTTGACGACGACGAATCAGCGCCGGCTGAGGAGAAGGAAGACAAGGAAGAAGATTAGCCGTTGTCTTAAGAGCCCGAACGCGATCGCGTTCGGTTTTTGTTAGGGCTCGGATCTTTGGGTAGCGAAACTCGCCAAGAGTTTCGGTTTGTGGCGAATCGCCGAAAGTCTTGGCGACTTTCGCTACGATATGAAAGTCAAAAGCAAAAGTTGACAAAGCACTTGGCGCGAACATCCAAGTTTCTCACGGGGTCCTGCAATTGAAATAAATCGCCTCGCGTGGTTTACTCTTGGTTTCTCCAGATTTCCCAATTGCATCCGAGCCCGCCCATGTTCACGTCTGTTTCCGCTGGTGCTGATTTTCCCAAGCAAGAAGAAGACATCCTTGCCTTCTGGAAAGAACATGGCATTTATGAGAAATCGCTGGAACAGCGAGCGGGACAACCGAAATTCGTCTTTTACGAAGGTCCGCCGACCGCGAACGGCCTACCGCATCCAGGACACTGTTTGACCCGCGCGATCAAAGACCTCTTTCCGCGCTATCGCACGATGCGCGGCGAGCTGTGCGAACGCAAAGGCGGTTGGGACACACACGGACTGCCGGTCGAAGTCGAGGTCTGCAAAGAGATTGGCATCCACTCGAAAGAAGAAATCGAAGCGTTCGGCGTCGAGCCGTTCATCCAGAAGTGCCAGCAAAGCGTCTGGCGCTACATGAAAGAATGGGAACGCCTCACCGAACGACTTGGTTTTTGGATTCACCTGGACGAAGCCTACGTCACATATCATCAAAGCTACGTCGAAAGCGTCTGGTGGTCGTTGAAAAATCTGTTCGATCGCGGCCTGCTTTATCAAGGCCACAAGATCGTCTGGTGGTGGGCTCAAGGCGGAACGGCCTTGTCGAGCGGCGAAGTGGGCGAAGGCTATCGCGAAGTGGCCGATCCGAGTGTTTACGTTCGCTTTCCGCTGGTCGAAGATCCCAACACGTCGCTGTTGGTCTGGACGACGACTCCCTGGACGCTGGCCAGCAACCAGTTTGCGGCCGTCCATCCGGAACTCGAATACGCCACGGTCGTCGACTCAGAAACCAGCCAAAAACTGATCCTCGCCACAGACCTCGTCGAAACGATCGCGGGAAAAGTCAAACATGAATTGACCGTTGAATCGACCTGCAAAGGTACGGACTTGCTTGGCAAACGCTACACGCCGCCGTTTGATTACTACTACAGAACCGAGGGCGAAAAGACCGGAACGCTCGTCGAAGGCGGCACGGATTACGTCGCGTGGAGAGTGTTGTCGGCCAACTTTGTCACCACCGAAAGTGGCAGCGGTGTGGTGCATCAAGCACCCGCGTTTGGCGAAGTCGATTATGAAGTGTTGATCGAAGATCAAAAGCGATTTGTCGACGGCGAAGGACCGCCACTCATCAACGCCGTTGCGCCCGACGGCACATTCACGGATGAAGCGCCGGACTACCAAGGCCGCTGGGTCAAAGAAGCCGACAAAGACATCGCCCGCGAGTTAAAAGAACGTGGCATCCTCTATCACCGCGAGCAGTACATCCACGACTATCCGTTCTGCCCGCGCGCGGAAGACGACGCGCTGATTCAGTATCCGCGCGAAAGTTGGTTTATCCGCACGACCGAATTCAAAGACCGCATGCTGGCCAACAACCAGCAAGTCAACTGGTTGCCCGACCATATCAAGAGCGGACGGATGGGCAATTTCCTCGAGACGAACGTCGACTGGGCCTTGTCGCGCGAGCGCTATTGGGGCACACCACTTCCAATCTGGGTCTGCAACGAAACCGGCCAAATGGAAGCCATCGCCAGCTACGGAGAACTGTGCGCCAAGCCAGGCGTGCAAGGCAGGGATGTGTGGGAGAAAGCAAAAAAGAAGAACCCCGAGTTGCCTGATGATCTCTGCGTCCACAAACCGTACATCGACGAAGTGACGTACGATTCGCCGTTTGCCGACGGCGCGCGGATGCGGCGCGTCTCGGAAGTGATCGACTGTTGGTACGACAGCGGCGCGATGCCGTTTGCCCAATGGGGCTATCCGCATCAAAATCAGGATCGTTTTGAAGATCAGTTCCCAGCTCAGTTCATCAGCGAAGCAATCGATCAAACACGCGGTTGGTTCTACAGCCAAATGGCCATCAGCACGATGCTATTTAGCGAATCGACCGACGACGCATCCAGTACCGAGTACTCAGTACCCAGTACGCCGTACCCGCACCCGTTCCAAACCTGCATCGTCCTCGGCCTGATGCTCGCCGAATGGTGGGAAGATTCCAAGGACAGCAACAAGCGATTCCTGACCGAAGACGAAGCCCGCCAGGCGTGCGGAAAGAAATACGTCAAAAGAGTTGGCAAGATGTCCAAACGGCTACGCAACTACCGCAGCCCACAAGAGATTTTCAACGCTTACGGAGCCGATGCACTGCGTTGGTATTTCTTCGCCAACCAAGCGCCTTGGAACTCGATCATCTACAGCGAACGCACGATCAAGGAAAGCATCCCCGAGTTCTTGCTGCGTCTGTGGAACTGCTACAGCTTCTTCGTGATCTACGCGAACATCGACGGCTTCGATCCTGCCGAGTTGCTGGCGGGCGAAGCTGGCCAACTGACTTCCTTCGATTCGGCAGGAGGATACCGGCCCATCGCCGATCGCGCGGAACTCGACCGCTGGGTCCTCAGCGAACTGAATCGAACGGTTGCAACGGTCGTCCAACGGATGGACGCTTACGACAACTTCCTCGCATGCGGCGCGTTAAACAGCTTCGTGGATGCACTGAGCAACTGGTACGTCCGCCGCAGCCGTGACAGATTTTGGGGCGAAGATAAACGGAGTCAAGAGAAACTCGACGCCTACTGGACCCTGTACGAGTGCCTGGTCACGACCAGCAAACTAATTGCACCGTTCACGCCGTTCTTTGGCGAAAGGTTGTGGCAAAATCTGGCGGGCGTTTTCGGCGATCGAGCGACCGAAAGCGTCCACTTGTGCGACTATCCGGTAGCGGATTCATCGGTTATCAACGATGAACTGAGCGAACAAATGACCCTGCTTCGTGAAATCGCATCGCTCGGCCGCAGCGCGCGTATGGAAGCGAAGTTAAAAGTCCGGCAGCCGCTGGCCAAAGTCGAAGTGATCCTCGGCGACACGTCGCATCAAGCGTGGCTTGAGCAACATGACGAGTTGCTGCAAAGCGAACTGAATGTCAAGCAAATCGAGTACACGTCGGATTCCGATGAATACATCTCGTACCAAGTGCAACCCAACTTCAAACTTCTTGGCCCACGCGTCGGCAAACTGATGCCCGCCGTCAAGAAGGCCCTGTCCGAGGCCGATGGCGGCGCGTTGCTCGCTGAGATGGAATCGAACGGAAAAATCGCGCTCGATGTCGGCAAGACGATCGAACTCACCTCGGAAGAAATCGAAATCCGCTTGAAAGCCAAAGAAGGCTGGGCCGCGGCACAAGGCTCAGGTTGTGTCGTCGTGTTGTCGACCGACCTGACACCCGAGTTGATTCGCGAAGGTCTCGCCCGCGACGTGGTCCGCTTGATCCAAGACCGCCGCAAGCAGATGGACTGTCAATTCACCGACCGAATCGAAGTCGGCATCGTCACCAATTCCGACGAACTGCGCCAAGCGATCGAAGAGAATGTGGAGTACATCAAGAGCGAGACGCTGACCGATTCGGTTGTGTTCGAACCTCTGGGGAGAATCCCAGGCGTTGAACACGAAGTCTCCAGTCACACCCTGACACTTTACGTCAAAGTCGCGGACTAATCGCAACGCGGTAAAAGCAAGCCGCGCATCGAGATTGTACACTTCAAACTTGCTCTTCCCTCGGCAAGTCACGTTCACGCCAGAAAAATGTCGGAAACTGAAACTCCATCAACTCTCGATCCACTGCCGTACCACGTGGCACTTCGCGATTACTTGAAGGCCGAAGAAGCGGATGTATGGAATTGGTTTTCGTCCAATCGAGTGCGCGACGATCAAGCCGACGCGGTTCGGTTCGATTTATTGAAGTCGACGTATCGAGTCGAGCGCGAAACGCAAACCAAGCTTTATGAAGCGGCCGATGTGGCGGCGAAGAAACTTGGCCTCGACGTTCCAATCACGATTTATCAAGCACAAAATCCGTCTGGTGACAACGCGTCGCTTGCGTATTTGCCCAACGAAGCTCATGTCGTACTTCACGGGCCGATCGCGACGAAACTGAACGACGCGGAGATTCAAGCTTTGCTTGGCCACGAGCTATCGCACTTGTTGCTGTGGCAAGGTTGGGAGGGCGAGTTCTTGATCGCCGATCAAATTCTGTCGGCGCTGACGAACGACCCCAACGCACAAATGGCACACCTAGCCAGTGCTCGGCTGTTTGGTTTGTATACCGAGATATTTTGCGACCGAGGCGCATTGAAGGTGGCCGAAGATCCTGCCGCCATCGTCTCCACACTCGTCAAAATGGAAACCAATTTGGACGAAGTGAGCGCTGACAGCTACATGCGCCAGGCCGACGAGATCTTCAGCCACGAGAATCCGAAAACCGACGACCTGACCCATCCCGAGGCCTTTATCCGAGCCCGCGCGGTCAAACTTTGGGCAGACGAAGACAACGAGGCAGACAAAAAGATCATGCAAATGATCGAAGGACCGCCCGCAATTGACGACCTCGACTTGCTCGCCCAGCGCCGCGTGTCGTCGTTGAGTCGCCGGTTGATCGACAAGCTGCTCGCGCCCAAGTGGTTTCAAACGAATCTTGTCATCGCACATGCTCGACTTTTCTTCGATGGGTATTCACCCGCCACGCACGGCAAGGATGACAGACTGCGAGATGACATCAAGACCGACGATTCGGCATTGCAGGATTACTACTGTTACTTGTTACTTGATTTCGTAACGGCCGATCGCGACTTGGAAGAATTGCCGCTTGCCGCCGCGCTCACGGTCAGCGAGCAACTAGAACTGAAGAGCCGCTTCAAAGAGATCGCTAAAAAAGAACTGCGTCTGCGGAAGAAACAACTAGAAAAGATTGATAAGGCAAAAGAGAAATTGCTTGTGGACGCGGGAAAACAAAAGTAGTTCATGACCAGATTTTATGACTTTTTGACCGACCGATTGGATGAGTCCGGTTTTTCGACCGAGGACGCGCTGGCCAGTTTCTTGCCGCTCGTGCGCGAGGTGTTAGACGAGCACAACGCCGGGTTCGTTGCGCCGCTAGAAGGCCTCGACGAGTTACACGTCGAGGGCGTGCAGATTTGGTTTGAAGATGCCAAGAGACTCGAGCCGCGAATGAACCGCGATGAGTTAAACCGCATCGAATCGCATTCAGAGTCGGCCGTTGAGATTGTTGGTCAAACGCGTCGCATGACCGACCTGGACGAAGGCACGGAAAAGGTCGTCGATCTGTCGATCGGCCAGCGCGGCGAGAAGATCACGCGACGAGTTTATCTGCCCGGCTATGTTGCGTGGGAACATGAAGTTGGGCATCACGATCCGTTGACCGACACGTTTAGCCTTGGGTTGATCCTCGCATCGCTGGCATGTGGTCTTGATCTGACCGATCCAAAGGACCTCGAAGCGTTTGCGGCCAATCGCGAGAATCTGTTCGCACTCAATCCCGATGTACATCCCGTGGTGGCCCGAGCGATCGTGCGGATGACGGAGCTGGATCGGCATCGCCGCGCTCAAGATTTGCCGGCCGTTTTGCACACGTTGGAGAATTACCGCGACCAGGAAGTCGATTTTGAATTCGATTTGGCGCGGATCCCGGGTTTCAAGGAAAAGGACGTCACGACCAAGCAGCAAGTCGTGCTGAGCAAACTGCAAGAGCGGTTGTTCGAGATCTCGCGACGCAATCGTTTGCTGCACTTCCGCGCGACGATGAACAATCTCAACTTGACCCACGCCTCGATCCCACTGTCGTTCGACATCGAAAACGTGCGGCCGGACCAGATCCTGACGTGGAACAAGAAGTTCTCGAAGGCCGTGCTCGGCGGAAAACCGATTTCGCTGAACAAGTACCTTAATTTTGCCGAGGCGTTGTACTTGCCGAGCGTGCTGGACAAAGTGATCGCCGAAGCGCGGCGCGATCAGGCGGAGTTTGGTTTCGCGCAACTTCGGCTCGTCGCGTGTTTTTTGCACTGGGCAAATCTGAAGGAGAAACCGATCGAGCGATTTGAGTCGCCGTTGGTCTTGCTGCCCGTCAAGCTGACAAAGAAGAAAGGCATCAAAGACACCTACTATTTGGAGTGTGTGGACACTGAGGCCGAGGTCAATCCAGTCATTCGTCACCAGTTCAAGCAACTGTACGACATCGACTTGCCGCACTCGATCGATCTGAGCGAAAGCGACCTCGACACGTTTTTCGAGTATCTGTCGTCGAAGATCGCGGCCAGCGAATCGGCCGTATCGCTGCAAAAAATCGACAAGCCAAGGATCGAGTTGATCCACGACAAGGCTCGTCGGAAGCTCGACCAGTATCGCCGCCGAGCGCGGATCGCCGGCCGCGGCGTGCGGACGTTCATGGATCTGGACTACAGCTACGACCCGCTGAACTATCACCCGCTGGGCATCAAGATTTTCACAAACAAAATCCGTCCGACCGAAACGCGGCTCAGCGCCATCCTCGAAGAACGCCCGCGGCCGCGAACCTACATGGTCGCCGAGAAAGACCCGCCGGTCGTTGAAAAAGAAAGAACGTTTTACTCCGTGCACGACGCGAGCGATGACAACAATCCGTACACGTGGGGCTTCGACCTGTGTAGCGTCACGCTGGCCAATTTTAAATACCGCAAGATGTCGCTAGTCCGCGATTACGAGGCGCTGACCGACGAGCCGATAACGAATCCGGCGTTCGACGCTACGTTTTCTCTGGTCCCACGTCCCGTGTCGCGCGACATTCCGACAGTTCCGCCGCTGGCTGATCGATTCGACGTGGTGCCGTGCGATCCGACACAAGCGACGTCGATCGAAGAAGGTCATGCCGGCAAGAGCTACATCATCCAAGGTCCGCCGGGCACTGGCAAATCGCAAACGATCACGAACTTGATCGCCGACTTCATCGCTCGCGGCAAGCGCGTATTGTTTGTCTGTGAAAAGCGAGCAGCGATCGACGTCGTTTTCGCACGGCTGCGGCAAGTTGGATTGGACGATCTTTGTTCGCTGATCCACGATTCGCAGACGGACAAGAAACAGTTCATCATGGATCTCAAGGCGACGTACGAAAGTTTCCTCGCTGACGCTGACCCGCTCGAAACGGACGACGCGGCTCGGCAGGATTTGTTGAAACGGCTCGAAAACGAACTTCATCCACTGGAACAGTTCGACGGCTCGATGAATGCCGAACATCGACACGTCGGCGTGCCAGTTCGAGAGCTGATCGCGCGATGTGTCAGGCTGCGAGACCAGCAACCGGAACTTTCCCCAATCGAAAAAGAACGCCTGCCCGACTTTGCCAGTTGGAACGCTCATCGCGACACGATCGTCAGTTACACCGACACGCTGCGCGAGATCCAACGTGACTCGGTCTTGGCCAAACATCCGCTGCACGTTCTATCGCCGCGATTGGCGGGAACCGATCGGCCGCTGGAGTTGGTCACGGGGGTCGTTGAGAGAGTGCTGTCATTGCTCGACGAAATCGAAGCTTGTCTTGAGGAGTCGAGTGTCGATCGCGCGGCGTGGCGGACGACGTCGCAACTTCGTCAGTTGATCGACTACGTCGAGCGAATCGTGCCGCTTGCCAAGATCGGTCAAATGTCGCTGGTTGATGCCGAGGACGAAAAGACGGCGGAGTTTGACAAAGAAGTTCGCAAGTTGCGAAAACGACGGTCGGCCGTCGACGGAGCGGCGCAAAAGAATTCCGCGTGGAAAGAAAAATTGCCGCCCGAAGAATTGCCGATCGCGATGGAACAAGCGAAGACGTTCGAGGCGGGCTTTCTGCCGTGGCTTCGGCCGTCGTGGTGGCGATTGCGCGGAGTCTTGGAACGCTGTTACAATTTCAAGTCGCATGTGATTAAGCCAACTTGGTCGCAGGTTTTGAATGCGCTCGAAAAAGAGTATCAACTTCAGAGTGAATTAAACGACGCAAAACGTGATGTCGCCGAAGAATTCAAGATCGACGCGGATGTCGAGGAAATTGCTGAGACGGTACGTGAATTGCGCGAGCGAACGGCGGAGTTGCCTGATTGGCTGGCCGATGTGCAACACGAACTCGTGGGACGGACCTTCCTGTCCGTCGGCACGCAATCGACGGATAAGAATGTCCGTCCCACAGTAGATGCGACTGCCAAATCGATTCTTGGTACGGGAAAGCCGTTGAGATTGATGGCTAACGAGTTGCATAAGATTGCGGACTTGGGTGACTATTCGCTCGAAGATCTGCGTCGCGACTTGGAAGCCGTCACGCGTTCCATCGAAGAGTTGCCGGATTACTTGCACTGTTTGTCGGAGTTGATGGGCGTGGATCAACGGGTCAGCACGGCGATTCGCACGTTGCCGCTGACTCCGACGCAGATCGAAGCCGCCGTTGCAGCGCACAGTTTGGAAGAAGTTTATCGCGTCGATCGTTCGCTGGCTCGCTTCAGCAGCCTTTCGCGAAACCGGCACGTGCGGCAGCTCGAACAGTTGTATGATCGTTGGCTCGAGACGAATGCGGTGGAAATTCGCGAGCGAGTGAAACGGCGGTTTTGGGAACATATCCACACATGCGGGCTGCCTGCGTCACAACTGACTGCCGAGCAAAAGAAATTCAAAAAGCGATATAACCGTGGGCGTCGCGAGTTGGAGCACGAGTTCGGCAAGCAGATGCGGTACAAGTCGATCCGCGATCTGGTGGCCGACGAGTCGGGCGAGGTGGTCAAGGATTTGAAGCCTGTCTGGTTGATGAGCCCGCTGAGTGTTTCGGACACGTTGCCGCTGGACACGGATCACGTCGATGTGGTGATTTTTGATGAGGCGAGCCAGATTACGCTCGAAGAGTCCGTGCCGTCGTTGTTCCGCGCGACGCAGGCGATCGTGGTGGGCGACGAGATGCAATTGCCGCCGACCGATTTCTTTTCCGCGCGTCGCAGCGAGGAAGAGGAGTTGATGGTCGAGGAAGACGGCGAGTTGGTGCAGTACGATTTGGAGAGCAACAGTTTCCTGAACCACGCGGCGAAGAATTTGCAGTCGACGATGCTGGGCTGGCACTATCGTAGCCGTAGCGAGTCGTTGATCAGTTTTTCGAACTGGGCGTTTTACGACGGGCGGCTGTTGACCGTGCCCGAAGAGAGTTTTTCCGTCGCCGAACGAAATCCGCTCGAAGCACAGGCCGCGGAAGACGGTGCCGCAAATGCCGACGAATTGTTGCGGCGGCCGATCAGTTTCCATTTCATGGAGCACGGTGTCTACGAAAAGCGTCGCAACCGTGCCGAGGCAGATTACATCGCTCAGATGGTTCGTCGTTTGCTCGCAAAGCAGTCGGGTGTAACGATCGGCATCGTCGCGTTTTCCGAAGCTCAACAAGATGAAATCGAAGGAGCACTCCATCGGCTCGCTCAAGAAGACGCCGAGTTCCGTGATTTGCTCGACGCCGAACTGGAGCGCGAGGATGATGGGCAGTTCGTCGGTCTCTTGGTCAAAAACTTGGAAAACATCCAAGGCGACGAGCGCGACGTGATCATCATGAGTATCTGCTACGGCCCTGGTCCGACCGGCAAGATGCTGATGAACTTCGGCCCGATCAACAAAAGCGGCGGCGAGAAACGACTGAATGTGGCGTTCTCGCGTTCGAAGCACCACATGGTGGTCGTCAGCTCGATTCGTCCGACCGACATTACGAACGACTACAACGACGGCGCGAATTGTTTGAAAAACTACCTGCGCTACGCCGAAGCCGTCTCGACCGGCGACGACGATGTGTCGCAGCGTGTGCTTTACAGCCTGTCGCCGTGGCGGGGGGACGAACAAGAGAGCAATTCCAAGCGTTCGAGTGACCTGGCTCTGCAAATCTCTTCCGCTTTGAACAAACTTGGATTCCAAGTTGATCGCCACGTTGGCCAGTCACATTTTCGTTGCGATCTGGCGGTTCGTCGCAAGGGAGAAGGCGCCTATTGTCTTGGGATTCTGCCGGACAACGAGGAATATTATCAACAATCCGACTTGCTCGAACGTGATGTCATGCGACCGAAATTGTTGCGTAGTTTTGGTTGGAACGTTGCCACGGTTCTGACCAAGGATTGGCTTGAGGACGCGACGGGCGTGTTGGAGCGGTTGAGCAATTTGATTGAGACGGGTGAGGAAGAGGAAGAATGGGATGTGCCGGTGACTGACGAGCCATCCGACGAGCAAGATTGAGTATGATGGCTAGTGCTTTGTCAAAGTAGAAAGTTGGTGTGCCACTGGCTCTGCCAGTGCTTCGCAAGAAATCCCGTATCAAGTTGTGAGCGGCGGATCAGCGTCCGCCAACTGCTGGACACATTCTCGAGCCGCTTGTTCGTCACCGTCGCGCGGAACAAACAACCCCCGCGCGCGTGCGCGGCGAATCACTCCCTTTTCTAGTCGCTCTGGAAAAAGACGATACGAGAGTTGCGCGACGGAGTCCGCCCGCGAGATTTCGAGTTGATGAAAATCGGAATCGTTCAATAGTTCGACATAGGACCATGCCACGTTCGCCAGCCGAACGAGAACCGCGGACACGCGATCTGGATTGGAAAACGTCAACAGCGCGCCAGCATCGATCTTCTGAATATCCGCTGATGGTCCAGCAAACACGCATGCCGACTCGGCCAGCAAGTGCGATCGGAGATTCACCAAAGGATCGCTGGCGAGCAAAGATGTTTGCGCTGAGAATAGCAGCTCGAATCCGAAACGCGACTGTTCTTCCGCCAGCACCCGCCAATTCACTTGCGGGCAAAAACTTCGTGGTTCGGTTTGCTCGTAGGTTGCCACAAGATCATCGCCGCGAACGTAAGCCTCATCGATCGCTGGTGGGGACGAATCTTGTAGATCGATTGCTAGTAACTTGGCTTCCGGTAATTTGGAGTCGTGAATTTCGAGTGCATGAATGCCGAAATCCGGTCGCCGGAGATCGACCGTTGCCGCATAGAACTCGTGACGTAGCGTTCCGACTGAGTTGTTTAACTTCCACATAACAAAAGCAAAACAAAAAACCCCGCCGTTCGCTAGGCGACGCGGCGGGGCCGGAACAGAGAAGAGGCCAAATTGAACGCCCGAGGGCAGAACCTAAATATAAAAGAGAATTAGGCTAGGGGAATTTGTGGGACGCTCCATTGGGGAAATGACCTCTTCCGCACTCTTTTCACTTATGATCATAACAAGTTCCCGACCAATGTCTACACTTTTCCAACAGATTTGTGTGCAATCCCGTACCCATCAGAAGCAGGGAATTCCCCGTGCCAAGTGCGTCTTTTGGATGAATCGTCACCAAACGCACAACCAAGCACATTTGTTCACTTAGGCGAGCGGCGGGGAGCCGTAGCCGGAGTCGTTAGACTTGGGTTTTGCCGCTTCTTTGAAGTCTCACAAATTCAGCTTCGGTAAACTTCCAACCCGCCACGTCCTCTACCCTGGCCCGAACCAGATTTCCGAAGTTTCGGAAAACTTCGGAAGTCGACAGCCAGAACTAGGACACTTTCCCTCACCCGCATCATTTGACCGAGACCAACCGATTCACTAGATTGAATAATCACTTCTTTGGAAAGACGGAACTCGAAGAATCTCGAAACTTCCAACCAATTCTTGTCATCCGTGCTGTTGGGCGTATGGAATCCAAGTCAAAAACTACGTCAACAAAATCGGACAAAAAACCTCGTACGAAGTCGCCCTGGCGTCGGTTGTGGTTCGCGATCTATTTGGTCGTTGTAACGCTTGTTCTCTCTGAACTCACGATCCGAATTTTCTTTGCTGTGAAGCTCGGACCCCGGATGATGTTGTATGGAACTCCTGGATTCCGCCGCCAATTGTCCGTCGATCTGGATTATCAAGAGGATGTTGGAAAGCAGTGGAAGGCCCGTTACGACGCGAATAACGAAGTGGTTGATTATCACGAGAATCATTCAAAGTGGTACAGCAAATACCATCCGAATGAAACCAAATATCATGTCGACGTCGATACGGGTGAAAAGTTTGTCGTTGGCATTAACAGCACGGGATTTCGAGGCAAAGAATTCTCCAAAGAGAAACGAGAGGGAGTCATCCGTGTTGTCACACTCGGTGCATCGTCAACGTTTGGATTCTACAACCGTGACCACCAGACTTACCCGTATCAACTGGAGCAGATGCTAAATGAGAAGTGTGATCAACATACTTACGAAGTCATCAATCTAGCCATCCCGCACTCGAAGAGTGACAACATTGCAGCCATATTTGCCTTGGAAGCGCTGCCGCTGAAACCAGACATCGTCACGTTTTACGAAGGTCGAAATGAAACCATCATCGACGCACGTTCGACACACGATATTGCCATGGTTCGTCCTTGGGATGGGCGATTGAACGAATCGGTAAAGACGGATCAGCCCAGTGTCACATCTCAAATCGGTGATTACTTAATGAGCGTGCGATTTGTGCTTTTTCTTTTGGAGCAGCGCGCTCAGGATGATGATCAATATACCATTGCCGAGATCGACAAAATCTCGCGAGCAAGGAGTGCTCACTTTCTCGGCAACGTTCGATACATCGCCGAGGAGTGCCACAAGCGGGGCATTCTTTTTTTGCCCACCACGCAGCAGGGAACTTCGATGTCGTGGTTTGGCAGCACTCCCGAACAACGACAGCGTATCAAGGGAGTTACTCTTCAAGACGAAGTTGACGGCATTCGGGCTCGCCTGGAGTGGGGTGACGCGATTAACTATTTTGAAGCTTGCTTGCTAGTACACCAGCACATGCAGCGGGACTTGAAGACGTGGGTTCAGGCTCAAGAAATGCCACTGATCGACGGAATTAGCTTGCTGGACAACGATCGAAATTATTTGGTGACTTGGGTCCACCTGCATCCCAAGGGCAATGAAATTTTGGCAGGGGCGATGGCGGAAACAATTCTTCGGCACACTTGTCAGGAAACCGAATGACGCCACGCTAAGCTTTCAATCAACGACAGGACGTCTATAATCTCGCTTGGCTATCCATGATTCCGCTTTGAGAACAACATCATGTCTGATTATTTAAATGTTTGTGAAAAGGCAGCTCGCGCGGGTGGCGATGTGTTGCTGGAATGGCAGGGACGGATTTCGCCGCGTGAGAAAGGTAAGCACGATTTGGTGACCGAGGCGGATCTGGCTTCACAGCAGGCAATTCAACAGATTTTGGAAGAAGCGTTTCCGAATCACGATTTTCTGGGTGAAGAAGATCCGGTCGACAGTGATCCGAACGTTCGAAAACCGGACTCTGATGGATATCGTTGGATCGTCGATCCGCTGGACGGAACCACCAACTATGTCCACCAGATGCAAATGTATTCCGTTTCGGTGGCGCTAGAAAAAGATGGACAATTGCAGGTGGGCACGATCTTTGACCCTGTGTCGGGGGAGTGTTTCCGCGCAGAATTGGGCCAAGGCGCGTTTTTAAACGGTGAGCGTATCAAAGTGAGTGAATGCAGGGAGTTAAGCCAATCGCTTGTCGCTGCCAGTTTTCCACCGTATGTTCCGCGCGGGGCGCAGGAAGTTGCTTATTTCGTCGAAGTACTGCACAAATGTCAAGCATTGCGACGTCTTGGATCGTGTGCATTGAATCTGTGCTATCTGGCGGCCGGCAGATTGGATGGCTATTGGGCAACCACCGTCAAAACTTGGGATGTTGCGGCCGGTGTGCTGATCGTTCGTGAGGCGGGCGGCCTTGTTACCGAAGTCGATGGAACGCCGTTTGAATTGAACAAAGCGTCCTTTTCCGCGGCCGCGACGGAAGTTTTGCATCGCGAACTGGTAGAAACCTTGTCACAAGCAAAATAAGGGCATGGTTCAAAAAGGGGTCAGGTACCATTGCCGGAACGGCCCGAAGGGTGCTTTGCACAATGGTACCTGACCCCTTTTTGAACCATGCCAAAATAAGAGATTGTTCGCGATTGCGCGTTACAACCGGTACTTTGCTTTTTATGTTTGAAAAGTGTGAGTAGAATAAAGGGTGTTGAGGAATCGTCAAATAACGATCGGGTGGCGACACCCAAAGTACTCTTCTTGTTCTTCTACGGAGCAGACGGCGCAGGAAGCCCTGTCTGAATGCAATCTTCTCGTGCGAAAAGTCCCGCACTTATTCTTGCTTTTTGCTACGTGTTGCATGAGCGCTGTGCAGACAGCGTCTTACGCTCAGCCCGCGCCCCAACCGAACAATCGTGCACCGAACGATTCGCCGGACGAGGCAACTCCGCGCGTCGAGCGATCCAAACTTGAGACGTTTTACATGGAAGACAAGGATGGCAACCTAGTTGGCCTGTTTGATATCCCCTTTGAAGATTTCGACGAGATCTACGCTCGTTACAAGGGTTACGAGTCGGCTGAAAAACGGCGTCGTTACGCGCTGCATTCGATCAAAGTCGAAGGCAGTGCCGCGGGCGACACGGCGGCACTCAAGATCAAGGTCACGGTCACGACGAAAGTCACCGGCTGGGTTCGTGTGCCGTTGCGATTCAGCAACGTTGTGCTGCGCGGCGTCGATCCAAGCAACGACTCAACAGATCGTTTCCTCGAATACGAAGAAGACGGCGATGGTTACATTTGGTGGATTCGTGGCACGGCGGACAAGCGATTCGTGCTGCAGGTGACGGCCGCCAAACGGCTGCGGATCGCGGGCGGCAAGTATTGGCTGTCGTTCAACGTGACGCCTGCTCCTTCACAAGAACTGCGGTTGCGTGTGCCTCATGCGGTGGGCCGCGTGATCGAGCCCGCGTTGAGTGAGAATGCCGAACTGGGAAATAGCAGGACCGTATCGAACAAGGAAACAGAACTGTCCGTCCTGTGGAACGGGGCAAGCGTGGAACTCGGCTGGCGCGATGTCGAAAACAAAGGCGACGGCAAATCACCGACGCTGGAAGTCGGCGGGAACATCTTTGCGCGGTTCACCGGACAGGATGAAGTGCGTTGCGTGGCGGAGCTAGATGTGGCGGCGATCGCTGGATCGATTCAGTCGTTCGATGTGCGTTTGCCGCCCGGCATGGTGTTGCAAAAAGACGGCGACCCACCGGGATACACGGTCACGGAGGTAAACCCGCAGCCCAAAGACGCGGCGGCCAAAGGTCGTCTAGTTCGCGTCCGGCTCGCACAGGCCGCCAAAACCGCGCCGCAGATCACGCTGGCCGCATCGAAGTCGCTACGAAGAGGCGGCGCGACGTCGTTACATGAGATTGCCGGCTTTGAGGTGGTGGGAGCACCTTTGCAAAGCGGTTTCTTTCACCTGGCGATTGACGACGATTGGTCGCTCAAGGTTGTCGAGGGCGCGAATGTGCGTCGCGAAGAGAATGTTACGGAGGACCTGCGTTTTGAAGATGTCAAGGTCATCGCGCGCTTTGCATACGACGCGCAACCCTGCTCGCTCCAGGTGCGGCCCGTTCGTCGCCGCAAGTCGTTGAACATTCAGCCACAATACCTGTTCCTCGTGGATGATACGCGAGTCACTCTCCACGCGTCGCTCACATGTCGTCTACGCGGGCCGAACACCAACCACATCAGCATGGACTTGACCGGCTGGACGGTTGATCAAATTGGCGAGCGCAACTTGATCGACACGGACAAGACGATCTTGGATGCGGTTTCACCGCTCGATATCTACTTTTCCTCATCGGCACCCAAAACAGGCGGACCGTTTGAACTGACGATTCGCGCGTCACG
>CAYFJO010000204.1:0-18250 GCA_964343305.1 uncultured Pirellulaceae bacterium | reverse complement strand
GGACGGATTGGCCCGAGTGCCCCACGTGCCGAATTCGCCGAGTGGCGGTGTGTCCTGACTGCGAAGCGAACGGCGACGACTTTGCAGTTGCCGAATTCGTGGTCGACTATAAGGGAACGTTGTTAGCCTGTCCCAATTGTGACCAGAATTTTCCACCTCAGTTCGTACGCGAGTGTGCAAACTGTGGCCACGACTTTGGATCGGGTGTGAAACTCGTGGTGTACGAACCGCATGTGGTGAATCACCGCGCGCTGTTGGTACTGATCTTGCTGACAGCGCTCGGCATCGCGGCAGCCTGTTTCCTTTGGACGCTCACGCACTGACTTCCATAATCGTCGACCGCAACTCAGGAACTCATGTTCCGTTGAGTCACGGATAGAGACCAAGCTTCATCCACACCTTGCGCGCCTTCAACTGAAGCGGTGTGTTCATCTGAAGTTGCAGAACCGTCGCACGGCCGATCTCTGTGACGCCTTCAATTTCCCCTGATGCCGTGCTGACCGTGAAGTGCTCTTCCCAAGATTGATCGCGCGGATGGAACAATGGAATCGGCTTCTCTTCGTTGGCGTCGAGATGGGTGTGCACACTCTTGTGAAGATTGCATGCCCGGCATGACAACGCCAGATTGAAGTTGTCTTCGCCTCCGCCGCAGCATCGAGGAACGATATGTTCGACTTCAAACCGAAGGTTGAAACCCGCCTCGGGCGCGCGACAGTACTCACAACGATGGGCAGCGCGTTCGGCGATCGCCGGGGAACGCGGATTCATGCCCCTAAGTCCTCGAGGATTCTTTCCGATCGCCGAGTGGCCGCCGCCACTTCTGCCTCAATCAACGCATCCAATTCGCGTTGATCGTTTTCGGTGATCTTCTCGTCAGCGTCCAGGGCTTTGCGCCATCGCTGCATCAGTTCTGTCAAACGCTGCTGTTGCTCCGCCGTGAAGAATTGATCCGGCAAGTGATGCTGCACCACGACGAGCGTGCCTGTTGTCCTGCGCGGCAACTGGCCGGCAATCGAGTCAAGCGCTTCACCGGCAGTCTTTCCGACGGACTGATGCTTGCCAGCGACGGCACGGAAAGAGGGTTCGCCCTCATCATTGCAAGTCGGAATAATGGAGACGGTGGTCATCATGCAACCTATTGATCCTACGCGCGAATTCGTTTGATTATCTCAAGGCAGTTCCATCGAATCAATATGATCGTCGTAAAGAGTTTCGATCTTAATACGAAAAACGCCCGGCATCGTGAAATGCCGGGCGATGGGTTCTTGTTCGTTTTGCGGCAATTACGTGCCGAATTCGGGGCGGCGCTTACCAAGCTGGTTTTGCAGGCGCTGGACGATGCTGCTGTGCATTTGGCTGACGCGGCTTTCACTCAGATCAAGCGTCGCGCCGATTTCTTTCATCGTCAACTCTTCGTAGTAGTAAAGTATGATGATCAGCCGCTCGTTGCGGTTCAGACCCTTGGTGACCAGCCGCATCAAGTCGTTCTTTTGAATGCGGCGTGTCGGATCCTCGCCCTTCTTGTCTTCCAGAATGTCGATCTCGCGGACGTCTTTATAGCTGTCCGTTTCGTACCATTTCTTGTTGAGCGAAATCAGATTGACTGCGTTGGCCTCGATCTGCATCTTTTCCAATTCCTGGATACTGATGCCCATGTGTTCAGACAACTCCTGGCCGGTGGGCGTGCGACCGCTCCGGGTTTCCAGTTGCTTCATCGCTTCGGCCAATTTGCTGGCCTTGGAACGAACCAGCCGCGGAACCCAGTCCATCGTGCGAAGTTCGTCCAGCATGGCGCCGCGAATTCGTGGAACACAATAAGTCTCGAATTTGACGCCTCGTTCCAGATCAAACGCGTCAATCGCGTCCATCAAACCGAAAACGCCTGCCGAGATGAGGTCGTCCAGTTCAACACCTTCGGGCAACCGAGACCAGATCCGCTCGCCGTTATATTTGACCAGCGGCATGTATCGTTCAACCAGACGGTTTCGAAGCGATTTGTTCGTTCCGTCGGCTCGGTAGTCAATCCATACTTGTTGGATTTCGTCCTTTGCGTCTTTAACAGCAACAGCGGTCGTCGCCATAAAATCCTCTCCGTGGATGTTTCACGTCGCGAGTTGCCTGCCGGCATTCGCAACGTGGTTTTGAGTTCCATCTCGCGAACACACGTCCTGTGCGTCCGGTTGTTTTTACAAAGTTGTCTAACTCGTCTGTTCGTTGTTTCTGGTTCTTCGAAGCCGAACCTATAAAAGTTCGGATGCGACTTCCAAAGTATTCTTAAACGCCAGAGTGCTCGCCGATGCCAGTTTCCACCTCGCGTTCTTGGCTTTGGTTTTGGATCGCGGCCAATTCCTCGTTCATTTGTTGTTGGACCGAATCGCGTATGGTTGCCGAGGCAATATTGCCAACCGCACAACCAATCGCAGCGAATCCAAACAACGTCCAAGTCGCCGTCCACAAGATTGTCGCAAGACTTCCGCCATCGAACAGCCCGCGTGCCATCACCACGCTGAATGCCAGCGGTCCGAGTATTCCTGCGTAAGTTCGACCCATCCGACCTTCGTCCCGCCGTTAAAGTTTCTTTAATCGTCGCAGTTTAACGACAGGTGGCCCGGCGAGGCACTTTCTGGTTATCGGCCATCAGGGTATCGCTGGTTAAATCCAAATTATGGAATTATTTGTTTCTCCGTAGTTTGCTGTTTTTTCCGACATCATTGTGGCACAATTCGTGGGAATTCCGACGATCAAACTCACGCGAGTTCGGCTTCGAATTGGTTAAGCTGCTTTCCCTATGTGTAGACCATCTTTTTCGTCGCACAATGTGGTAGCAATCTTTTGTATACACTTCGCTGCCTGCGCATCGGGTGCATGGAACATCAATGGGCAAGCGGCGCGGGCGGCGTCTTTGACTGTCGAATCCGCGGCCACGAAGCCCAGCGAGTGGACTTTGCGGCTCAAAAAACGCTGGCACGATTGACTGAGCCGTTGGAATACATTGTCAGCGGTGGTGTCGTCCGCCTGGTTGACCAAGATACGAATGGTCGACGACACGGCTGTCCCCAGAACCTTGATCGCGGCATAGGTGTCCATCACGGCCATCGTATCCGGCGTCGTGGTCAATACGATTTCGTCGGCCGCGTGCCAAAAGCGTTGAGCGATCTTGCCCGCGCCGTTGCCCGCGTCGATGATCACGACGTCCGCGTGCTGGCGCAAGGAGCGAAGCTGTTTAATCATCCGCTCGAGCCGAGTTTCAGAGACTTCGGTCAGATCGCCCCGCGCCCACAGACCAGGAATGACTTGCACGCCGGCCGGACCGAGCTGAATCACTTCGTGTATGTCGCGGCGTGCCGTCAACACATCGCCAACGTTGGCTTGGTCGCTCAGACCGCAAAGCGTGGCAACATCCGAACGAAACAAGTCGGCATCGACCAGCACTACTCGCGCGCCGTTCAGCGCCATGGCAACCGACAGATTGACTGCCAATGTCGTGGTCCCTACGCCGCCTTTGCCGCCGGCCATCAGCAACAGCCGAGGCGCATCGCCAGCGCTGGCAGCTTCGCGTCGCATCGAACGCAGGACGAGCTTTCGTAGTTCGGTTGCTTGGTCACGCATGGTTAAAAAAGTTTAGAGTCAAGGGTGGAGAGACAAGAGCAGGAGATTCCGGCTCTAGACTCTCGTCCCTTGACTCTCGACCCCTAGGATATTCTTTGCTAATTCTTTCTTGTCTGCCTTGGCGATATCGTCTGGCACGTTCTGTCCGTTGGTTGTGTAACTCAAAGGCAAACGGCAACTTCGGACCAGCGGTAACAAGTTGCCCAAGCTGTGTGACTCGTCCAGTTTGGTCAAAATCAATGCGGTCGCCCCGGCTTCGGCGAATCTCACCGCCGTTTTTTTCAAGCTGGACGTGCCAGCCACGACGCTCAAGACCAAATGAACTTCGTCCGGCTGGGCCTCGGCAAGCATGGATTTCAACTCCTGGATTTTGACTTCGTCACGCGGACTGCGGCCCGCGGTGTCTAGCAAAATGAGATCAAGATCGTCGAACCTCTCGATCGCTTGGCGCATTTCGCGCGGCGTGGACACCACTTCCATCGGCAGGTCCATGATGTCAGCATACGTTCGCAGTTGCTCGACGGCCGCGATGCGATACGTATCGACCGTGATCAAGCCCACGCGGCATCGGTCTCGGAGCCGAAAGTTGGCGGCCAACTTGGCGATGGTCGTTGTTTTGCCAACACCGGTCGGGCCGATCAAAGCCGCGATGCGCTGTTTTCCGGAAGTGACTCGAACGGGACCGCAAGTCGTGATTTCGTCTTCGATCCAACGGGCGATGCGGGCTTTCAGCGATTCCGCTTCTTCGCATTCGATATTCCCCACTTCCGTTTTGACTCGATCGATGAATTCACGCGCAAGTTCCTCGCTGACTTCGGCGTCGATCAACTCGGTAAAAAGTTGGAACAGCGATTCGGGCATCGCGCTGGAAACGTGCGATTCGGTGTATGTGCCAAGCTTGTCCATCATGGAAGGCAAGTCAGACGACTGGGTTTTGAGATCGTTTCGAAACTTGCTGCGATAATCGATTTCATGTGCGGGCGGAACGGCGGCGTGCCACGTTGTTGGCGGCGACGAGACTTCACGTTCCACCGTTGGCTCGACTTCAGCGGCCTGGGGAATGCGACTGGGCACGCTGACTTCACGAGACGCGGTCACTTCGAGTTGTCGCGAACCCACCATCCAACGCAACAGCCCACCGGACACTTCACGTGTGTGCAACACCGACGCGTCCGGCCCCAAGTCGCGCCGAATCAATCGCAACGCCTCCTGCATCGATTTCACTCGGTAGGTTTTCGTATTCATGTTTCCTCCGGTGTCGCTTTTCGCTTCGCGAAAGGCGACTAACTTACGTCTGTCACAACGCCGACCGATTCGATCTTCGTGTCGCGTGTCACTTCGTTGTAGCTCAGCACGGTCAATCGCGATAAATGTGCCGATGTGAGTTGTTTCAGGCCAGGCCGAATTTGGGGGCTGACCAGCACGATGGGTTTGTGTCCCATCCGCGTCAGCTTGTCCAACTCCGCTCCGATCAAGTTACAAGTGGTTTCAATCGCTTGCGGCGACATGCGGACAAACAAGCCGCGCTCGTTGTGTTCGATGCCCGCCGAGATGCGATCTTCCAGCGCCGGGTCCAACGTAATGACGTGCAATCGGGCCTCGTCGTCGCGATAGCGCGAACAAAGCGTCCGGGCCAGACGATGACGTACATACTCCGTCAACCAAACAGGATCTTTCGTGCGGGCCGCATGATCGCCGAGCGTTTCGAGGATCAAACCAAGCTGACGAATCGGCACCTCTTCGCGAAGCAACATCTGCAACACTTGCTGGACTTCCGCGAGCTTTAATTGTCCGGGAATCAGCTCATCGACTACCGCTGGCGAAGTCTTTTTCAATTCATCAATCAGATGTTTGGTTGCGTCGCGGTTGAGGATGTCTTCGGCGTGACGACGGACGACTTCCTGCAGGTGCGTGGCCAGCACGGCCGACGGTTCGACCGGCGTGTATCCAAGCATCTCGGCCTGGTCGCGGACACCGGTTTCGATCCACACAGCCGGTTGGTTAAACGCCGGATCACGCGCCGGTTCGCCAGAAATCGTGCCGCTGGTCATTCCCGAGTCCATCGCCAACAGACGCGTGGGATACACCATCGCGGAGGCCACCGGGTTGTTCGCGATCTTGATGCGATAGTCGTTCTCGCCCAGTTGCATGTTGTCACGGATGCGAACCTTAGGCAGAATAATGCCAATGTCCGCCGCGACGCCTTGCCGCACTCCAGTGATTCGCTGCAGTAGATCACCGCCACGATTGGGATCGGCCAGCCGGATCAGTCCAACGCCAATTTCCATCTCCATTGGGTCGATCGACAGGTAGTCTTCGATTCGTTCATCGGGCTTTTGCTGTCTCTGGGCTTCCGCTTGCTCGGCCGCTTCTTTGCGTTTCGTTTCTTCGTCGACATTCGTCAGAATATAAGCCAACCCGATGCAACCGCCACCGATCGTCAGCAGCGGCAGCGTGGGCAAGCTCGTAAAGATCAACACCGCCACGAATCCGCCAGCCACGGCCAACGCTTGCGGGCGGGAAAACAGTTGCCTCAAGAACTCGGAAGGCAGATTCACGGCTTGCGTGCTTCGTGTGACTAGCAAACCGGCTGCCAACGAAATCAAGAATGCTGGCACTTGGCTAACCAATCCGTCGCCGATCGTCAGCTTTGTGAAGATTTCGGCGGCGTCAACCAGCGACATGCCCGATTCGAAAACACCGATGACCAGCCCGCCGACAATATTCACCAGCGTGATAATAATGCCGGCGATCGCGTCGCCGCGAACGAATTTGCTGGCACCATCCATCGCTCCGTAAAAGTCTGCCTGTTGCGTGATTTCTTCGCGACGCCGCTGCGCTTCGTGCTCGTCGATGATCCCAGCGTTCAAGTCGGCATCGATCGCCATTTGGCGGCCCGGCATGCCGTCCAACGCGAATCTCGCCGCGACTTCACTGATTCGCGTCGCACCCTTTGTGATGACCACGAATTGGATCACCACGATAATGACGAAGATGATAATGCCCACCACGATGCGATCGCCGGCGACAAAATCACCGAAACTCTGGATCACCCCACCCGCGGCGTCCAGCTCATAGGTGCCAGCACGGGTGAGAATCAACCGCGTGGTAGCAACGTTCAACACGAGTCGCCCGAGGGTCGTCGCCAGTAACAGCGACGGAAAAATACTGAACTCCAGCGGAGTTTTCACGTAGATCGTCGTAAGCAGCACGATGACGGCAACAGTGATGTTCGCTGCCAGTAACACGTCCATCAGCGCAGTCGGCAACGGGACCATGATCACCAGCACACTGGAGATGATCCCGATTGGCAAAATCAAATCTTGCCACCGTGAAAGTCGCGACATGATAAAACGCTTTGCAGGCCGTCCGCACGCGTTGGTGGAAGCGCGAAGGCCGGGTGGAAGTAAGGGGATGAACTGCTTGGTTAAAACAAACCCTGGCTGACTGCCAAGAAGAGGGGCGAAGAATAACGAAACGCGAGATGGTCGTCCAGATCAGCGAAACAAGGAGCAATGCAGATGAGCTAGCACTGCCGCCAGTGATCGCTGACAATAGGGTTGAAGCAGACTCAATTGTCAGTAACTTGACGGGCCCATGACCGAGCAATCTGAATCATCAGGCGGCGTTCGACTTGGTACGATCCCGTAGCCGTTATGTGCACGGGAATCGTGTTGGTACCTGGTATCGTTTCTATTCGGACGGCTCAATCGAATCCATCGAGAACTACGATACGACTCCTCCTGATATCCAGAATTTCAAACCGGGAGAACACATGCCAACCAAGGATGAACTCTCTGCCATCGAGAGCTTTTGACATCATGTGCACGTCACGATCGTTCAGCGCCGCTGATTTTGGTTTTCGATTTCGAGATCCGCCAGGTAAATCGCAGTGATGGATCTGCCTTTTTCATCTTTTTCGTGCGACGAATACCAAGACATCATCGCGCGCGTGGGGCTAAATTCGATGAATCCCGGATAGGAGGTGTCGCCGCCGCTGGGTAGTTCGGCGAATTCGTGAAGGTCCGTGCCAACGAGCCAATACATCGAAGTCTTCGGACCCTGCTTGTCAATCATCTTGCGTCCTCCGACCACATAGCGATCGCCCCAGCGGATAATCAACGGACCGCCAATATAGCGATTCAGCTCAGTGCGTTTCCATTTCGTGTATGGCGGCGAAGATTGCAGCAATTGAGCCTTGTCTCCGCCTCGCCGGCCAATGCCGATCACAGTGCCATCTTGCTCAAACTGAAAGGCCGTTTCATCGCCCGCAATTTCTTGGAAAGTGGCCCGCTTGCGCCAAATCAGTCCGTCATCACTTTCCAGCATCAGCGACTCCGTTTCGCGTGGTTCGCCACGCGCCAGAACTTCAAAATCGATCTTACGACGGCCACATAGGTATGCTTTGCCGCCGAATGTATTTGCTTTCCAAATGTAATGCCCAAAAGTGCCGTCGAGCAGAATTGGACTGTGCCACTTGGTTCCGTCCACCGACCAGGCGGCGTATCCCAGGTGCAAATTCAAGTCGTACTGGTCGCGCGGCAGTGTCGTTGCACCGCTGTACCACGTCCCCGTGTAAACAAACAGTCTTTCCTTGAACACTAGAAAATGCGGATCGCGTGTGTCGCGCTTGGCGACGCGAAAGCGATGAACTTGATGCCACTCTTTTGCGTCGTCGCTGGCCAGGATGATGATCGACGCCGTGGGATGAACCATGTGTCCATCGGGACAACTGCGGAACGTCAAATAGAACTTGTCACGGAATCGAACCAGGTCCGTGAACGCGTTGTGCTCGCCATTGTGGAAAACGCGGCGGATGTTCGAGACTCTTACTTCTGGTGGTCCCGCGATCGCCGATGTTGCCAACGTGGCAATCGCCACCACGAGATTCAAAGTAGAGATCTGTCGAACGGCATTGGTGGAGTGAGTGGAATTTGCCATGACGTTTCCTTGGAATGATGGAATTGTTGTTCCGTTGTGTCTTTGCATTTTAGCTGAAACGGATCGCACTGGTTCGATGTTGTGGTCGAATCTTGTTGAACGTGCTGACATTACGTTAGAATTGAGTCAGCAGGCAAAGATGTTTCTTGTTTTATGTTTGAGGCAGCCGTGAACGCCCCTCAATACAATCAGCCGCCGACCGGGCAAGATGCACAGGTCCACCAACCAGGCGCTGGCCAATCCCCACAAGGACAGCATCCGCAGGCCCCACAGCCACAACCTGGTGCTGCTCCAATTCAAGCGCAAATCGTCCCGCACGAACAGTACACTCATCCAGCGCCAATCACGCCTCAATCGCCCAACAACGCGGCCGGTAAGCCAGCAAATCCCTATGCATTGGAAAACATGCCGCCTCTGCGGGCACACGCTGGGATGCCATTCGGCGTTCGATTACTCGGCGTGTTTTTTGGTCTGGCAATGATCGCCGGCGCGTTTGCTCTTGGTTTTTGGCTTTTTCCACCCACCGACGCCATCGCGACGTCCGGGCGGCCATCGTTTTCCCGACCAATCGCCAACAACGGAAACGCCGATAATCCCGGCAACCGGGCCACAACCTATCAAAGCAACAGCAATTCAACGATTCCCAGTACGCCGCGCCCGTCACCTTCGCGCTTTCCCACGTCCATTAACTCCCCGCGCGATGCGGTTCAGGCATTGCGGTCGGACGATCCGAATCGAATTGATAGTGCCCTACGTTGGCTTAGCGGTCAATCAAATCTGGGGAGTCACCAGGACGAGATTTGCCAAGCCCTTAACCCATTGGTAGAAAGCCCACGTTTTCAATCCGACACTTTGCGTGTTCTGGAAGAATTTGCCACGCCTGTCAATACGGACGCCCTCATGAGCTTGTGCAACAAGAGCACGAGCAGTTACAACCAAACCAGATTCTTCGCGGCCCTCGGTGCGACCGGCGACCCCAAAGCTGCCGCGTTGCTTGCTAGCCAAATGAAGAATTCTGATGCCAAAAAAGCGTTAGAAAAGTTCGGGCCTCAGGCCGCAACGGAGGTGGTTCGCTTTGTCAACGACCAAGACTTCTCGACGCGCAGATCTGCCCGTGATTTGCTGGTCGAATGGAATTTGAAAGACATGGTCAACTTGCAATGCGCCAAAGATCTCGCATCCGACGATCCAAAAGTCGTCGCGTCGGCAGGTGAATGGCTGAGCAAACAAGAAGTCGTCGCAGCGCAACACGATGAAGTTGCGCAAGCGCTCGAACAAGCGATTCAAAAGAAAGATGTCCCGGACACGGCAGTCCGTGCGCTAGGAATCTGGATTCGGCCGCAAAGCAGCAAGGCTTTGATCGCCGCGTGTGACGTGCTTGCTCCCGATGCGAGTCAAGCAATGCCGCAGGTCATCACGCTACTTGGCAAGAGCAAAGACCCGGACGCGATACCGGTTCTGGCTCGCGCGCTGGCCAATCTTTATTTCGGCAGCTACGCGGAAAAGGCCCTGCAAGAAATTGGACCCTCGGCTGCCGATGCCGTGCTTGCGCACTTCCATCACAGCGATCTTTCGGTTCAGATTCGAGCGCGAAGATTGCTGAAGCAGTTTGATATCGGCACGGATGCGCTGTTCAAACAAACTTTGAAAGACCTCAACGGCGGTGAACGTGCAACGTTTGTTTCCGCGCTCCGTTGGCTACAAGATCAAGATGCGGATGAATCCTACCACAAGGATGTCTCGACCGCGTTGAATGTGGTCTTGAAATTGTTGCGCGAAGAAGGGTGGAAAGATCGATCGGCTATTGATCGTTGCTTGGATACAGTTGAAAAGTGGGGGACGACGCAAAACACCGACGAGGTCCTGCGGTTTGTTCGCCTACGCAACAGTAGTTTTACCCGAAGTGCCATCCAAGCGCTAGGCGGCATCGGGGATCCAAAGTCGGCTCCCGAACTAGCCGAAGCCTTGAGAACTTCGTTAGCAAGCACTTATGCCAAAGCCGCACTGATCAAGATGGGACAGCCCGCCGAAGATGCAGTGCTCGCTTTGTTGCCAGCCAGAAGTGGCACTCTGCAAGTCTACGTCTACGACATCTTGGGAAAGATCGGCGGTCCAAAAACCAAAGCGGCGATGCAGGATGCTTTGCGCGATGCGAAAAGCAGGAATGACATTCGATTGATGCATTATGCCCAGCGAGCGATTGCCGCCATCGATGCGCGTGGTTCCCAACCGTCGACAACGCCCCGTCCAACCACATCGAGGCCGTCCACTATGCCGCCCATGCCGAGCAAACCCGACGGCCCGATCGAACGGAAATGGACCGACATCACCGGCAGTTTCACGGTTCAAGCCGCCCTCATCGGCATGACCGACGGCAAGCTGCAGCTTAAGCGAACCAGCGGAAGTGTCATCGAATTGCCCATCAGCCGGCTGAGCGAAGCCGACCAAACGTATGCCAGGAATGAACTGAAGAAACGGGCGGATGCGCGCTAGCCGCAACCGGTTAAGAACGTCCGGTAGCCACGTCTCACCAGAGCGTGGACGGCGCCAAGGCGTGGTTGTTGCGGCGGATCGAAGCACGGATCGGACGCGGCCTGGTCATCAAGCCAAATGTCCGAATCAAGTATCCATGGCGACTTACCGTGGGCGACCACTCTTGGATTGGTCAGGAAGCATGGATTGGCAACCTTGCCGACGTGACGCTTGGCGATCATGTTTGCGTTTCCCAGCGAGTTTACCTATGCACCGGCAGTCACGACTATCGTCAACGGACGTTTGATTTGATTGTCCGCCTAATTTCCATCTATAATGGAGGTTGGGTTGGAGCGGCTGCGGTCGTAGTTTCCGGAGTCAGGGTGGGCGCGAATTCGGTGGTCGCCGCAGCCACAATGGTCACAAAGTCCGTGGCCGGCGAAGCGGTGGTTGCCAGCGTTTCCACGCAACTCGTTCAGCGAAGAACCAACCAGGCTGACTGATTTGATAGAACTCATTCTCAAAACGATTATCACTCCGTGCGGTTTGATTTGGTTGATGATGCTGGCGGCGTGTGTGGTCGCGGCACGAAAGAAGCAACGCGCGTTGTTCGTCCTGACCGTGCTGACGACATTGACGTATTCCATTACCGGCAACCAATGGGTTGGCAACCAGGTGATGAATTGGTTGGAACGCGATTACGTTGGCATCCAACCGCTCGATCAAGAGCCGTTCGATGTGGTGATCGTGCTCGGCGGGTGCACCAATCTTCGCCCCGGCGGAACTCCACAACTCACCGGTGCTGGTGACCGAGTGATGCTCGCCGCCCAACTTTACCACGCGCAGCTCACGCCGCAGATCGTTTGCACCGGTGGCAAACCTGGTCGCAATGCTGCCGAGCAAGCCCAGCGACTTCTAATGAACGTTGGAGTGAAAGGCACGAACTTGATGCAGATCGGCGGCCATAATACGAAACAGGAGTTGGAGGCAATCTCAGGTCTTGTCAAACAGCATGATTGGAAACGCATTGGGCTGATTACGTCCGCGTGGCATTTGCGCCGGGCAATGCAAAATGCTGCGCGCCAGGAATTATCCTTGATTCCATTGCCAGCCAATTTCCGGGGCTCCCTGGCACCTTGGTCGTGGACCGATTTGGTACCGTCCGCCGGTGGATTTTCAGACAGCCATTATGCGATGAAGGAGATTCTAGGGTCTGCCGTTGGACGGTAAGGGATCAACGGCGAATCGAGGGTCTGGGTAGGATCAACCGTACGCGCTATCGCCGAACGCGCGAAGCGATCGCTTTGGCCGCGACGGCGAGCAACTCTTGCGTCGCGTCCGATGGGCCGCCGAGGCTGCCAACGGTCATGTGCCGTGGCAAGCCAAATGCTTGGTTCAAGCGATGGCTGCTCGGTCGATGCTCAAGCGCCACGGTATCAGCGGTACGATCTACCTAGGGCAGGAATTCGGACTCCTACTTGATGTAGACAGCCGTCAGCTCCCGCATTTCTTTGTTGCGACTCAACAAAACGGTCTTTCTGGAGACGCTATCCCGTGGCGTGCCAAAGTTTTCGTAGACCGTCACGTAGACTTTCGAACGTGCTTGCGTCCGGTTGGCGTCACTGCCATAGTAGTTGGCCTTGATCGTGTACTTGCCACTCTTGACCTTGTTCAACACGTACATTTCGGGGCCAAAACCTTCCGTGACATCGGCCGTGATCTTGCCGCCCGATCGGGTGTTTGGATTCTTGTAATAACACTCTTCACCCGATGGCTCCAGCACGTGGAGATCGACATCGGTTCGATCCGTGTTCCACATCATCGTCACGATCAAGTCGGGGTTGCCGATCGCCGTGCTTTGCTTGAGCGTATCAAGACGAGCTTTCGCGTAATCGGGAACACTCGTCTCCAATTCGCCCGCCGCGACTCGGCTGAGCAAATGCAGATACTCAACGCTCGCAATGCGGTGAATGTCCTTGTAACGATTGTGCCACTTTCCGTTCAAGGCAACTTCGTAATAAACCATCGCCAGATCGGCGTTGCCGAGTTCCGTGAGGCAATGGCCGATGGCTTGATAAATCTGCGGCTGATAAGGCCGAGCGACCGCCACGCGTTTCAGCAGTGGATAAGCCTGGCCGCCCAATTTCCAATCAATCGCCGAAAATGCGACGTCTTGTGTCAAGATGGGATCGCCGGGATTGTTTTCAATCAAACTGCTCAACGATTTCAACGCATCGGCCGCGCTGAATTCTTCGGACCGCCGAATCGACTCTTCGTTCACTGTGTCATAGTCCAATCGCGATTGCTGAATCGCCTCGAAGTACTTCTTCGGCAAGCCGCTGCGGACGCGGTGTTCGCAAACAAGCTGCGGAACTTCGACTTCAAACGCCTCGCCGGGCATTTGATCGAGTGCCAGGTTCAACAGCGTCGGCGTTTTGAATTGAAATCCCGGCAGCGATTCCAGTTTTCGCAGCCACGCCACTACCGCAGCTTTCGGATCTTGCAGCGATTCGCCGATCTCGTCGATCTTGCGTTCAATCAAACTTCGGGTCTGGCTCACTTTGACGACCGCGGCATCGTCCTCCGGTTTGATATTGAATCGCTGGTAGTCCGCTTCGCTTTCGAGCATCAGCAGCGAGCACGTTTGACCTGTGACGCGGAAATGCCGGGCATAGGCCGTCGACACATTCTCCGTTGCGCTCTTCAACGATTCGAGTTGCCCCACGGCAACCTGGCCATACAACCGCGGCGTCAAATTCGACTCGATCGTGCGATTGAGTCGTACGTTGATCGTCTTTCGTTCGTCTCCACGACGAAACTTGAGGCCCACTTCACCGCGCGGCTGGCCGCGACCGACCAGCAGCAGCGATTGGCCGGAGTAGATGGAGCGGATACGCCCGGCGATCAAGACATCGCTGCTGCCGTCAGTCACGCTTGTGTCAACCAACTGCCACGGGCGGCTGCGATGAGCCGTGGCGGCCTTTTGAATTTCTTCTTCCGTGACGACGGAGAAAACCGCGCCGCCGGTTTCCCGCGCGAGGTGTTCCAAGGTTGCAACGGACGTACCCGTCAAACCTGTTTTGTAAGCGAACAACGTGCCGCCCCAACCTCGCTTGAACGTGCGGCCGATCATTTGCAGGTTCAACTCGCCCCACGTCACGGCACCGTCACTCAGCAGGAAAACGTCCGGCTTGCCTTCGAACGGCAACTCGCCATCGGGCATCCAAGTTGGTTGCACCGCTCGCGCAAGTGCCTGCTTCAGATCCGTGGCCCCTTCGAGCGACAACGTGTTGCAAAACTGCACTAGCTTCTCCACATTTTCCGGCGTGTTTTCGGTGAATCCCCGCTTCCACCAATGTGACTCGATGTTGAAGAACAGCACCGCGAAATGCGACATCTTGTCGCGGTTTTCGTCCAGCGTCGTTTCGAGCAGCTTGAGCCACGCGTTGAACTTGTCCGGATTGGAACTGAGCGACGTATCGACAAGGAAGATCCCGTGCGTCGATCCCACATTGGCTTCGCCCTTGGGTAGCTCTGGCGAAATTCGCGTGGCGAAGAAGTTGCCGGTTTCATCCGCACCTTGCAACATGACAGTGCCCGGATCTTTGTAGCGGACTTCGATCGTGTTTTCGTGAGGATCTTTGAAGTTGAAGTACGCACGGCCGCCGGCGGTAAACGGCTGAGCGGTGGGATTCAACTCGACGCTGGCGCCCGGCGACGCGGCTACGTTCAAGTCGATCATCCGCTGCTCGACTTCCGCTGGAAGCTGCAACTTGTACACAAGGTCGTCGCCGTCCTGCTGGAGATTGACATCATAGCCAACCACGATGCGATGCAATTTGTTCGGCATCAGCGGAAAGACGCGGGCATTGAACACTCCCGCGCCCGACCACTCGACCAACGCCGGATCAACCCGGCGGCGAACGGTTTCGCTGTACGCATGAGCTGCCTTTTCGCGAGGCACCATGCGGGCTTCTTTGACGCTGGCCCAGGTGCTGTCGCGTGCCTTCAAAATCTCTGCCGGCCCCGTGCCGCTCGATCGCACAACATCCGCGGGAATAAAACCGTTGCTCGCCAGTTGGTTGACCATCGGACGATATTCAAACGAAGTTTCGCCAAATGCGAAGTAATACAACGACGCGTCATCGGGCAGTCGCAGTTTGAAACTGCCTTCCAAACGACTGCTGTGGTTGTTGTAGAAATAGCAGTCCAACAACACACGAGCGCGGAACCCATCGATCACGACGTTTGCCTGCAGCCCTTCCATTGGAAGTTCGTCACGATCGCCGACCATCAATCGTGAGGTGTTTGGGATGGCTTTGACCCGCTTCCATGTCTTGGCTGGTTCTTTGCCTTTTCCTCCGGGCACTTTCGTGGAACTTTCGTTCTTGTTTCGGCCAGCGCCGCGCTCCTGACCTTCCTCTTTGTCGCCTAGTTGTCGCTGTCCATCGGTACCTTCGAACGCGACGGGTGAGTCGCCCGGATTCGCACCATCATCGCCACTGGAGTCGTCGCTCGCGGCGGCAATATTTGGATCTGATTCGATTGCTGCTGGTTCTCCATCCCCACCGGCCGGTGTACTGTTGCTATTGGCTGGACGTGGTCCAGGCGTTGGCCCCGATGGCCTGGTGGCACGACCACCGCCTGCTCCCCCTGATGAATGGCCGCGTCCGTCAATCGCTTCGTCAGTTCCTGCTGGCAAAGGAATAGGATGAGGATTGGTCGACGGCTCTGGCGATTCTGCCGGAGGAAGCCGCGACTCCATAATGTCTTCTCGCATGGCCCTTCCGCGTCCAGCGACTTCGGTGCCTTCCACGGCGCCAAATTCAATCGCACCATCCGCCGTGGGCCCCAAATCGCCGCTGGAGTAGCCGACACCATCCGAAGATGTCGAATCTTCGAAGGCTTGTACGTCGGCGTCCAACATCTCTTCCGTGTCTGACAAATCGTTGAACCCTATACTAAGATCCGCGTCGTCATCCGCTGATGATTGAAGCGAAACAACGGACGAGGAGATTTGTGGACCGAATTGGATCAGCGCGGCGATGCCCACTGCGAGAATCAACAAGCTTGCCGCCACAAACAACGCAACAAAGCGACGCCGATGATCGCCGGCGGGTCGTTCAACAGCCGGCGCATCTTCAACGCTGGACGGCCCCGACTTGGCGCTTTTTTCGTGTATTTCCTCTCGCTGATCATCCGTCAAACTGGGAGTCGATTGAGCGCCGAGTTGCGCCGTCAACAACTCGGTGGCTTCACGGATGCCTTTCACCGTCTCTTGAAGTTCAGGCGAACCGTTGATTTCTGCTTCGACGGCCGCTCGCTCTTCGTCGTCGAGTTCTCCCAAGACATACGCAGTTAGTTTTGGATCGTTGGAATTGATCATCATTTTTCTCACTATTGAATTGGTCGACTTCCGAAGTCGAAGAAGACTTGGCAGGTTATCGAACGCTACGAAGTTTCGGCATTCATCTGGCCGCGGATCTTTTGGATCGCGGTGTGTAGCAGATAGCCGACGTTGCTGACTTTGAGATTGGTGACGTGGCTGATTTCTTTGTAACTGAGGCCGTTTTGAAAACGCAGCCGGATGACCTCTTGCTGGTTTTCCGATAGATCCGCCAGCAGTTGTTCTACGCGTTGTAATTCTTCGCTGCTTTGGACGATGTCCACTTGAGATTGACCGGAAGTTGGCTGACGTTCGGCCTGGTCGAGGGTCATTGATTTCATGCGCTTGTCCTTGCGTTGTTGGTCGATGGCTCGGCTGCGGCAAACGGTGAACAACCATTGAGCGAGGTGGCCATCGAGGTCTTGCTCGTTTTCGTCGCAAAGTCGCAGGAACGTGTCTTGTACGACATCGCGGCTGGTGTCCAGGTTGCCGGTAAACTGGACGGCATAGCGCAGCAACGGACCTTCGAACTGCTCGACGGCGGTCCGGATCCATCTTCCGTGCTCGTTGCGGCGGGCGTCGTTCATCGCGTGCTATGCTCGTGCCTTGCTGGTGTGATAACGTGCCAGAGGGAGATTTATTAGGCGCGAATCTGAGATTTTTTCGAACTTATTCCCCGATGTGAAAATCGTTGCGATCCAGCGGCAATTTGTCCATGTTCTGCTCAGCCCAGGCCGCAGCTTTGGCATTCAGCGGGCTTTTGACGTTATAACTCTGATAGGAAATCATCTCGGCAATTCGCACGGCCAGCGTCTTCAGCGTTTGACCGGCACTCCAATGATCGCCAATACAAATTTTTTGCGGGTCGATGTTCGGATGAAAAACGGGCGTGGTCATCCGGCAA
Source organism: uncultured Pirellulaceae bacterium (assembly GCA_964343305.1). Classification (GTDB taxonomy): domain Bacteria; phylum Planctomycetota; class Planctomycetia; order Pirellulales; family Pirellulaceae; genus CAYFJO01. The sequence goes on along the minus strand of CAYFJO010000204.1, from coordinate 938 downwards.
AGCGGCGGTCGGCGAGGATATTCGAGCGGTAGAATGATTTCCGCCTGGTGCCTATTTCCTTGGACAAAGGTGTCGTTCTCCTGTGGCACCAAACCCAAAACGTTGAACTGCAACACGTACGCTTCCGGTGGATTGCCGCGAACTTGAGCCACGCGAATGTACGGGTGATTCGTAAACGCCGCCGCCATCTGCTGATAGTCGGCGTTCAGGCGTCGAATTCTGGGAAGCATGCGTTCAAACTCTCCAACCAGGTCCTAAGAGGGATCAGCCCCAAACATTGGAAACATGATGTAAACACCGAGCAAAATAACCGTCGTCAACCACGCAACCCCGACTGCGATTTTGCAGAGTGCCGCGTTGGTCGAGGGAAGCGACTGAATCGCCTTGGCATTTGCAAAATACCAAATCGTCCCGATCACGGCTGCAAATGGCGCGGTACATGGAATGAAACTGAACACCAACAACCAGATGCTGGCCACTCGAACCGCGGGCAGTTTGGCTTTCTCTCGATTCTGCTGATGAAAGGAACCGCTTGCTTGCGGAGTCGCCGAACTGAACGTTGCACCGCAGTGACGACATCGAACGGCCGCCGCCAAAATCACGTTGCCGCAGTTCGGACACTGTTTGTCCTCGCGGCCCCAGTGAGACGCTGGGATTTCCAGCGAACTGAGTCCCTCGTTCGTGGCTGCTTTGTCACAGCCGTACACGCCGCAGCCGCCGTTGTAAGTCCAGCATTCGTGATGATGCAGAGCCTGACACGCCGGACATCGGCCGATCTGCTCGCCAGCTTGGCCGGGACACTGGCACACCACGCAAACGTCGTCCGTCTTTTGCGGCGTCGGCTGGGCTGGAGTTCCGGCTTGTTGAGGATCTTGCGACATCGGTCAACCTGTCTTGCGGCGCTGTTCAGCCTGCGTTGCGGCGCTGGAATGTGAAAA
>CAYFJO010000203.1:0-18270 GCA_964343305.1 uncultured Pirellulaceae bacterium | reverse complement strand
CATTTTTTGAACCCTGTGAGTCTTAGGGATGGTTGATTGTTTGTAGGACGGATTGTCAATCCGTCCTACGTTGAATTACTACCCTGCCTTGACCTCCTCAACCTTGACAACGATCGTTTGTGTCGTGTCGAGGTTGCTGACGTTGTTGAACTTGGAACGAGCACGGATCGTCACCGTGTGTTCACCGGGCGTGGCATTCTTGGCGGCGGTAACTTCGATCTTGCCGTCGGTCTGGCCCTTGGCGATATTCAGCGCCTTGATGCTCAAACCGGCGACGCCCTTGGGTGGCTCGAACAGGATTTGCACCTGGTCATCGAAGCCGTAGTTGCGAGCGACCTTGACGGGAATCTCGATCTTCTCGCCTTGTTTGACTGGACCGCCGGGTGCGGTGACCGTTAAGCTCGTCGGCGAATCGACGACCTTCAGCTTGATCGGCTGCGAATAAACCGTGAACGTTTTGTCCGCCACTTTGTTGGCGTTCTTCGTGTTGTTCAGGTTCGTGTCTGCGGCTTTTTTGGCGGCCGCTGCGTCTTTAGCTTTCTTGTCCGCTGTGGCAGCGGCTGCGTCGGCTGCGGTCTTGGCATCCGCAGCAGTTTTGTTTTTCGCTGTCGCATCGGTGAGCACTTTTTCCGCTTCGGCCAGTTTCGTTTGAGCGGCAGCCTTGGCGTCATCCGCGGCTGCATCTGCCGCTTTCTTCGCGGCGTCGCGAGCGGTCTGAGCGGCCTTCAAAGCGTTCGCTGTATTGGTCGCCTCGGAGGTCGCTTTGGTCTTGGCATCGTTTGCAGTTTTCAACTTGGCCGTGAAATCCTTGACCAGTGCGTCAAGACGTTTTTGCTCTTCTTCGGCCGCTTTGATCGCGTCTGCGTTGCGTGGGTATTTAAACTTGACATCGCCTTTGAGGCAGAACGTGTAGTAACCCGGCTTGGCGTTGTTGTTCGTCACTTCGACCAGCAACTTGCCATCGGGCGTATTGCCTTTGACCGTGATGTCTTTCGGTTTGATCTCATTGACAAAGCCGACGGGAGTGAGCTTGATGTCGCCCTTGAATTCATGACGGCGCGTGATCTTGATTGGGACCTCAATCTTGCCGCCGCGGGACGTTTCCCAAACTTTGTTTTCGATTTCGAAATGCGCGACGGAAAGTTCCTTGTCCATCACGTTGAGAACGACTTCACGCTCCATACGAAACTTTGGTGGGTCGTTCGTTCGATTGGTAGTCGCCCAAACGGGACAACCGCTCGTTGCGACCCGAACGATGTCTTTGTCATCCACTTTGGATTTCCCAACGATTTTGATCGGGCAGATCCATGGCGCTGCATTTTCGGCGGCGGCAATGACCAGCGTGGCGGTCGTCATTTTGCTGCCAACCATCGCACCGTTGCACGTCACGCCGGCTGGCAAACCTTCGACCGACAAATCGATGTCGCCGGCAAAGTTGTCGCGTCGTTCGACCCGAACGTTGATCATGACTGTACCGCCGCGACGAACGATGTTCGACTGCAACGGGACAACGTTGTTGTTGACCGGGCCTGTTGGTGCGGGCGAAGCGACCAGGCGGAAATCTGGTTGCTCTTGACGAACCACCAGACGATAGACCCGCCGTGGATCGGGGCCGAGCGAATTGAACTGGTCGCGAACGGCGATTCGATACGTCGCGTCGGTGGGCACGACAAATCGATAGACTGGATCGTCGGTCGAGGTGTCGTAGTTTTGTCCAAACCGCGTATTCCGATCGCCGGGATCGTCGGTGGCGTTGATGTCGCTGACCGTTTCCTCGCCCTGGTCGTTTTTCGTAACGCGTTGAATCAAAAAAGTGGGATCCGTCGATAAGCCCATGCGGTGTGAAATCACTTCGACCCAGAAAACATCACCTTGCTTGGCTTGGAATTCGACCCAGTCGATGTCGCGTGACGGATAGAATTGGCCGGCCACGTCACAAGGGATTGTGATTTTTTGTGCCTTGTCCGATGAGTCGTTCGGCTCGGCCTCGACGGCGAGCGGTGCCAATGCGTAACCGATCGACATCGCGTTGGATGCACCAGCGGGCGAATCAAGCTGATACTCCATCGCGTCGATCAAAGCGCTATGCAGCCGAATGACATTTCCTGCGCCGCGCTTCTTTGCGGCGTCCTTGGCGGACAGCGCGATGTTGACGGTCAGTTGCTCGAGGGCGTTGCCGTCGACTTTCAAATCACAAGGTTTTCCGCCCGGCAGATTGCGACCGTAAACGATGTGCTGGGTGCTGGCCCCCGCTTGTCCCGCGGGTGGAAAGATAAAGTCGATATAGGCGGCCGAATGGACCGAGAGGCGATAGTAATAATCGCCGCCGCCACGATAAACAAAGTCGTACAAGCCAATCGTGTACTCGCCGTCTGCGGGGGCGGTGAAATCGAGCAAAGGATCGGAACCAATCGCGTCGCGGTTACGCATCACTTCGCGACCAGCAGTGTTGTAGACGGCCAGTGTCCCGTCGAGGCGCGAGTCAATTCGCTCAGCGCTGCAATCGATGATGATGCGTTGGCCTTTCTTCAGTGCAACCTTCCAATAGTCGCGGCTGCTGGCGTCGACCCGGCCGTTAACGGTCGACGGGACGTTAACCAACTTGGCGGACTCCAGCGTCTTGTTCGACCCGTCGTCAAGCACGTCATCGAATCGGCCAACGGCAAATCCACGTGGGTTGGATGAGCCGAATCGTCCGACGACGCGGGCCTCATAGATTCCTGGCGGGACGTTGGCCGCAATTGTGATGGTGAACTGATTCGCGACTGGGCCGGCCGGTTTCAGCTCGGTCGCCTCGGTCATCTTTTGAGTCGCGGTGATTCCCGAATGCGAAAACACCATCTTATTGACGTCATCCAGATCTTTTCCCGTGATTGTGACGTCGAGCGTCGCGCCTTGCTTCGCTCCGGGTGGGTAGATTCCATAAAGATTGGTTTCAGCCAACTGGCCGAAAGACGATGTCGGCAAAACCAAGAGTAGCGCCGCAACCACGGTCGACAAAAACTGACTGGATCGGGTCATGGGATCAGTCCTTTCACTACTGGAGAGGATGCACAAACGCCGACGCTTGCCCCGGCCGGGGCAAGCATGGATCGCGGCGATGCGAGGTTAAGGTGGGTATGTAGAAACGTGGGTATGTCGAAACTAAGTCTAAGTTGCAGTGAGGAAACGATTCCACCGTTTGGGCCGATGAAACCTTGTCATTGCGGACGGGATTTTGTTTGTAGAACAATTGTCTCAATCGTTCTCCGAGCAATTGGCGACAATTGCTCTACCATCAACGTGTTTAGTGATTGAACAAGAATTCTTTGGTGTTAATCAACGCCCAGACAATGTCTTCATAAGCGATTTTGGGATTGTCCTTGTGCTTTTCGATGTGCGCCAAGGCGATGCCCAGTTCTTCGGCGATCGGCTCGCGTGAGAATGTCAGCAGGTAAAGGTCGCGGATTTTCTGTTGATGCTCACGAGCCTTGTCGCTGGCGAATCGGGCGGCGTTACCGCTGCCGGATGTCAATTTGCCTTGAATTTCGCTGGAGTTCAACAAGTGCAAACTTTGGGCAAGGTTCGCTTCGCCCGATCGTTCGCATTCGCACGCGCTGCTTGCTTCGGGACGGCCAAAGACCGTGAGGAAGTAGCTGCTGAAGTTGTTGTCCGGAAGTTGGACCGCGCGGGTCCCGGCGGGAACGCCGCTGAAGCTCGTCGTGGTTCCCGTGACTTGATTGATCGAATCAAGCAACACTTCGGCGTTCAATCGCTTGGGATAGTAGCGCGAGAAGTTCTGCTTGTCATCACGGTTCCACTCGTTCGGATTCGCACTCAGTTGATAAGTGCTGGAATTCGTGATGTTGCGGACCAGTTGCTTCAGATCGAACTTGCTTTCGATAAAGCTCTTGGCCAACGCATCGAGCAATGCCGGGTTGCTGGCCGGGTTCGTCACTCGCATGTCATCTTCAGGGTCGACCAGTCCGCGGCCGAAGAAATGCTTCCAGTAACGGTTGACCAGCGCTTGGGCGAAGAACGGATTCTCGGGATTCGACATCCAGTCGGCCAAAGCAATTCGTGCATCATCGTCTTGCGTCAACGTCGCGGCCTCGCTGCCTAATCCGGCGGCCGGTACGTCTAGATTGGTCTTCGGATTGCGAGCTTTCGCAACAGTTCGACGAGCGTAGATACGTTCCTGGCCATTGACATAGCCTTTCTTTCGCGAAACCTGCGAGAAGAAAGCTTGGAAACCGTAATAGTCCTGCTGGCTCCACTTTTCAAACGGATGATGGTGACAGCGGGCACATTGGATGCGCAAGCCAAGGAACAATTGAGCGGTGTCTTCGGTTTGGGCGCCGAGATCCTTGACTTCCTTGTACCAAGCGACCGCCGGATTGCGGCCCATTTCGCCAGTCGCCGTGATGACTTCGCGAACGAACTGGTCGTAAGGTTTGTTCTGGTACAAACTCTGGTGAATCCAATCGTAGAATGCGTATGTCGCCCACTTGTCGATGTCCGTCCGACGTTTGTTTCGCAGGATCGCGCTCCACTTGTTGGCAAAATAGAAGGCATAGTCAAGGCTGCCTAGCAAGTCGTCGACCAACCGGGCACGCTTGTTTGGATCGGCGTCGGCCAGAAACGCTTGCGATTCTTCCAGTGTCGGCAAACGGCCAGCGATGTCGATGGTCACGCGGCGCTGGAACGTTGCGTCGTCGCAAATCTCCGACGAGGGCAGACCAAGATCTTTCAACTTTCTAAAGACCTCTTCGTCGATGAAGTTTTTGGCCGGCGGTAGATTGGCGACTTCGATACCCAACGGAATCGTCGCGCGGAACACGCCGACTTGACCTTGATAGCGCGCCATCACGGCGACGCTGCCGGTCAATTGACTCGTGGTGACCAGGCCTGTGACGCTGGCTTCACACATTTCAGAGTCGTTCGATTCAAACTGTGTCATGCGAGTCACGTCTTGTGTCGAGCCGTCGCTGTAATGCGCGACAACGGCTACTTGCTGTGTCGAGTCCCGTTCCATCAATCGTTCGCTTGGCAAAACTTCAATGCTGACGACTTTGGGATCGTCGTCGTTGCCGTAAGGCAGTCCTTGTTCGATCCAGCGCCGGATCAATTTGTAAGCGGGCGAGTCGGTTTTGAATCGATGACCGCCTCCGTGAGGGGAACCTCCCGTTGACTTTTGCAGAAGCAGGCTGCGATCTGGAGCCGCGGGAAACAACCGTCGGCCACGTCCTTCTTTGACGAGGTACTCATAATCTTCCGACGGTTCAAACCCTAGCAGCGACAAAGCAAAACCGTTTTGGCCGCCGCTCTTACCGTGGCAACCGCCGCCGCTACAGCCATATTTGACAAAAATCGGTGTGATTTGATTGGGAAAGTTGATCGGCAAATCGACCGCGATATTTGTTACGGTGACTTGCGTTTGTGCATCGATTCCACCATCGGTTTTGACGTGAATGGTTGCCGCGCCCTCCTTGAGCGGCGTGACGTAACCACTGCTGTCGATGGTGGCAACGTCGGCGGGCGTGGCTTCATAGGTGACCTTGCGCGACAAATCGCGCACTTGTCCAGTGGAATAATGTCCGGTAACGATCAACTGCTGGGCACCATCTTTGCCAGCAATCGCGAAACTGCCATCCATTTGACGACCGGTTTCGATCGAGATGGATTGCAATTGACCGGGATCACCCAAGCCAGGCGGGACAGGTTTGTTGGGTTCGTCAGCAGCGAGAATATGGTGGGTCGCAACTGCTGCAAGGAGAATTGCCGCGGTAAGAATGAGGTTGCGCATGCTTTCCCTTCTTCAATGGTTTAAAGGAAACTTCGTGATTCCATGACGGACCAAAATCGATCGTAACCCTAAGATTATGGCGCCTTCGCCTCAGAACGCAAGAAGAATAAATAACTGTTTATGCGTTTTTTGGAGATTTTTTTGGGCTCCCGTCCAATGCGATACGATTCGGTTTGGTTTGATTAAACCAGCGTTTGTCCGGGATGCACGTGTTGGACGATCAAGGCGTTCGGTTGGGCACATTTACGCGGGCAAAGCCGCCAGTCGGATCGAATTGGAAGGCTACAAGAAGATCAATCTCGTAGCACGGCACGTTCGGCGTCTTTGAGTTTTTCCAATGTCGAACCGCCACTGACCGCGTAATCTTCCTGAACGGCCAGGTCGAGCGCCGACCGCTTCAGATCCTGAGCCAACAGTTGGCGATACGATTCGAACTCGCTGTTGACCGCGGACAAGAACAGCTTTCGATTTTTTTGATCGTTCGTCTATCGGACTTTCATCCTCGTTCGATATCCCCATTTTCTAAACGTGTAGGGTGGCCGTTGAAAGAAGCCGCCGCAAATATCCCGATCGCCGAAATGTGGAGAACGAATCTCCACATTGAGTATCTGATTTCCGCCGCGACCCACACACCATGTTGCTTGACGCCCCGGTGATTTCGGCCTCCCAGTGGTCGGCGGATGGGCTTTGACACCTAGTCGACAACAAACATGGCGCGAACAATTGCTTTCGCTTGAAGTGGGCCGTATTTCGCCTTACCATTTAGTCGTGATTTGACGACACGGTTTTTCTGTCGCTTCGATGTCATGGTTTTTTGGAGTCTCCTGTGAAGTATTCCCATCGGCGTGTTGGTGCCGCGAATAATATGTATGTCATGATGGCTGGCTCGATGGTGTTGGTCGTCGCGCTACTGGGCTTGTTGATGAGTACGACGGAAATGGGTTGCTCGGATTTCAACATCGCCGGCGACGATCCTCAGACCGGTTCGCAAGACGGCGACGCGGGAGAGTTGAACGCGATTCCAGGTTCGTTGGTGATTTATTGTGCGGCTGGAATGCGATATCCGATGGAGAAGATTAAAGCTGACTACGAAAAGGAGTTCAAAAGCCGTGGTGTTAGAATTCAATTTGATTTCGAGGGGTCGGGCACGCTGTTGAGCAAGATTGAAATCAACCGCACGGGCGACCTCTTTCTCGCGGCAGACGTCAGCTACATCAGCATGGCTCGAGAAAAGGGTCTCGTTGCTGAATCGATTCCCATTGCGAAAATGCGGCCGGTCATAGTTGTGAAGAGGGACAATGAAAAGAAAATTGCATCCGTCGATGACCTGTTGAAAGACAACGTTAAAGTTGCCCTGGGCGATCCTGGTGCTACAGCTATTGGCAGACAAACCCGAAAACTCTTGACTGCGTCGGGGCAATGGCAGCAACTTGAACTGACAACGAAATCCCGCGGTGTCTTCAACCCGACGGTCAACGGCATCGCCGACGCTGTAAAACTTGGTAGCGTGGATGCGGGCATCACTTGGGATTCGACCGCGGCACAGTATCCAGACTTGAAGGTGATCGAGACACCTGAGTTGGATGTCGGAGCCGTGCTAAACGAAGTCGGTGTGGTGACCAGCAGCAAGTCGCCCGCCGCCGCGTTGCACTTTGCCCGTTATATTACTTCGCGCGATCGCGGTCAAAAGACGTTTGCCAGTATGGGTTGGGAAGTGTTGGAAGGCGACGTGTGGTCAAGCAAGCCAGAGTTAACGCTGTTCGCAGGCGCGGTCAATCGCGCGGCGCTCGATCCGATCATCGCCAAGTTTGAGAAGCGCGAAGGCGTCAAGGTCAACGTCAAATACAACGGCTGTGGAATCTTGACGGCCGAAATGCGAGCGATTGAGTCCGGCACAGGCGCGGGCTTCCCCGACACCTTCATGGCGTGCGATGTCTATTACTTGAAGACCGTCAACGAGCTGTTTCAAGACGCCAAGAATGTCTCCGACACAGACATCGTCATCGCGGTGCACAAAGACAATCCAAAGAATATCCAATCCGTCGACGATCTGCTGAGAGAAGACGTGCGAGTCGTGCTCGGCCATCCGGAACAATGCACGATCGGTGTGCTTTCGCGCCGCATGCTGCAGGAAAAGGAACTCTATGCCAAACTGATGAAAAAGGATGTGCCGACCAAACCGACCAGCGCCATGCTAGTGCCCGATGTTGCAACGGGTGCGTCCGATGCGGCTCTGGCGTATCGAACCGACACCCAAAAGGAGTCCCGCGTCAAAGGCATCTCGATTGACAGCGAGCTGTCGAAAGCCATTCAGCCATTCGCGATCGCGAGAACCAGCGACCACAAGTATCTCAGCCGGCGCTTTTACGGGACAATTGAGCGAAATCGCGATTCCTTCGAAGCCGCTGGATTCAACTGGCGACTCGACAGCGATGGCGATTAGGCCATTTCGTTGCCACAGATCGATGAATCGCCTACAAATCATCCGCCCGCTGGAAAGAACAGTGGCTGGCCATGTTTGTCGACGCCAAAACTGGCGATGAGATTCTGGCATTCCTCCGACAATAGAAAATCGGCGAACTGTTTGGCCGCCGCGTGGTTGACATGCGCGTGCTTTTGGGAATCAATCAACATGACCGAGTAGTCATTTCGTAAAATGCTGTCGCCTTCGGACAGGATTTGTAATTTCAATTCATCTTTATGAGCGAGAAACGTGCTGCGATCGGTCAGGGTATACGCCTCTTTTTCGAATGCAACCCGCAGCGTTTGCCCCATTCCCGCGCCGACTTTGAGGTACCAATCGCCAGCTATTTCTTCGGCTGCAATCTCCGTAGACCTCCAAATTGCTTGTTCTTTGAGATGCGTTCCGGACTGGTCGTGTCGCGAAGCAAATAACGATTCGGACGTAGCGATTTTTTGGAAGGCTTCCTTGATCGTGTGGGCCAATTCTACTTGCCCGGGATCGTCGGCCGGACCGACTAAGACAAAGTCGTTGTACATCACAAACGTCCGGCCCGTCGCAAAACCTTCATCGACGAACTGTTTTTCGGCATCCGGGGCGTGTGTCAACAGTACGTCGGCATCGCCGCGACGACCGATTTCAAGCGCCTGCCCCGTGCCAACGGTGACCATTTTGACTTGGATGCCGGTCCTTTCCTGAAACACTGGCAGCAACTCGTCCATCAATCCGCTGTCGCGCGTACTGGTCGTCGTCGCCAACGTGATCGTGTCCAGCTCACCCCACGAACAACCCGAAGCAAGGAAGGACAAGACAATGATGGCGGTAATGGCGAGTCGCTCTACGACTTCGCGGATTGTTGGCTTTTTTCGCGCATTGTCTGTGGGACGGTTTTTCAAACCGTCCGAGACGGATTGGAAATCCGTCCTACTGTTGGGACTGCGGTTCAACAAGCTAGTAAACCATTTTGCCACGAACAAAGTCATCCGTTCTCGGATTCTTGGGAGCTTCAAAGAAATCCTCCGTCGCACTGCATTCCACGAGTCGCCCGTCCAAAAGAAACCCGACACGGTCCGCAACACGGCGAGCCTGAAACAAATTGTGTGTCGACCAAATGACGGTCGTCCCGCGCTCGCGATGGTCGTCCAAGATGATCTCCTCGACCAACGCGACGCGACTGGGATCAAGGTTAGCGGTTGGCTCGTCCAACAACAAGACATCGGGCTCGACCGCCAGCGCGCGAGCCAACGCAACAAGTTGCATTTGTCCGACTGACAACGTGTGTGCGTCGGCGCTGGCCAGATGGGCGATGCCAAATCGGTCGAGCAAGCGGTCGACGCGCGGTTGGATGCACTCCTTTTCGCCGCGGATGTGCAAACCGTAGGCCACGTTGTGAAAAACCGTCGCCGACAATAATGCCGGCCGTTGGAAGACCATGGTGATGCGGCGACGTTGCGTGGGATCCATGTCGTCGGCTCGCGCCGGTTTGCGATCGAATCGAATCTCGCCCTTGGTCGCGGGCACGACGAGCGCAAGTAATCGCAACAACGTCGTCTTGCCCGAACCCGTTGGGCCAACCAGAACAAACGCTTCGCCGTGCTGGACGTCGAGTTCGTCAATCTCGATGCGGAAGTTTTCGTCCCAAGTTTTGCGCAGTTGCCGGAGCTGGAACATCAATCTGTTTTGGGTTCTGGTGGATCGGCCTTCCAATGCCTGAAGCCTAACTCAGGTGGTCTCGGGCCGCCAGCACTTGGGCGCACAGCGAAAGAAACTCGCGTGCGACAACCTCGATGGAATATCGCCTTGCCATCGTGCGTGCCGTTTCACCAAGCAAACAGCGCAACTCGACGTTGTCGAGCAGGTGAGCATCGTACCCGTTTCTAGTTGTCGTCTTTGTCTTTCGACTCACGCTCTTTTCTTCGTCGCTCTTCATAGCTCTTAGATATCGCTCTTCGAGCGGCTGAAAAGTCATACGGTTGGCCAACTAAATCGTCGAAACGGCGGCGTTTGTCAGGGGGAAGTGAATTGATGACTTTTCTAATGGATTCTTCACGAATCCGTTTGAGTTCATCTTCCATTTCCAGCCGGCTTTCCTTGATCGCTGTTTTGACAATCTCAAGTTCCTTCTCGCTGAGTTCGAGTTCTTCGGCGAGCAGCATCGGCAAGTCAAATTCGTCACGACGAGTGTAATACCTTGACGATGCTCCACCACCGCGCGCGTACAAGGCTTTCTGCTGACGAACGACCTGTTCAAGCCTCTTCTCTTGATGAGGCACCAAGACTTCCTCGACGCGATCAAGATACCTCTCTTTGTATTCCTGCAGTTTTTCTCGGTACTCAGCTTGCGCTTGTTGATAATTGTCCTTCCTGTAGCTTTGACGATACTCCTGCATCATCTGGTTGTATTCCGCTTGCATCTCTTTTTTGATCGCTTGCAGTTCCTTTTGCTGGAAATCAACCAATTCCAACTCCCGGGTCAAATAGGGATTGCTTTCGAATTGCGAGGTGAAGTAATACAACCAGGTCGTGTCATCGGTTGACCTTTGAGAGGTACGTGTGGATTCCTGCTTGGGATCCGCCGCCGCAACATCTCTTGATTTATCAAAACTAACAATGCAAATGAGCGTAAACACGATGATGATGCGACTCGAAGGTGCGGAGAATAACATTTCTCTGGACTCCTTATTCCTATTTCTTTGGCGCTGCTTGGATACAGATTTGGATCTTGTTGCCGTTGCGTTGAATCTGCCGCGGCTGAATTTGAAGCTTCTTTAGCTGCCCAGGTTGTTCTACTGATTGTGGTCTTGGCTGGTTCTTGTCCTTTTCGTCCTTGCCAAACGCCGGCAAAGTCATCAGCGTGAACATGGCGACCGTGAGAACAGTCTTGTGGGCCATTTAGATTCCCCGTTGACGGGTTAGGTGGGAGGGCAGGGCGTGGAAGTGATCAAGGCAAGATCACGGAAGGATGACTGTTAGTTCCATAAACACGACAGAATGTTCTCGTTTTGCTCATCAAGCCGCTATTTTTCTTCGCAAAATCAAATGCAATTAGCACATATTTCAAAAGTCGACCGTGTAGCGATTCTCCTTGGTTGGCAAAGTGGAACGTGGGCATCAGAAACAGTTGGCGAACCGAATCTTTCATCTTCCGGGCCCTTTGCGCATTGCAGCTTGGTAATCAAGCCCTTCTTGCTGTTCCATCAAGCCTCGCAAGCGGAATGTAATTTGTTCCAGCTTGGCTGATAGGTCGCTTTTCTGTTGCGGGTCGTTTGCCGTATTGAACAGGGCGTAGCGGATCGTCTTGCCGTAGGTGGCCACAAGTTTCCAGGGCCCGTCTTCTACGGTCACTACGCGATCTGTGTTGATCATGGGATGGAATGATTCGCCACTCGGTCGCTTCGCTAGTAGCGGCCAGCGCGGCAATTCCGTCGGGCCGGACTCGTCCACTTCGCTGGTTTTCTTCAGCACATTGCTTGCTGCCGCGTCTTCGGCGCCTTCGACGTCCACGGCGCTGTCTTTCGGATTGTCGGAGATTGCTGTGTTGCCGTAAACGCGGGCGGGCGCTGATGGACTTTTCACAATCAGCGACGGGCCGGAGAATTCGCGAGTGACGTTATCGGTTGCGGTGACTTTCGAGCCGCTGGCGTTTACGGCGTTGCGGTAGCCGGCGAAACGGTTGTTGGCCACGTTCACGATCGAGTCCTTCCACACCCAGACCGCCGACCCTTGCTTGCCGCCCGCGCCTTGAAAACGGTTGCCGAAGACGCTCACTTCGCCGTGAGCCAACACGCCGGCCACGCCGCCGCCCGTGATGCTGTTGTGCGAGACGATGCCCTTCGAACTGCCTTTGACGGCGACCAAAGGTGGAGCGCCGCCGCCGGTCCGCTTCAGTTCGTTACCGTGTATGTAGGCGGTGGCCCCGTCGGGTAGGCCAACCGCGACCAGTCGATTCTCCAGGCAACGGTTGCCAACAATCACCGCCACGGTCGCCGTGTCGCGCACGCCGATGCCGGCCATGTTGTTCTTGTGCGATTCGTTGTCGGCAATCAGCGGCCGAGCGCCGAGGCGGGAACCAATGCCAGCCATCACGTTGTCGTGCGAGCGATTGCTGCGAATGATCGGCGCGGCGCCTTCTCGCGAACCGATACCGGCCATCTTGTTTTCGTAACACTCGTTACCAACAATCACTGGCCGGGCCCCCAACCGCGAGCCAATTCCGGCCATGACGTTTCGATAACATCGATTGTTGCGGATTACAGGCACCGCATCTTGCTGCGAGCCAATTCCGGCCATCTTGTTTTCGAAACATTCATTGTCTTCGATCACTGGCCGAGCGCCTTCGCGCGAGCCGATGCCCGCCATGACGTTTCGATAGCATCGATTGTTGCGGATCACCGGGGCCGCACCCAATCGCGACCCGATTCCCGCCATTCCGTTTTCGTAGCACTCGTTGTGCTCGATCACCGCTTGCGCGCCGTCGCGCGATCCGATGCCAGCCATTTTATTTCTGTAACACTTGTTATGGCGAATGATAGGCCGAGCGTCATCGCGGTTGCCGATGCCCGCCATCTCGTTTTCGTAGCATTCGTTGTGCTCGACGATCGGCTGGGTTTCCTCGCCCGTGCGGATGCCGATCCCCGCGCGGAGATTTTTGTAGCACTTGTTGCCGCGGACGATCGGCCGTGAATGTTCACTGATGCCAATCCCGGCTCGCACGTTTTCGTAGCACGTGTTGTTGATCACTAGCGGGCTCGCGTTACTGTGACCAATGCCGGCGTAGAAGTTCTCGAAGCAAATGTTCTCCTCGATGATCGCCGTCGACTCTTTCATCGCGCCGATCCCGCCGCCCATGTTGCGGTACGTCACGTTGCGCACGATATGCGGCGAGACCCGCTTGCCCTTCGCGCCCATGATCGCGATGCCGGTGTAGCCGATGTGATGCACGATGTTGTTGGTGACCGTGCAGCGCGCGATGCCAATCACACTGATGCCAGCCGTGCCAGGCTCTCCAATGTGCTCGTACGATTGTTCCTCACCTTGAGTGGCGTGGTGCTTTTTCCAAAGTGCGTCGTTATATTTGCCAACACCCGTAACCGAGAATCCGTCGATCGTCGAATCCAGTGCCATCAAGACTCCTGGGCCTTTCGCACCATCGAAATTGCCATCAATGATGGTCGCTTCGGCACGTTTGAGGCCAAGTTTTCCCTTCGCGTCGTCACCGGCGCTTTTCAGCGTGATGCCGGACCTCAATCGAACCCGTTCTTCGTACGTTCCTGCACTGACCAACACGGTGTCTCCAGTTTTGGCCGCGTCGATCGCCGTTTGGATCATCTTGTGGTCCTGGGGAACGCGCAGCGTATCGGCCTTGGCGGATGCGGAAACGCCCACGGCTATTAAACCGCTCGCCAAAAGCAATCCGCTGTGTCGCAAGGTGAACATGCTAAAGTCTCCTTTGTTTGGTGGAACGCAAGTTTCTTATTTTGGCTCTGGTACCTGGCCGAACGTCTTCTTCAGGGCCATTTCAGCCGACTGGCGCACCCTCTTGTCGGAATCGTTGAAGTGTGCGGTAACCAACGGCTGGATGAGTGGCGTGAGTGCCGTCAGGTCTTTCACTTTGTAGCCGAAGAGCATCACGGTGTGCGCGGCATACCTGCGACGCTTGACTTCCTTGGCTTTCAGCGCCTCGGCCATTGGCAAGATGATCGATTTCAATGCCGCCTGGTCGTCGACTTGGCCCAGCACCTGCTTCAAAGCGAAGTAGGCCAGTTCGCCGGCCTCCGCACCATCCGTGCTGGGTTCCGTCACTTTCAGAGTCACGGTTGCGGCCGCCAAGGGGTTCACCATTCGCATCAGCACTGCCGTGTCCTTGATCTTGCTTACGTTTTCGTGCAGTCCGTGGGCGAAAAAGGTCCGCATCGTCGAGTCCTTGTGCTTCAATCCATCGATGAAGGTTTGCATGACTGAGGTCATTGCGGTTGGATCGTCGATCTTTCTCAACGCATTCCGCAAAGCGAAGCCGGGAAAATCGCTTGCATTCATGCTCTCAGCCTTGAGCGTTGCAGCCGTCAACGGCCCCAACATTTGCACCAGCGCCTTCTCGTTACTGATTTTGCTCACAACTCCCGGCAAGTCGTGAGCGCAGTGGGAACGCACTTTTGCGTCTTTGCGTTTCAATCCAGCAAGGTACGATTGTGCGACGGGAATCAATGCCGCTTCATCCTTGACCTTGCTGAGCACGTGCCTCAAGGCGAAGCGGGCCGGTTCGCGTACATCCGCGCTGGAATCGTTCAGCGTCGCAGCGACCAAAGGGGGAATGACTTGTTTGAGATCCGCCTCACTGCTGACCTGCCTGAGAACCTCCTGCAACGCCATCGCAGCTCGCCGGCGCATTTCCGGATCCTTGTCTTTCAGCTTGGGAACCAAATCGCGCCAATTGCCGGATTGCTTCACCGGCTCGGTTGGTTTTGTTGAAACATTGGCGACTGAGGCCGGCAAGTTGTCCCTCTTTGTGCTTGCCTTGCCTTTGACGGGGGCGGCAGGTTTTTTCTTCGGTTTCAGCGCGCTTTGAATATGACGCATCGCGCGGCCGGCGTATTCGCGGACTCCTTTGTCGGGGTCTTTGGTGGCGGCGGTGGAAATACGGCTGAGCAGGGAATTGAGCGTCCGGTGATCTTTGATTTTGTGGACGATCATCGACAGCATGACCGCCGAATAACTGCGGAAATGCAGATCCTTGTTGTCGAGGTGGGCCGCCAGCGGATGGGCGGCGATTGTGAGCGTTGGTTCGTGGTCGAGCTTCATCAGCGTGTGCTGTAATGCGCGTTCGGCGTATTTTCGCACACCCTCGTCAGGGTCTTTGAACGTGGCCACCAGCAACTCGGAAATGCGGGGCCGCAGTAGATCGACACGTTCGAGCCGCATCACCACCACCGAGAGGGCAACCGCGGCGTAACGGCGGCGCTCCACGTCAACTTGGCCCTTGTCCAGGGCGTCCAGTAGGGGCTGTATCGCATTGTTGAGCACCACCTGGTCTTTGGTCTTGTTCAGCGCATTCATGAGTGCCCGGCCGCTGTACTCGCGGGTACTCTTCCAAGGGTCGCGGAAGCGGACGTCGATCAACCGCCCAATGATGGGATTCAGCTTGGCAGGGTCTTTGACTTTGTCGACAATTCCGGGTAAGGCAACCGCAGCGTCACGCCGAACGCTTGCCCGGTGGTCCCCCAGTTTGGCGACTAATCCACGAAGATCTCCGGCCTTCTTCAGCTCTTCGACTGTTTTCCCTTGCGCGTTACTGCGTGTACCAATCACGGCAGAAAACAGAACGACCGCCGAAAGAAACATATTGCGTTGCATCTTGAATCTCCCGTAATCGGACAACCCAAGTAAGTACGAATGATGCAAAGGGGCGAAAAATCAATCCACGAACGTCACAACTCCAAACAACTCCGGCGTATGAAACGACTGGCGATTTCGATCGCCGCGCGACCATTGGCTCATGACGCGCGTATTCTCTTCCGTCCGATGCAGGTTCACATGCCACTTGTCGCCCGGGCGAGGCGGACCAGGTAGTGCCCTACCGAGCGCCGCGTACGGAAATCCCACTTCCACCGTCCACGACTTGTCAACGTCGCCGTCGTCGTTGGGCGTGCCGTTGTGCGACGTAGCGATGAGGATACCGCCTGGGTTCCATTGCCAGGGTATGTCCGGCCGGGCGCCGTTGGGACGGTACTTGTCCAAATGAGTGCCGAGTGCGTTGATTTCAAGATGGAAATATCGTTTCGGATCATCGACAAACGGCGATGCGAACAGCAGGACGCAATCGTCGCGATAGACCGCACTGTCGCGCTGGGTCTGGGTTGCATGGATGTCGGTGTCGGTACAGTGGAATGCGACGTACAAGTACTTATCATCCCAGAGCAATTTGGCCTCTGTCGGCTGTTTTGGTCCGTCGCCGTTCTTCCACCACGTGAAATCGAACGCTCCGACTGCACGTGTGCTTTTCCAGGCGGGTTCGTCCAAACGGCCATCGATACGAAGTGGCTTCGATGTGCGCGCGATATTGTGCGACTTTTTTGCCACAGCCGCCGTGACCTTTGCGGGGGCGGCCGGTTTCTTCTCCTTCTTCCGTTTCAATCCGTTTTGAATCTGGCGCATCGCGCGGTCGGCGTCTTGGCGGACTCTCTCGTCGCGATCTTTGGTGGCGGCGGTGATCCGGCCAAGCAACGCTCGGAGATCGGGCGGATCTTTGATCTTGCGGACCAAGTTGTAAAGCTGCTCGGCCGCATACCGGCGGTTCTTTTCGTCACCGCTCTTTAGCACCTGATCGGCCACCAGCCGATGTGCGACGCGGGACAGCGTTTTTTCGTCGGTGATTTTGTTCAGCGAGTGGCCCAACGCCCGACCCGCGTATTCGCGCACGTGTTCGTACGGATCGCTGAGCGTGGCCGACAGCAGCTCATCCATGCGCGGGGCCATCAACTGATCGATGTGGTCGAGCCGCCGCGTGACGACATACAGCAACGTGGCCGCGTAATGACGGCGGCTTTGATCGACCTGGCCGTGAGGCAGCGCGTCGAAAATCGGCCGGAGCGTGCTACGCAACACCGCCTGGTTTTCGGTCTTGTTCAGCAGATGCTCGAGTATCCCGCTGCAATCGCCGCGTGTGCTCTTCCACGGATCTTTAAAAGCGACTTCGATCAGCCGCCCAATGCTCGCGTCCAGCGTGGCGGGATCCTTGACCTTGCCGACGATTTGTCGCAGGGCGAATGCGGCTCGCCGCCGCACATTGCCACGCGGATCGGTCAGCAACGCAATCAACCCGCGAGCATTCCCCGCCTTCTGCAAATCGGCAATAGTTTGTTCCGTGGTCTTGCGAACGGGCTGGCGAGCTTTCGTCTGCAACGCCACGAACAACGTCTCGGTCGCGGCAGGCGAGTTGTCGGCCCGTTTGCTTTCGCCTTTGGCGGGAGCGGTCGCCTTTTTCGGCGGCGCTTTTACTTTTGCTTTGACACTAGCTTTTAACTGGCTTTGGATGTGTTGCAGCGACCGTCCAGCGTATTCGCGAACGCCTTTGTCCCGGTCCTTGCTCGCGGTCGTGACGGGGCCGAGCAACCCTTTCAGCGTGCGAGGGTCTTTGATCTTGCGGACCACGCCCGACAGCATCACTGCCGCATAGCTGCGTGAGGCCACGTTCTTATCGTCTAACTGACCCGCCAACGATTGAGCGGCGATTGTCAACGTAGGTTCGTCGTTGAGCTTCTGCAACGTGTGCTGCAAGGCACGTTCGGCGTATTTGCGCACACCCTCATCAGGATCTTTCAGCGCGGATGACAGCAACTCACTAAAACGGGGTCGCAACTGATCGACTCGTTCGAGCCGCATGACCACGCTGAACAAGGCAAGCGAGGCGTAGCGGCGTCGCTCCAGATCAACTTGGCCTCGATCGAGAGCATCGAGCAAGGGTGAAACGGAATTGTTGAGCACACCTTGGTCTTTGCTCTTGTTCAGAGCATACATCAGTGCCCGGCCGCTGTATTCGCGCGTGCTCTTCCAGGGATCGCTCATGCGCACCTCGATCAATCGCCCCACAACGGAATTGAGCGTGGCGGGGTCTTTGACTTTCTCGGCAACTCCTGGCAGGGCGACGGCCGCATCCCGCCGTACCGACGCCTGTCGGTCACTCAGCTTGGCGACCAGCCCACGCAAATCACCAGCTTTCTTTAGCTCTTCAACGGTCTTCCCGAGGGCGTTGCTGTTAACGCCGATCAAAACGATCAATAAGACCATGCTCTTTCGAAATCTAAACATGACAAACTCCTTCGTGGCGATGCCAATCGAGGATTGGCATCGGTGCGTTGACTACACAGAATGATCAGGTCTGAACGCTTCACATCATTGGCCTTTCGGCTTGCGCACAAATAACCAAACGAACCCGTGGTGGACTTTTTTTGTTGGATCGGGACACACACTTCCCGAACTGTCTCCGAGTAACAGATCCAGTCGACCATCACCGTTAAAGTCGGTTGCA
>CAYFJO010000202.1:0-18414 GCA_964343305.1 uncultured Pirellulaceae bacterium | reverse complement strand
TCAACCAGATCCAACCCCAAACCACGCTCAACGCGAAGTCAAATTCTCAGTTGTTGTTATGTGGCCACTCAATCCACGTTCGGATCACACAATTCCTGACTCCCGTTTTGGTATTCGGTAACCTTGTAAGTGGCCAACGATTGTTGAACCATCATACTTGTCGTGGCATCTGGAAACATGCGATAGCTCGGAGCGATGATGTCTTCAATTTCCGTCGGTTCCACCTCGATCACCGCGAGAATCCGGAACGTATCTCCTATCAATTGGGCTAGGTTGGACTTCTGCTCTGGATAGCGTTCGCTGGATTCTTGGAGAATCTTAGCCGTTCCCCAGACTTTGTGTCCTTTTTGCGTAAAGACATCAATGAAGCTCAGACAAACACGTGGGTCGCTTTCGATGTTTCGAACTGTTTGTGGTGAGGCAATGTGCGCGACGATGATCCTCCCATTTCCATCGTGCATGAATGCCTCTTTTGGAGATACGTTCGGGCTCCCATCCGGCGCAACGGTCGCAAACCAGCAGAGCACGCTCGATTCTATTGATTGTACAACTTCTCTGGTGATCATCATTCAACCGGTATCTCAGGTCCAGAGGATTACAGCGTGGCGATTGTGTCGTTTCGGAACGTCCGACGGCCCTCTTTTGTTTCAATCGTAGCTCTGCCACATAACGTTTGCGATTGAGCGGAGCCGGAGACGACTTTCCTACTTGATCGTACCGCAACTCGCGTTCCGCTCCAATCGCTTTGGTTGATCTGGCCGGATAGTGCCGGTCCGCGTGGAGTGTGGTTTGCTCTGGGTCCCGGTTCTCTACCACGTCAACGTTGGGCATGGCACTTTGACCATGCCTTCCAAGGGTAGTGCCGATCGGCGAGGCGCGGAAAAGGGGCCAGGTCGACCTGACCCCTTTTCCAACCCCGCTTACTCCCAAATCCAAATTGTCAAAGAACAAAACACCTGTTCGAGTTACTTGACCCGACGCCTTTTGTCAGCCAATGATGCTATCTATGAGTCCCAAAAGAAAATACACATTTGCTGCTTCTGGATGGTCCGTAATTGGGTGTTCATTAAACCACTGGTCAATTCTTAAATAGTCGTCTCGCGAATCTATGATTTCAGCAACATTACGAATCGCTTCCTCTTCCTTATTCGTCATACGGCTTAAGAAGTCGTTGACTTGACTGTCGAATTGATACTTTCCATAGTGTTCCGCAGGCTCGGCTAGGTAACCGGGGTCATCGGGGAGTTTGGACCAGTCGAATCGAACTATCTCTTTGAGGAAAGGCAGCCTTCGTGTCGAGAATGGTGCGATGCCTTTCTCGTAAAGTGCCGAGAACACCAGGAAAAGTCGAAATACTGGCTGCTCAAATCCGCACTCTAACTCTTGAATTGGACATCCTCCGTACCATTGGGAAATCTCGGCAACATCCTCTCGCTTCTCAATTTCATTGAAGGCAGTGGCTAACAATGCCAAGTCGCCATTCGTGAGTTTGGAAATAAATTCTGGCATTTCGTGTCCAAAAAAACCTTGCAGGTCTTCGTCCACACACAATTCCACGGCTTGCCGAAGATATTCAAACTTGTGTGGAAGATTGTTCTTTCTATTCATCAATGTAAACTACGCCTTGATGTTGTGAATACAATAAGAATCAAACCTGCGTGAGTCGCGTTTCTCGCACATGAGTGTAATCGACATCCCAGTAATCAATAGTAATACTTGCCCTAAGCAAAGGCCTGCCGACAAAACCATGCAAAGTTGCCAACAACCGGTCGGACGAGAAGGGGGCAGTCCGGACAGTCCCCCTTCCCAAAACACTTCGCAAGCTGCGCGACAGGCGATAAAACCCTAATCGTTATCCGGCATTTGGTTTATTTGTGAAGTTCCTTGTTCATTGCTGCTCGCTGCTTTTTCAACTCGGCCTGTACATCCGAGATGGTATCGAAATGTCCCTGTTCAAGTCGTTCTGCGATGTCATCGATGTAAGCCACGATCCTTCCAAAAACGCGATTGGTCATATCAAGATGATCTTTCTTTTTGAATGATGAACGCAAATCTATTCGCCATCCGCCTTCAAGCAGCCGGAGCTTCAATGGCGCATTAGGGTTCGATTTCCACTCAGCGGTATCGCCGTCAATCACCGGCTTAACATCCTTGAGGCGCGACACAGCAAGGGAAGCTGGAACAGGCTGTTGTAGAGCTTTTCCTTTTTCGCCAAAACGAGTCACACCGGCTCGTCCTAAGCGGATTAAGGCCAGCGAGAGCTTTGCTTGTGTTGCACAGTAATCAGCCATTTCCTCCGGTGAAACCAACAATCTCTGCGCAGTTGAGCTATCACCGGCTGCTAGCGCAGCGAAGAATGATGAAATCGACTCTTCTGGTGTGTTGTCAGCGAGTTTCTTGCTTGTGGGTGTTGCCGGCAGTGTGTCTTGGGCAACTGACGGACTAAAGACGAAAAAAGGTGCGCAGGATATTAGAGCGACTCGTGTAGAAATCATTTTATTCTCATGTCTGAAGAATTCGGCCGCCGGATAACGTTTGCGATTGAGCGGAGCCGGAGACGACTTTCCTACTTGATCGTACCGCAACTCGCGTTCCGCTCCAATCGCTTTGCTTGATCTGGCCGGATAGTGCCGGTCCGCGTGGAGTGCGGTTTGCTCTGGGTCCCGGTTCTCTACCAGGTCAAGGTTGGGCATGGCACTTAGACCATACCTTCCAAAGGTAGTGCCGATCGGCGAGATCGCTCGACGATCGGTAACGCGTGGCGGTGCGCCACACTTAAGCTATTTGCGAAGTTGCCGGGGCCGGGGAAGATTCGAGCTTGAACACCTTTTTTGGGCCGCTGGTCATTGAGCGGCTTGCTGAAGCTGGAGGGCCGTTTCGGAGGCTCGAAAGACATCGTCTGACGATAGGTGCAGGCCGTCTTTCTGGCCGCCAATTTCCTGAAGGAAGGACTCCAGATATGCGCCTGGACGAGCATCTGGCAACGGCAAGTCGGTAACTTCACGTTCACCGTTTCGGAAAAGCTGAATTGCGGTGGAGTTGACGCCCGCTTCCAGTACACCATCGGCGCCCCAGATTGTGAATCGCCAGTAAAACGGAAACTCATACGCAAACGAGTCAGGTGTCAAATAGGACACGTCGCAAATGACACCCGCCCCATTTTCAAGCGTGAACATGGCCTGACCGCACTGACGAAAGTCGGGATGTTCCGGCAACGTTGCATTCCATTCTCGCGCAGCAACAATTGACTCGATCTGTAATCCAGTCGCCCATGGCACAAAATCGATTGCATGAACCGAGATGTCGTTTAACACACCCCCATGCATTCCAGTTTCAAAATACCAACCAGGACGTTTCCCGTAGAGTAGCGGGTGTTGGCCATCGAAACTGATGGCATGAACGTCACCGATCGCACCACTGCGAATTGCGTCGCGTAGTCCCAGATAGACTGGTAGATCACGCATGTCGAGCATGCAGCCAACAACGCGACCGGCTTCCACAGCCGCACTTTTGATTTGAGTTAACTCGTCTTGCGAAATACAGATCGGCTTGTCACTAATCACGTGCTTGCCGTGTTCTAAAGCTCGTATGATTCGTTCCGCCCGAAGGCCATAACAGTCCCCGACCGCGATTACATCGCAGCGATCCAGAATGTTGTCGAATTTCTCATCGGTGACTTGAACCTGGCCTGCTTTAGCCAATACGTCGCGAGTCGGACCATGTTCCTCGCAACCCGCCACGACATCGATCTCTTCGTGTTCAAGGCATCGCTGATACATGTCGAAAATGTGAGAATGACGGAAGCCGATAAAGCCAAATTGTATGGTCATGATTTACCCGTGACTGTTAATCGGTTCATGGATCGCAGAGTTGTTTTTTCGGCTTAGTGAACAAGACCTCTCCACGCTCGATCCATCCCTTTCTCAGGTCCACTCTGAACCATCCCATGGTTGATTCATCTTTGTGCTACGCAAGCGAGGATCCTTACTCGTCTCCATTGAATCGTTTCTTGAAGATTTCGTCGGACTGCCTTATTCGCTGCAACTCACCAGTTGGAATCAAGTCTTCCGGCCTCTGGAGTTTTGCGATGATCATCTTTTCCATGCGGTCACGTTGAGTCGTGCGGTTGACAATTTGGCCAATAGGATCAACGACCAGGGCACCACTGGAATACTGAAGCGTAGCGTGTGGCTGTTCGGTGTCCTCGGCGGAATTGTTGACGAGCACGTAGGATCGCGCGAAGACGGCGCGGGGGACGAAATAGACGGTCTTGCTGCGTGTCCATTCTTCGGCTTCCCGTCCCAGGTTGCCAATCGTGTTGCCGTGCGGGTGGTGGATGATGTCGACATGCGCGTTCTTCATCGCTTCAATCGTGTCTTGGTGGCGGCCGTCGAAGCAGATCAGGATGCCAAAACGAAACCCATCAATGTCCCAAGTCGGAAATGACTCGCCCGGCGCAAAACCACACGCTTGCTCGCCGCCCGTGGGATGGAATTTGCGGTACTTGCCCAAGTAGCCGTCTGGACCAACGAGTATCTGCGCGATGTGATGTTGGTCGCCGTCGCGCTCCGCCATGCCTACTGAAATGTAAACGTCCAAACGCTTGGCGATCGTCTCCAGACGTTTCGTGGTCGGGCCGGGGATTGGCTCGGCAGATTTCAGTACATCCTTGTGTGTCGAGTAGCTGACAAGTGACAGCTCTGGAAAACAGACCAGGCGAGCTCCTTTGGTCTGAGCTTGTTCGATCAGTTCCGTGAAGTGATCTAGATTCGCATCCACATCACCGAACACGCATCGGGGTGAAACGACGGCGACAGTCAGTGTGGATGAGGCGGGCGATTCCTTCGTTTCACTCAAGTCGCTTTGTGCTGACGCCGTCAGTGGCAACAGAAACAGAATTGCAAACGATACCGTTTGGAATGTCTTCATGGCGATATCCCTTATGTCATTGCTGATGAATCATTCAACGCCGCCAGTCTAGCATGCCTCGCCATAGTGAGAAACAAGTTTCCGATTTCAAACAACACTGCGACAGAAAATCTGGTTAGCGTCTTTCTACAGTCGGCCAAGATCACCGGTGTCGAACGCAAGACAGCCAAGATGATGAGGCTCGATTTGGAAGCGGCGCGTAAGAAGTGGATGGACGAGGTGAATTCGGCCAGTAAAATGAAGCGGCGCGAGAAGTCGGACTTTCTAAAGTACCGCGATAGCAACGGATTGTTTGCCGACTTTCACGGGAATCGGCATACGTTTATTTCGAATCTGACATTGGCCGGCGTATCGCCAAAACTCGCGCAAACATGGGCCAGACATAGCGATTCTAATTTGACCATGCAAATCTACACGCGCACGTCGGGAAGGACGAACGCGCGGCGGCGATTTCGGCGCTGCCACTGCCACAGATCGACGCAGCGTAAGGAAAACAACCACTGGCCGACAGCGTCACGTTCCTTGTTCCGCGCGACCGTGCGATGCTAGAATGGCGAGTATTCCGATCTTGAATCGGTTCTAGGATCAACCCAAATGAGAACGTCGAAAGTTGCGAGGATGAACAAATCAGACAATTGCCTGTCATGGCGCTGCTGCGTTGCTTTTCTCGCTGTAACCTTATTAACAGGGTGCGGCTCCGAACAGGTCGCGGAGGTAGACGAGCCAGACGAGAAAGTCACAATGGCAGAGCCGGAACCGCCAAAATCGTTACCACGAATCAGTGATGATGAGTTTCGCCTTGCCGCGTACGAAGGCAACATCGAAACGGTACGAATCGCGATCAAATCTGGGGCCGATGTGAACGCGGCAGCCCCAGTGAAGTCCCTCACCGCCCTTCACATGGCCGCCTACAATGGGCACAGCGAAATTGTGAAGTTGTTACTAAAGCATGGCGCTACGGTCGACTGTCGAGACGACGAAGGTAAGACGCCATTGATTCATGCCTGCACGGGGCCCTTCGCGAAAACCGTTGAGATTCTGTTGGACGCCGGAGCGGATGTGAATGCTAAGGATTCGACCGAAGCATTTACGCCGCTGATGATGGGTGCCGGTCTCGGTCAAACCGAGGTCGTCAAGGTATTGCTGCGGCACAACGCGGACAAATCCATGCTCGATGACGACGACGAGTCAGCCATTGACCACGCAAGGAATAGCGGCCATACAGGGATTGTTGAGCTGCTGGGCCAGTAGTTCTGGCCGCGCGGCACAAAAGTTCTGAGCATCAACGGCTCAGATCGAGGTGAGTTTGTACATCGGTGGATGCCGGATTATCGAATCGTCTCGGTTTCGATTTTGCCGACGGGTACGTCTAGCAAATCTTCGCCAAAGATAATCTGGCCGTCGAAGATTTGGCCCGCTTCGCAAAGGATGCGCTCGCGGATTCCTGGTTTCTCGACTTGTTCGGTGATGTGCACCAGGACCAAAGTTCGAATGTTAGCCTCTTTTGCTGTACGGGCTGCGTCTAGGTGTCCAGAGCAGCAGCTCGTCATTCTAGAATCCGTCACTACTCCATTGATGAAGTGGCACATGTGAAGCAACACATCGGCGTCTTTCGCTAGCGACGTAAGCGATTCCGTCGGGGCAGAATCGCCGCCAAACACAATTGCGCGACCGTCGGTTTCGAAGCGGTAAGCGAGACATGTCAGTTGCGGCTGACAATGAACCACCTCTGCGACTTGGACACGCCAGTTTTCATTTTCGATGATTGATCCATTTTGTACTTCCTTCACGAACGGCGAGGGACGTTCCCTTGGCAAGACGCCGCCGCGTTTCTCGTAAATGAAATGGCTACCTGGATGTTGGGTACGAGCGGCCAGGTCTGGTCCGTAAACACCACTTTCGCCGAACAGAAGTTCCGTCATTCGCTGTGTGAAAGGCGGACCGAACACGTCGAGATCGGGAATCATTCCCACACCTTGATCCCAGCGACTCAATACGAGATGGCCGTAGTCCACGCAATGGTCGTAGTGCAAGTGGGTAAGAAACAAGCTGGTGATCTGAGTCAGCGGTACGCTGTTTTCAAGAAGACGCCGCACGCAAAATGGACCACAATCAAACAGTAACGTCTCGTCCGGCAGTCTGACCAAATAACTGGATCCCGCGCGATGCAGCAACGGCGAAGGAGTACCCGTCCCCAACAAGGTCAATTGAAATGACATAACTTCAACTTCCTTTTCTTAAGATGATGGTATGAGCGTCTACGACCGCATTCATAATACCGCGGCCGACCCAAACACCGACGCGCAGTTGAAGATCGCAAAACAAACTGCCCGCCATCGCGACATTATCCCAACGCGTGGGTCACCCCTTCCTAGTTTGACGTTCGTGTTACTTCTTCGGCTCCGTCGTCAAGGAACCTAGGAACGCCAGCAGGTCGGCGGCTTGTTGGGACGACAGATCGCGCAACAG
The DNA here is from genome assembly GCA_964343305.1 of uncultured Pirellulaceae bacterium. GTDB lineage: Bacteria > Planctomycetota > Planctomycetia > Pirellulales > Pirellulaceae > CAYFJO01. The sequence continues at coordinate 11,016 of CAYFJO010000202.1, read as the reverse complement.
CCCGTCAGGCATTAGCGACTTCTTCTGTGGAACGAGTTCATCCACGTCGTCGGCAGGAATCGACTTCGCCTCGGTCTTTCCCTCTTTGAAGATGTTCATGACCACCTGTTTCTCAGACTTTTCGACAACGATGCCCGTGTAGATCTTTCCGGCCGTGGTCGCCAATATGTGCGTCTGATACTTCGGATCGACCTTTCGCGACGGGTCGATCAACGATTCCAAAAGTTCGTGGCGCTTGTACTTTTTGCCGATGCCGCTGAGGTCCGGGCCAAGTTGTCCGCCGGTTTGGTCGATGCGGTGGCAGTTCTTGCACTGTGACGCAGTCGCGGTGAAAAAGAATCGTCGACCGTTTTCGATGTTGCCCTTCAGCTTGAGGATGCTGGCCAAATTGATCACATTTCCCAGCCGCTTGGTCCGCTGGTCGACTGGCAGGAATCGTTCGAACAGGTCTCGGACATTGGGATCGGGATGATCCATGGCCAGCGCGACGGCTTGCTCGCGGATCTTGCCAAGCGACGGTTCGGTCGCCACCAACCGCGACAAGATGAACGCTCCTCGCGTGTTGGAAAGCAGACGCCGGATTGCTTTGCCTTGTTGTTTGGTGGAACCGTGTTCGGCAATCTTCAGCGACTTTGAGGCTGACGCCAGTTCGGAGTGTTTGGCTTTCGTCGTAACTTCGCTGGATGGCAAATGCGTGATCCAATCGTGAATCAGGTCGAGCGCCTTTTCGTCGTGCAGATTCGAACCGATGTGGGGCATTCGTCCGCGTCCCCATTTGGATAGACGATAAAAGAGGACCGAAGAAAACGGATCGCCCGGCGTGACGACCCGTCCATCCGTCAGACCAAACGCGCCGTGGATCGCCGGATCGGTCAGCTTTGTGTCTGCGAGTTCTTGAAAGTATTTCAGCTCAATCTTGGCGTTGCCGCCGCCATTGGAAACGTGGCACACGGAGCAGTTCACGTGCAGGTAAGCACGGGTGCGAGCATCGAGGTCGGCGGTTTTGTCATACGGGTCGGGCAGCGCATCGTACTCCCAGTGCGACTTCGCCAACGGCTTCTCGAACAGATTGACGTGATCAAAGGTGCGAAGCTGGTTGTCGACGATATCTCCGTAATCGTGACGTCGGTTCATTTGTGGTGTGTTCAGTCCCAACACAAAACCCGCCGCCCGCGAATGGCAGAACATACATTCATTGCGGCTGGGAATGTGCCAGTTTTGTTGCCGTTTGCCACTCGGAGCTTTCGCGTCCTTGATCGTGAAAACCATGTCGCGGCCGCGTTGCTCGACGAGCGCGGCATCGGTTTGCTCGTCGTTCCAGAAATAGGAATAACCCAGCCAGTGGTTCTCTTGTTTGACGGTGATGCGCGTCTCGATGCGCCGCTTCGACTCGGGATTGCCCACTTCCATCTCAAGCGAAATGGTCTCGACGTTAACCGAGCCGTCTTCAAATCCCCACGTGCTGGCGTTGCCGCTGCGTTCGACGAAATTGATTTTCGACTCGCCGGGTAGTGCGACGAACCGCTGCTTTGTCGCGTTGTCGAGCCACTGCGGCGTGTTGACCGAGTAAGGGACGACGCCGGTAGCGACCTTGTGATCCTTGACGGATGTAAAGATTCCTGTCTCGCTGAGCCGGCGAGGGAAGCGCTGGTTGGCGGTTGCTTTGGGTGAGCGGACCAATTGGTGCACCTCGCCGCTGGGGTGATCGAGCAAATAGATGTCGCCGTCGCGGCTGACTCCAAAGCTGGCGATGCGTAGCGGTGTGTTGGCCAGCACTTGGTTCCAGGTGGCCTTCTGACCCTCGGCGCGAACACCCCAAATCATGCCGTATTCGTAGTCGCCGTAGAAATAGACGCCACTGAGTTCGGGAAATTTGTCGCCGTAATAGACGTAGCCGCCGGTAATCGAGCGGCACTCAGTGTGATGGTGTTCGACAACGGGTGGCAAAATTGGACCGGGACCACTCGGTTGGTTCGGGTGAAATGGATAGGAACCTTCCTGGACGCTCCAACCGTAGTTGCCGCCCCGCTGCACCTTCCAAATCATCTCCCAAAGATCCTGGCCCACATCGCCAACCCACAAGTCGCCCGTTTTTGAATCGAAGCTCATCCGCCACGGGTTGCGAAACCCGAAAGCCCAGATTTCTGGGCGAGCGGCCGGATAATCGACGAACGGATTGTCTTTGGGGATTGAGTATGCCTTGCCGCCGGCCGGATGATCGACGTCGAGGCGCATGATCACCGACAACAGATCGTCGACTCCTTGTCCCGTGCCTTTCAGATCCGAGCCGCCGGTGCCGTCTCCGGTCGAGATGTACAGATAGCCGTCGGGTCCAATGACCGCTTCGCCGCCATTGTGTCCGCCCGCGGTCCACTCGACGATCGTTGTCCCGGTCTCGGGTACGCAACGGCGGGGCGATCCTGTTGCCCGATAGCGCGAAACACGGCTCTTCCTTTCCTTCTCTTCTTCGCCCTCTTTTGGATCGTCTTCTTCCTTTGGGTCCTTTGGACTAAAGGTAAATACATAACCGTTCTTTTCGTACTCCGGATGAAACGAAAACGAATAGAGATCTCGGCCGATGTCGAGGAATAGTTCTCGCGAGTCAGTGTTGGGCGTTTCCTTGGTAAAGGCGTAGATCTTTCCGGAGAGTTCGCCCACGAGGAAGCGGTCGGTCCCTGGTTCCTGCGCGATATAAACCGGGTTCTTGAATTCTAGATTCTCAAACGCTCGCTCAACCGTGTAGGGAGGCGGTGGATCAGGCGTTCCAGCAACACGCGAGGTTGTCCACGGCTGGCGACGCTCTAAACCAAAGGGTTTCGAGTCTTCCGCAAGTAGCTCAACCGTGTCCGCGACCAAATGCCAGTATACGACATCCTCGGCGAAGGATGAGGTTTCCAACGCCGGGATGGGATATCCCGGTATTTTCAGAACCGCGTTGTATTGAGCAAACTTCAAATCGATGTAGATTCGATTCTCGCCCTTTGGCAGATCATCAAACGATGTGTAATGCCGTAGCTCGCCGACTTCTCCGTACACGACGGGCTTGGGCGGTTGTTCTTGGACGAGCGTGAAACACAGGATCTGCTTGCCGCCGGCATCGTCCACTGTTTTTGCCAGCCCGCGCGGATACCAGTTGTAACCAACGAACAGGGCCACGTCATTCTTGGCGAATTCCTTGTCCAACTTCGGATAGTACGCATTGCCTTCGCAGTAGACTTTGAAGAGTCCAGGATCGCCTGGCAACCCGTCGGGATCGAGGCCATGAATGAGCAGCGCGAACGATTGTCGCTTCTTCCGCTCGGCTTCAGCGAGCCAATGGGCCGCCTTGACGAATTGCTTCCGCTGGTCCGGCACAATACTGCGCACGATTCTTCGCAGATGACCGAGATAGGTGTCGCCCAAGACACCTTTCTTCACGGGTGTCACGTCGAAGGCGGGAATAAACTTGTAGTCGTGCAACAGCGGAAGATTCCAGATTTGCGGACTTTCGTACGTGACCGAGAGTAAGATTCCCGGCATCTTGCCGCGCCGCATGAACGCGCTAATCAGTTCGGCTTCAAACGTCCACAGATACAACCGGTTGGCAATGCTGCGGCCAGAGCAAATCTTTTCGGGCCAGTTCTCAATCTCGATGATCCCGCCGTCGGGAACGCGATGTGTTATGAAAACCAGGTTGTCCCGTTCTCCAAACTCCTGCTCTAACTTCTTGGCGCTCTTCTCGGAACCAAAAAACACGATTAGCGCCTCGTCGCTGAGCAGGCGCTTGACAGTGGACGCGAGGTGCAGTCGCTCCTGTTTTTCATTCTCGAACCCAAGCAACACAACGTCCTTGCATTCGGCATCTTGCACGGTGAAATGCTCGACGAATTCCTTGGTTCGATAATAGGGGATTTTTCCATCCGACGATTTGCGTTTGTCCGCCGCCGTATCTTTGTCAGGCAAATACTGTCGTGAAAATGCAATGCCACCCGCGCGCCAAACCGGTTCGAGCGAGAAGCTGTGATCACCAGCGGAGAGCAGTTCACCATCACGTTCGACGATTCGCTGTGCCGCCAATTCCGCGGCACGGGTGATTTCCGGCAGCTTCTTCCTCGCTGATTCAATCTCGGTCAGTACAAAATTCACAAAGCGATCGCCGGCTTGCTCCACCTTGATTGGATCGGCGGTCGCCAGCGAATTGCTCGCCAAAAAAACGGCGGTAATCCAGACAAGTGATCGATTCATTAGGTTTGCTGTGCTCCGTTCGACTATTGCAATTCAACAACACAAACACCGTACACCAAAAACGACGGCGTCTTAAACACAACCTCACGGCCGTGTTGTTGAAAATCCAGCTTGGGTAGTTCCTTCCGATTTGGGTCAAGAAACGTGACTTGTTTCACTTTCCCGTCTCTTGGCAAGGGCAATGCTACCTCAACCTGTGGCGCGGCAATGGGCGATTCCCGCTCAACGACCGGTTTTCCCGACGCCTTTTCATTGTGGTTGTAGTTGACCAGGTGAATGACGTATTTGCCGGGTTGACGATAGACGTGAGTTTCGACTGTGTAGGGCGCGACGAACCGAATGTGTGCGACATTGAGTGCCTTTAACAAAGCCGCGCGAAACGGTTCGGCCCCGGCGGTGCCGCCGGTGTGAGGTTGCAAGCCGCTCACCACGACCGCTTGCAGCTCTTTCCATTTTGGATCGTCCGCCTTTTTCTTGGTGCGCGGCACGGCGATCAACGCCACGTCTGTTTTGGTTAGACCGGCTGTCTCGCCGGCGACAACCACTCGGTATTTTTTCAGATCGACGCTCGGCAGCATGTCATCGGAGACGAAGTCGAATTGGATGTGTTCGGTGATCATCGTCCGCCCCGCGACTTCGATCATTTCGAGCGCTTCCGCATCGCCAGCGTGGGTCACTGTGCGAGGATAAACAAGCAACACTTCGGCCACGCTTTCGCCGTTATTGTCAGCAAAAATGCCACGATGCCGTCGCGTGAAATCAAAATAACGCACCATTGTGTCGGCATCTTCCGGCGTGCGATACGGCACTGCGATTGCACCAGCCAGCATTCCCAACGCGGCGGCTTCGGCCATCATGTTTCGCGGACGGTAGAAATCATATTTGTTGATCACGTACGGTTTGCCACGAGCCTGGCTGCGCAGCAATTTCGCGTAGAGTGTGATGTCGGCCAAAAAGCGTTTGTCGAGTTGCGTATTCTGGCAGGTGCCCCAGTTGCAGTACCAATAAAAATCCTCGCCGCGGCCCCACAACTCAATCGGTAAACTCCATCGCTCATTGGCCGACGCGTGCCCAAACGTCGTCATGTGCCAACGCGGAATGTGGCCGCCGTCCAGATGCAACTCGTCGAAGTATGGCATGTGGTTCCACTGAGCCACGATCAGATCTTTCTTCACACTGCGGCCGAATTGGACGAACACATCGTCGTAACATTCTTTGATCGCGTGACGAGCGAACTTCATTCCTTCCAATTCGATCGGCGTTGGCAATCGTTCGTGCTCGCGATGGTGACCGTAAATCGCGGGCAGGCGATGTTTGTTGAGGTTGGTAATATTGAAGCGCGACTTGAGTTGCTCGGCGTCGTACCGATCTGCCAGCCAATGGCGGAATCCTTGGCGGCAATGATCACAAATCAAATTCGACTCCTTCGGCGCATCATTTTCTGGCTGGCGCTTCGGGTTCGTGTGGGTGTGCGTTTCCGCGTGGCAAAACGGGCAACCGCACTGGCCGAACATGTTGCGATGCGTGATGAACCCGTCGATACCTGCGTCGATCAGCGCTTTGACGATCGCTTTCTCGAACATTCGCCAATGCGGATTGATCGCACAACCACGTGGAGCGTGTGCTCCGACTTGCTTTTCTCGCGGCATCGTCCGTTTTTCCAGCAACTCGATCGCCTTGACTGGCAGCTTGCCACCAAGCAACTCCTTGTCCCAACGCTTGTCGCAAAAGTCGATGAACTTCTCGGCTTCCGCGACGCTGTTGCCGACGTTCAGCAGTTCGATCATCCCAATCACTTTCACATCGCAACGGTGCATCCGTCGAAAGATGACTCGCCATTTTTCCAGCCACGCTCGGGGATCTTCCTGAGCCGACCACTGCGGAGCCCCGAACGCTCCCATCACCACCACTTCCGGCTTTACTCGTTCAACGAATTCCAGAAAACTGTCATCGGGCAATCCCAACGTTCCCACCAGCATTGTGCGAAAATGCGGCGACGATTTTTGGGCGTATGCGAATTGCGTGGTAACGACGCAAAAGAAGAAGATTAGCCCACGGATGGCAGCGCGGACCCACGGATGAAACAGTGCAGAAGAACATCCGTGGGTCCGCGCTGCCATCCGTGGGTCTACTTTCGGCTGGAGATTTTGTTTGCTAAACATTTGCATGGTCTACTTTTCGTCTTCGCGCACCACGATTCGCTGTGCTGGTTCGACATGTTGTCGAACGATGGTGGTATTCGTCGCTGGAAAAAACACTTCGACGCGATGTTCCTTCGCCGGGGAACGTCCCAGCCCGAAGTGAGCTTCCAACGGTGATGAACGACCATAACCCGCGGCCGATTGAATGTGCCTTGTGCCGATTAGTCGCTGTTTTTCGTAAACTCGTACCCACGCGCCAACACCGTCCAGGTTGCTCTTCACGCCGACTGGTTTGACCTTCAGCCAGTTTTTGTCATTCGTGTTGTTTTGATACATCACGATGTTCTTGTAAAAATTGATCAGCAACAGATCGAGATCGCCATCGTTGTCAAAATCCGCAGCCGGAACACAAACACAATTTGCTTCGAAGCCGACGCCCCACGACTTGCGCACCTGGCTCCAGGTCTTGCCATCGTCGCGCGTCCAGAGTGGGTTGCCGCCTTTGTGCGTGGCGAATCGGTTGCCAGTTGGAATCGCATCGACGCCAACATAAATATCCAACCAACCGTCGTGATCCAAGTCTTCCAGAATTGCGTCGTGCGAGAGCGTTTTGTGATGCAATATTTTGGCGGTGTCGGCTCGAAATCGACCGTGGCCATCGTTTTCGTACAACAAATTGGGTTCGACGGCGTGACCTTGCGCGAGCAACTGCTGTTCAGTTGAGTTCGCCCCGGACAGCCAGGAATCGGTGGTTTCGTACAAGTCGAGCCGACCGCGATTGTAAACGTCCGCAAACACGCAACCGACCGACGAGGCTTTGCGAATCAATCCGGCGGCTTTTGTGATGTCGCGGAACTTCCCGCCGCCGGCGTTTTTCAACAGCGCGCTAAACTGCGAGTCGTAGTTGGTAACAAACAAGTCATCCAGCCCATCGCCATCGATGTCGCCGAACGCACACCCCAAACTCATCTGATCCGGCAGCGCGACAGCCGCTTGCCGGGCGACATCGGTAAACGTGCCGTCTCGGTCATTACGAAACAATATGCTGTCGGAATATGGACACGTGATGAACAGGTCGAGCCAGCCATCGCCATCGATGTCGGACCACGCGCAACTGCGGCAAGGGACTTTCAGCTTCGTGCCAGATTCTTCGGTAACATCCCGAAACTTGCCGCCACCCAGACCCTGATAGAGTCGGCTGTGTCTTCCGTCTGCCGCTTGGCTATTGTCGTGGCGGTTAAACTCGACAGATGTAAGAAAGACGTCGAGCTTCCCGTCGCGATCGTAGTCTCCCACCGCCGCGCCGGTTCCCCAACCGACGAACGACTTCAAGCCCGAATCTTTCGTAACCTCTTGAAAACGGAAACCGCCAAGATTTCGAAACAATTGCACAAACGGTTCGCCAAAACAAACAACGAGGATATCTAGCTTGCCATCGCCGTCAAAATCTTCGACGGCTACACCATGGACTTTTTGCTCACCGTATTCCGGCTGGCCAGGACGAGGCTTCGTGTTGAGCTTGATCTCGGTTAGCGCCGTCACGTCGGTAAAATGAGGTTTCTGTTGGGCGGCAAGAATTGATGGCATGACTACGAGCAATACACATAACCGCCAGGAGAACTTCATGGCTCACTCCCTGGAAAGCACAAGCGAGTCTTCGAACCGCGGGTCTGACTCACCGAATCAACTCGCATTGTCTGTGAATGTGCTATATCGTCTTGTTGACCAGGACTCACTTGTCGGAAAGTGCTCATGGCTTTGGTCCCAAATTTGTTCGTCTTGCCCAGTCAATCCACACCTTCGCCATTTGTTCTACGCGTGACGGTTGTTCTTTCGCGATGTTGTTTGTCTCGGTCCGGTCTTCCTCGAGATCAAAGAGTTCCCAGTTGCTCGATCTACTCGGGTCGCCGCGACCTACCAGCTTCCACTTTCCCTGTCGGACGGCTTTATTACCGATGTGTTCCCAGCAGAGTATGTCATGTGCCACACGAGGCTGGCCCTGAAAGAGAGGAACCAGACTCAGACCCTCACACGGTCTTACGTCCTGACCGTCGTGACGTAATGGATAGGCGGCGCCGGCGAGTTCACAGAGGGTTGGCATTAAGTCCATGACGTGGCCCGGTGCGCGACAGATCGTGTTGCGTTTAGCCACACCTGGCCACTTCACGACCAGTGGAGTGCAAATGCCGCCTTCGTACGTCCAGCGTTTGAACTTTCGAAACGGGGTGTCACCGGCATTGGCCCACGACACATCGTAGGTGCGATACGAGTTCATCGGTCCAGGCGGAATGTCGGGGGTCTGGTTGTTGATCTCCGCACACGCACCGTTGTCAGATAAGAACACGATGAGCGTATTGTCTTCCTCGCCCAACTCGCGAATTTTGTCGAGCACTCTTCCGATGTTTTGGTCCATGCGATCAACCATCGCCGCGTAAACTGCCATCGCCAGATCCTGCTCTTCCTTGTCTTTCGCATCACTCCACGCCGGCGCTTTGGGATCGCGTGGCGAGAGGCGCCAGTTGTCCTCGGCGATGCCCAACTCTTGAAGACGCTTCCAACGCTGTCGGCGAAGTTCGTCCCAACCTTTCAAGTACTTGCCTCGGTACTTGTCGATTTCTTCCTGCGGAGCCTGCAATGGATGATGGGGCGCGGTGTGTGAAAGGTAGAGAAAAAAGGGCCGATCTTCTTCCGCATACTGCTCCAGGAATTCGATCGCGTAGTCGGTAAATGCGTCGGTTGCGTACCAGTCCTTGGCTTTCGGCGTGTAGGGCTTGATGACGTTGCCATCGATCGCGAACGTTCGAATGAATCCAAAATCCTTCGCTGGTTCCGGCTCACCCGATCGTCGGTTGCCAGGATTGAAAAAGTTACACGATCCACCGATCAGTCCATAGAACCGATCGAAGCCGTGTTCGACGGGGAGCCCCGGGTGACCATGCCACTTGCCGGTCATCAGTGTTCGGTAACCGGCGGATCGCAAAACCTCGGCCATCGTTACCGAATGTTTTGCATCGACTTGTTGCGGATAAAGTCCAGTAAGCAGCGATGCACGCGTCGGGACGCAGCGTGCACAGTTGTAGAATTGCGTAAAACGCACACCGTCCGCGGCGAGCGCGTCGATGTTCGGCGTCTTGATTTCACCACCATAACAGCCTGCGTCGCTAAACCCCATGTCGTCCGCCATGATCACGACAATATTCGGCCGCGGCGCATCATCGGCCGACATGAACGCTGGCTGCGATGCGACAAACAACACAGTGTAATAAAGGTATTTTACCATTCACTCAGTGACACATTCATCGGGGAAATAAAGCCTCATGCTAACATACAGGCAAACGATTCGCTTCTGGGCTATAATGTGTACCAACCTAATTCTTCCCCGCCCAACTCCATCCTACCTGTCGAGAAACCTTCCAATGTCTACCAAACCGCTTGTTGCTGCGCTGCTGGTCATCTCCTTCGCTTCGATTCAACTCAACGCCACTGATTGGACACAATTTCGTGGTCCAGGTGGTTTGGGTATTTCGCAAGAAACAGATCTGCCCACGTCCTGGAGTGAAACAGAGAATCTTACTTGGAAGACCGAATTGCCCGGTTACGGATCTTCCAGTCCGATTACATTGGGCGGTTTTGTGTATGTCACCTGCTACAGCGGATACGGCATGGGGCAGAGTGGAACGATAGACGACTTGCGGCTGCATGTGGTTGCCGTCGATCGCAAAAGTGGCGAGATCACTTGGGACCAGGAAATCATGCCGGTGCAACCGGAATCAGCACGTGTTCGAGAGCACGGCTACGCCGCTCCCACGCCAACTACGGATGGCGAACATCTTTACGTCTTCTTTGGTAAGACCGGCATGCTGAAGCTCGACCTCAAGGGCGAAAAGATTTGGCAATCGTCGGTCGGTACAAGAACGCATGGCTGGGGCTGCGGCACATCGCCGGTGCTCTACAAGAATCTCGTCATCGTCAATGCCAGTGTCGAAAGTGGATCGCTCGTAGCGCTGGACAAAGAATCGGGCAAAGAAGTCTGGCGAGCATCGGGCATGAGCAGTTCGTGGAACACGCCGCATTTGGTCACGCTAGACAATGGCGAGCAAGAACTCGTTGTCAGCGTGGCACGACGAATCTTGAGTTTCGACCCCGCCACGGGCAAGTCGCTGTGGAAGTGCGACGGCATTCAAGATTATGTTTGCCCCAGCGTCGTGTCGAATGACGGGATCGCTTACGTTATTGGCGGCCGAACGTCGCAGGCGATCGCTGTCCGTGCCGGCGGCCGAGGAGACGTGACCGAAACGCATGTGCTGTGGGAAGCCAAAGCGGGCGCGAACGTCGTTTCGCCGGTGATCCATGACGGACACATGTATTGGGTCAGCGATCGCAATCGAATTGCCTATCGGCTTCGACTGAGCGATGGGGAAGTGCTTCAATCGCGACGCTTTCCCGCACAGCCTTATGCATCCGCCTTGTACGCCGACGGCAAGGTCTATGTCGTGACCCGAAACAACGGCACTTACGTTTTGGCCGCCGACAGCGATTTTTCCGAACTGTCCCACAACCAATTCGATGACCGGAGCACATTCAACGCCAGCCCAATCGTCTCGGACGGTTGTCTGTTCATGCGCAGCGATCGGTATCTGTATTGTGTCAG
>CAYFJO010000201.1:0-18525 GCA_964343305.1 uncultured Pirellulaceae bacterium | reverse complement strand
TTGGAACGTGCGGATGTGTGCCATTCGCTGGTTCACGGCGTTATCAATCACGTCCGGATCTGCCTCGAAATTGGGCAAGCCCAGCAAGCGGTAGTAGGATGGCGGCTGCTCATCAGGCGGAATGCCAAGCCACTTGTAATAGGGATCAAAGTCGGACATTGTCTTCCTTCATGCCAAAAGCGCAGCTAGATCACCGCAGAGGCCTCTGTTCTGTTCTCGCGGTTGTCCGTCAAAGTACTAGATTACCGGTTTTTGACGAGACGGGCCACAACGAGTTCCCCCAATCGCGTTGTGGCTACCTAGAAAGAGGGGGCTTGTAGGGTGCGTGAAGCGCGGCTGCTACGATGCGGTGTGTTTCGCCAACGATCCCTACATTGGAGCAACTAATTAATCAGAAACGGGTGCGGCATGTCCTCGTCATCGCGCCGCTCCCATTCGCGGCGGACTTCGCGAAGTCCATAAGCACACATCTCAAACTCTTCGCTCAGCCGATGCAACACTTCCCCTGGTGCCGCTTCGTCTTCGTCGGTCTCAATCGTGCTGGCGATCGCATAGGCACGTTTGCCGTGCAGACAGTAGTTGACGAATCGATCCACTTCTTCGGTGCGCCGCGGCCGCAGCGATTCGGGGTAGAGCCCCGTCCAGAACAAAGCAAAGTCACCGATGTGTTGATGAACCGCACGTCGCGCGTCGCCGATTCGCTGTTCGGCTTCGGGCAACATCTCGGCAATCTCACCCAGTTGCTGCCCGGTCAGGTTGCGAACTTTGAAGACGGCTTCAGAGCGAACAAACCGGATCAAAAGTTCGCTGATGTAATCAACCAGACGGGGGTCGGCGACGCCAAGATGGGTTTGAAATGTATACTCGGCAAGTCCAACAAAGAAACGTTGGAGCGTGTCCATGGGATGATTCAATGTCATGCTCACATCCTCGTATTGGCCCAGCACCTCATTCAACTTTACTTTCGATTTTCACCCTCGGTCAAGTTCGGTTTGTGGCCTCACTTCGCTAGAAAAGTGTGCAAACCCTTCGATAATAGGAGTTTACACGCTGCCATGAGGACGGATTCCGCCTACAAGGCAAAATCGACAGAACCTCCTCAAGACGGCCAAACGTCATATTTTGAGTTATCAGATGTTTGAATCTCAGGCAACAACGTCTCGCGATACTCGCCGTCACGCTGTCGCCCACAGAATATAGCGATCACGAAAAGCAATAATTCTGTCGTCACGGCGTTTGTCTTCTATGTGCATCCGTTTTGAATGTTTAAATGGGACCGTTTTGTCGATTCTGCGGGCATTTGATTCGCGAAATCCGGCGTGTCGCGAAACAAATGCTACTTATTGGTAGAAACGTTGGGCGTTTTCTGGACCAGCAAAGTGGGGGTCAAGCAGGTGGCTATTGTCGCGACTGAACGATCGGATTACGATCAGCCGGATTGTGTCCAAACTCTCCCGCTGGTTGGCGAACCGTCGATGAATGATTCTTATTCCACTCGGCCCAGTTTGCTGATTCGTATCCGCGATGCCCAGAACCACGTGGCTTGGGAAGAGTTCGCACATCTCTATACGCCGCTGATTTATCGCTTCTTGATGAAGTATGCGCTTCAGGATGCGGACGCATCGGATTTGACCCAGGAAGTGTTGCGACGCGTTGCGGGGGCGATTGGCCGGTTGGATTACGATCCCGAGCGCGGTTCGTTTCGCGGCTGGTTGCTGACGATCACTCGCAACACGTTGAACACGTTTCTGGACCGGCGTCGACGGCAAGCCCAAGGCAGCGGCGATACGGGCATGATCGACATCCTGGAAAAGGAATCGGCCACTGATGACGAAGTCGCTGAGTACTGGGAACAAGAATACGAAAAGCGAATGTTCGATTGGGCCGCCGAACAAGTGCGGGCGAGTTTCAAAGAATCGACCTGGCAAGCGTTTTGGCAAACCGCCGTCGAAGGCAAGGGCGCTCAACAAGTTGGCGAGGCGGTAGGTCTCAGCGTCGGAGCCGTCTACATCGCCAAGAGCCGGGTGCTGGCCAAGTTGAAAGAAAAAATCGAAGCGATAGGTGATCGATGACGGCACAAACCACATGTCCCGATCGCGATCGCCTGGCTTCATTAATAAATGGCGGCGCTTCGCAACAAGAAGAATTGCAACTGGCGACGCATCTCGACACCTGTCCGGCGTGTCAAACAACGCTGGAGTCCTTGGCCAGCGAACAAGATTTGCGTGACGATGTCGTGCGGAATTTGGGACGGCACGGAACCGTCGTCGGAGGCGGTTTAAATACCGAGATTCAACAGGCCATCGACGAACTTCACGACGACGTGTCGCACCGTGAGACGCGGTCGTTTTCGATCGCGGATGAAGAACCGCTGACCTTCCTCGCACCGACGGACGATCCAGAGCATCTCGGTCGACTGGGCTCGTACGAAGTCATCGACGAGATCGGTCGCGGCGGGATGGGAATCGTGCTGAAAGCTCGCGATCCGTCGCTCAACCGCATTGTCGCGCTCAAAGTGCTCGCTCCGCATCAAGCGTGGAACGTGACCGCTCGACAGCGTTTTGTCCGCGAAGCTCGATCCGCCGCGGCGGTCAATCATCGCCACGTTGTCACGATCCACGCCGTCGAGGAAAACAACGCTTTGCCGTTTTTGGTCATGGAATACTACGACGGCCAGTCGCTCGAACAGCACATGCAAGACGGCCCGCTGACCGTCAAGGAAATCGTCCGCATCGGCATTCAAACGGCGGCCGGATTGGCTGCGGCACATGATTGCGGATTGGTCCATCGCGACATCAAGCCCGCGAACATTCTGCTCGAGCGAGACACGGACTGGGTCAAGATCACCGACTTTGGTCTGGCGCGAACGGCCGACGACGTCCAACTGACGAAATCCGGCATTCTGACCGGAACGCCGGCCTACATGGCACCGGAACAAGCCACCGATGCCGCGATCGATCACCGCGCCGATTTGTTCAGCCTCGGCAGCGTGCTGTATTCGCTGTGTACGAATCGACCGCCGTTCAGGGGACCGTCGGTGCTAGCTCTGATCAACCAATTACAAACCGAAGCACCGATCGCGATCGGACAATTCAACCCGATGATTCCCAACTGGTTGATCGCGGTGATCGAGAAACTACACGCCAAGAATCCCAACGACCGGTTTCAATCGGCGGACGAGGTCGTGCGTTTGTTGATGCAGCACTACACCGAAATCCAATCCGCGCCCGCGGCAAGTGAATTTGGATCGAGCAACATGAGTCCGCCTCGCCAGCCGGCCGCGCTCGTCACACCGCCGCCCATCTCGAATTTCGAAAAATGTCCGCGCGACGATGAATCCCAATTCCACTGGTGGAATCATCTCGGAGTCCGCATCGCGATGGCCGCCGCAATCGTGTTAGTCTGTTTCGCTTCTGTGGTTGGGCTTCTCAATGCTGGTTCTTCGCCGACCGATCCCGAGACGGAAGACGCGCCACCCATTGTTGATAATCGCCCAACGATCCACGCGCAAGATTCTCAAATCCCGTCGCCATCGCGGAACGATCCGCGTCCTGACACACAACCGTTTGCCGTCGGTTCCCGAAAATTCGCAACATTACAAGCTGCCATCGGTTCCGCTCGCGAAGGCGATGTGATTATGGTTTACGGGAATGGTCCTTTTGTGACACCACCGATTGCCGTCGACAACCGGCGTTTGGAAATCATCGCGGCCAAGGGATTTACGCCTGTCATCCAACAATCTCCGGGCACGAATGACTTTCCGCTGTTGCACACCAATTCGCCGCTGACGCTGAAAGGCCTCGAGTTTCGACGCCCACCACAAAATCGCCCGCCAAATTCTCGCCCGCAACAGTTTTCTTCGCCCGCCGATTTTTTGGTGGTGGCATTTCGAACGCCGTTGTTCGTCGACAATTGCCGTTTCGTGCAAAACGAAGGTGGCTGCGTCTGGACCGAAGATGCGACGGACTGTGAGTTGCAGAATTGCATGTTTGTGTGTCGAGATGGCGTCAGCGTGCGTTGGGGGGCGAAAGAGAATTCTCAATTACTACTAAAGAACTGTGTCCACACCGTGCGCAACGCGGTCACGTGTCAATCGATGTCGCCGATTTTGCCGGCCGCTCGATTGGAACTCAGCAACAATACCATCGTCGCGAAGAATGCCATCTCGATTCTTGTTCGCATGCCGCCGGAAGTCATGCGAAACGGTCAAGACGATCATCGGCGTCCCATGGTCATCGACGCTCATCACAATGTGTTCGACGTGCGGACGGCCGTTATGCAAATTTTTCAAACGCCGCGAGATGTTTCCGATTTCCGACCGCTGCCGACAGGCGGGCTCGATTGGCTTCATCGAGTCTTGAATTGGTACGAACGATCGAACGCCTATTCGCACACGATGCGAATGCTTGGAATCCAGATTGGCCAGCGTCAGGTTCATTCGACGCGAGCACCTAACGACCTGACCCAATGGATCGAGTTCTGGCGAGCGGAAAAATCGAATTCCGTCCAAGGAGATGTGCGATACGCGGGGGACGGAGTTCGTGGAGCGATCCTCGGTGACGATGCGCGATTGTCGGCGGCAGATTATCGTCTGCACACGGAGAGTGTCGGTTATGCGGCCGATGCGGATGGCAAAGATTTTGGCGCAGTGTTGCCTTTCGCTCCGCGAAAGTAGCGGCTGAATTCTTGCAGCGCTACTTTTGCGGAGCAAAAGGTGGTGATTTGCGGCCTCGCAGAATCTTCTCAAAAATCCGTGAAAGGTTTTCTTACCACGCTGGTATCTACTCCCGAAGCAACTTTCAAAATTCGCCAGGGAGTAAAAACCATGTTCAGTTTTCGCCAGCTATTCGGATCAAACGAACCAACCAATCGCCGTCGCATCCGACGACAGAGCGAACCGCTCGAATCGCGTGCCATGCTGACCGGCCTTGCCGCCGGCGAGGCACTTCAATTCGAATCGGGCGACACGAGTCGCTGGGATTCCCCTGCTGCAAATGAACTCGTCGTCGACGGTTCGAGTACGCGGGGTGATGCGAATGGATTTTTCGATGTCTTTACCGAGTTGGCTCCCAGCGCACCCGTCGACGATTTCACGGGCCTGGAACTTCAAGGCGGACAAGAAGGTGCCGAGATCATCGACGGCGGCGATTTGCCCGACGGCATTGGCCCATCCGGCGAAGATGTCCGTCGCGACGCGAACGGTTTCTTCGACGTCTTCACCGGAGTTGCTCCCACGGACCAACCCGCCAACGAATTCACCGGATTGGAATTCCGCACACTGGCACCGCAAATCACGATCGATGGACAAGGCGGTAGCGATACGGTGGTCGACCCCAACGATCTCGTGTTGCGAGGCCTCGCCAGCATCCCGCTCGGCATCATCGACATTGGCGATCTGCCGGACGGCATCATTGACATCGGCGATTTGCCTGACGGAATCGGACCGTCAGGTGAAGATCTCGGTCCTGTCGCCGACGGCGATGCAAATGGCTTTTTCGACGTGTTTACCGAACTGCAAGCTCAATTGGCAGGCCAAGAAGGTCAGGAAGCGACAGCCGATGGTGAGCCCGTGTTGCGAGGATTTGCAGACAGCCCTTTGACCGTTTTGCAAGGTTGGGCATTGGGTGACCTGAATGCCCAGGATGGCGATGGCGACTCGAGCAACGAAGCGTCGTCGGACAGCGACGGGATGTCGCCGTCCGATTTGACACCGCAAGGACTCTCCAGCAGCCCGCTGGGTGTTGACGGCTCCGACATGAATCCTCAGGGACTCTCCAGCAGCCCGCTCGGATAAACAGTGCCGCTCCGGGCTTGTGATCGACTCAGACTTCCGAAGTTTTCCGAGACTTCGGAAGTCTTCTCGCGCGCCCGAACCTCACGAACTTTTCCACATTTTCTCTCGTCTTACGATGTAACACGCCAGTAACATTGTTCTATGCCGCGCCGAATTCCCGTACAATGTAGTGATGCATCCGGTTCAAAAACGAATCCGCTCTCTGGGCAAAACCGCCAAGATTCTCGTGGCCATTCGCGGTCTTGGTTGGCTCGCGACGGTCGTGATCATCGCGACGTTGTTGCTCGCTTTGCTTGACTATGGTTTGTACGTCGCGTTTCGGGTGGACGATCTTGGCCTGCGAGTCGTCTTTTCGATCCTTGCATTGGCCGCGCTTGTCACTGGCATGGTCATCTATTTGCGACCAGCGATTCGCCATCGATGGACTGACGTCGATGTGGCCCAGCGAATTGAACAATGTTTTCCTGAGTTAAACGATCGGCTGTCCAGCTCGATAGGGTTTCTCGACCAGGAAGTGGACGAACCGACCGCTGGTTCAGCGTCGCTGCGTCGCGCGGTTGTTGCCGATTCCGAAGGTTTCATCGACAGCCTCAGAGTGTCGAACATTATCCGGTTTCGACCGACCGTGGGCATTGTCGTCATTGCGCTTCTGCTGTGCACTGTCACGTCAAGTTTGCTGTACGCTTTGCCAATCGCTCGCCGTGCCGCGCAGCGATTGGTCACTCCGTGGGCCGATGTCCAGTGGCCCAAGCGAAACCAGCTCGCTTTCGAAAAACCACCTGCGCGTTTGGCCAAGGGCGACGACCTCGAACTAATTCTGGTCGATGAAAAAGACCATATGCCGGACAACGTCGAATTTCAATTCCGCAAGCTCGGCGACTCGCGAAGGCAGAGCAAGGCGATGAAGCCGAGCGGCGACCAGATGGTCGTTCGTTTGGAAAACGTCACCGAAACGCTTGAATTCCGTGCCGTCGGTGGCGATCACGAGTCGAAGTCACACGTGGTCGAAGTCATGGAACCGCCTGCGATCACACAGCTCAGCGTCACGTTGTTTCCGCCCGCGTACACCGCTTGGCCGCAAGCCCAATCCAACGGTCACATCCGCGCCATCCAGGGCACGCGAATTGAAATCTCAGGCCAGGTTTCGAAACCAGTCATGCAAGTGGAGCTGAAACTCGCCTGCGCCGGCGAGACGAAAGCACTCAATGTCAACGTTGGCGAAGATCAATTGTCGATCTCGGTGGATGCCGCCAAACCGTGGCTCGTCGAACAAGCTTGTGAGTACTGGCTCGAATTGACCGACGCGGATGGGCTCGTCGGCGGCCGAAAGCAGCGCTGGCGAATTCAACCCGTGCCAGATCAACCGCCGATCGTATCGCTCGACCAACCTAAGTCCAACTCGTTCGTCACGTCCGACGCGGTGATTCCGATTGAAGCCGCGGTCAAAGACGATATCGCCATCCAATCGATCGAACTGCGATATCTGCTGTCGAGTCAAAGTGACCGAGGCGAACAAACAATCGAGTTATATCGTGGCTCTGCTAAGCCGCCAAAGACCGAGCCGATTGGGGCAGGACAGGGCGACAGGGAAGTCACCCGCACCGGGACACTTCAATGGAAATTGGCCTCGCTCGGACAGCTCGAACCGGGGCAAACGATTCAGTTGCACATCAATGCCAGCGACTATCGACCTCAAAACGGTATCAGTCCCAGTCGACAGTTAACCGTGATCGCACCCGAGGATTTGGAAGATCGCATCGGCCAGCGACAGTCGTTCATCTTGAGCCAATTGAATGAAGTTTTGCGTGTACAACGAGAAGCACGTTCGCAGACCAAGTCGCTCGAAATCCGGTTGGACGAAGCGGGCGTATTTGAAAAGCGCGACATCGACCAGTTACAAAGTGCGGAACTCAATCAGCGGCAAATCGAACGATTACTGTTCCGCGAAAACAACGGTATCGAGTCACAGATCGTTTCGGTGTTGGCCGACTTGGATATCAATCAAATCGACAGCCCCGACGTTCGCCGGCGAATGACGATGCTGCTGGATGAAATCCGTCGCATTCAGCGCGAGCACCTCGATGTCGTCGAAAGTGAATTGGTCAATTCGCTGAAGATTTCGCGCAGCAAACTAAATGAGATCCAGACTTCCGAAGTCTCGGAGACTTCGGAAGTCTTCGCTGAAGTTAAACAACCGCTGGCCACTGCTGGCGCTCAACAAGACAAAGTCATCGAATCGCTCGAAAAACTGCTCGGCGAATACTCCGAATGGGACAGCTTCCGCCGGTTCGCCCGCGACATTCGCCGCATCCATCGGCAGCAAGGCGAACTGGCAACGGAAACCGATGAACTGCGACGCAAAACGATTGGTAAATCCACGTCCGAGCTTTCCTCGCAAGAGCGTGCGGATGTGCGGATCCTCTCGCAACGCCAGATGGAATTGGCCCGTCGTTTTGACGCCGTCCGCAGTCGCATGGAACAAATGCAAGACAAGCTGGCGGAGCCCGATCCCTTGATCGCCAAAACGTTGGGCGACGCAGTCGACACGTCGCTGAAGCAGGCCATCGGCGGCCAGATGCGGGAGAGCGGTCGCGAGTTGGAAAACAATCGACTCGGCCAATCCACGAAGTTGCAACAGGACGTCGCCGAAGGCTTGCAAGAAGTGCTGGACGTGTTGGCCAACCGGCGTGAACAAGAGTTGGAACGTCTGGTCGATAAGCTCAAAGACGCCGCTGCCGACCTGGAAGGATTACGCGAACAACAAGAAGCGGTCCGAAAAGAAATCGAACAAGCCGGCGCCAACAACAATGCGACCCAGCGGCAACGTCAACTCCAACGTTTAACGAAACAACAGCATCAACTTGCCGAGCAAGCCGAACGCTTGGCTCGCCGACTCCAGCGGTTGCGAGCCGATCGTGCCGCCAAGTCTGCTCAACAAGCCGGCGCGAGCATGCAAAAGTCTGGCGAAGCATCGGAACAAGGCAGCGGCGAGTCGGCTTTGGAAAACACCAAGCAAGCGGAACAAAAGCTCGAAGAAGCGCAGAAACAATTGCGTCAGGCGATCAACCAGGCCGAGACCAAACTCTATCAAGAGAAACTTGCCAAGCTCCAGCAACAGATCGAAGGTTTGGCCGCTCGCCAACAGAACGTGATTGCCGAGACCCAGCGGCTGGACGATTTGAAAAAGATGAACGGCAATTTGTCTTCCGGACAGCAAGCGAGTTTGCAGGAACTCTCGCGCCAGCAACGAAGGCTGGCAGATGACACCGGCATGATGGCCGAGAAAGTAGAGTCGGCGGAGGCGTTTGCTTTGGCGCTCCGCGGCGCGGTGCGCGAGATGATTCGAGCGGCTCGTTGGCTCGATCAATCCGACACGGGAGCGGAAACGCAACGCGCTGAACAAGTTGCACTCGTGCGGCTACGCCAGCTAGTCGAGGCCTTGGCGGACGATGATGATGCCGAGCCGCCACCCGAAGAGAATCCCGATGGCGGCGGCAAACAGGGGGATTTGCCACCCGCTGGCGTCATTCAACTGCTGGCACAATTGAAACTTGTCGATTTGATGCAAAAAGAAATCAACCGCCGAACCGATGAATTAGAAGAGGCACGGATGCGTCGAGGTGGTACACTAACAGAAGACCAGCAGCACGAGGCGGAAGATCTCGCCGTCGAGCAGGGAAAACTGGCCGACATCATTTTGAACTTGTCACAACCGATCGATAGCAATCCTGAGGACGATCCCGACAGTTTGCCGGACGTTCGTCGCGAATCGCCACTGGACGACGATTTAGAAAAAGCGCTCGAAGGCGCGTTAGATCCGAGTCTGAAGGAAAACGAATAATGCGACTTAGCTTAGCAATCTTTACGTTGTTTTGTTTTTGCGCCGCGGCGTTGGCCGATGACGCGGTGAAACCGCAAGACTCGCTCGATCAACAACTGCTAGATGATTTGGGCAGCGATCTACTCGATGGGTTGGACGACATTCCAACGATTCCGCCGAAGACCGGCGCAAAAGATGAGTCGACCAAGGACGTTCAAAATCTAGATCAACTCGGCGAGGGCGAAGACATTCAACTCGGCGATGAAGCCGATCCGCTGACTCGCATCGGTCAAAAAATGCGAACCGTCGAAGAGTTAATCAGTCAGCAGAAAACCAGTTCGAAAACAAAACGGTTACAACAAGAGATCCTTGACGATCTGGCCGTGTTAATCGAACTGCAAAAGAAACAATGTGCCAAGTGTAAAGCTGCCGGCAAATCGAAGCCGAAATCCGGCCAACCGACACAAGGCAACTCGGCCGCTGGCGATCCAACTCGTCCGCTGGAAAGCACCGAGCGGGTGGGCCAAGAGAAGGTCAAACCAGAAGATATTCTGTCGCTGGACAGGTTTGTCAAGGAAAAGTGGGGCGAATTGCCCGATCGCTATATCCAGCAAATGGAAAGTGCGGGGATCGAACGATTCTTGCAGAAATACGACAAAGAGATTCGAGAATACTACAAAAGGCTAGCGGAAGAGGGTGGCGACACGCCATAATGTCTTCCGGTAGGACGGATTGCCAATTCGTCCACACGAGCTACGGACGGTTTGGCAATCCGTCCTACCCAACAGAGGATCCGATTATGAGACACGTCGATCGTCGCAGGTTTCTGACGCAAAGTGCGGCCGTTGGTTTAGGAATCGGAACTTTGCCACATGTGGCCTTCGGCCAGCAAACCGGCCCCGATCCCGAATTGACCGCCGTCGATGTCATCACGCGCGAAACCCAGGAGGCGATCGACAATGGCCTAAAGTATTTGGCTGAGCGCCAAAACGTGAATCCCGACTTGGCCGGGTTCGGAGCATTCGGTCCCAGCGGCTACAGTCACAACGTTGCCGTTTGCGCGCTGGCGGGCATGGCCTTTATGTCCAGCGGCAGTAGTCCCGGTCGCGGACCTTACGGCCGGCATGTCACCCGCTGCCTTGATTACATCCTCGACAAAACACGCGACGATGGTTTCATTGTGGCCGACGGAGCGACCAGTCATGGTCCGATGTATGGGCACGGATTCGCGACTTTGTTTCTGGCCGAAGTCTACGGGATGTCGCAAGACACGCGATTGCGCGAAGCGTTGTCCAAAGCCGTCGATGTGATCGTCAGTTCGCAGAACAGCGAAGGTGGTTGGCGCTATCAACCCGATCGTATGGACGCCGACATTTCGGTCACCGTCTGCCAAATCATGGCCCTGCGTGGCGCGAGCAACTCGGGAACCTATGTCCCTCAAGAAGTCGCCGAAGCTTGCATCGATTACGTCAAGCGCTGCCAGAATCCCGACGGCGGTTTTACCTACATGGAAATGGGCGGCGAGAGTGCATTCCCGCGAAGTGCGGCTGGTTTGGTCGCACTATACAGCGCCGGGATCTATGAAGGCGAGGAAATCGAAAAAGGACTCGACTACCTCATGCAACACATTCCACGCTCAGGTGCCCCCAGCCGTCAGAGCCATTATTTCTATGGCCAGTATTATGCCGTCCAAGCCATGTGGCACGCCGGCGGCAAGCGATGGCAACGCTGGTACCCGGCGATTCGCGATGCACTGATTGAGCAACAATTGAACGGCCGCTGGCAGGATTCCATTTGCCCCGAATACGGCACGGCGATGGCTTGCATCATTTTGCAGATGCCAAATAACTACCTGCCGATCTTTCAGCGTTAAGCCGCTGTGCAAATCCATCAAGATCGGCAGAATCGCGGCCGATAGCGTTATTCTGGGTGGTTCATTCCTAGTAGGTTGCGCCTCGTTTCGCTTGACATTCACCGAGATCGCCCGTCAAAATAGAACTTAAGAACAGGGGAGCTCATCACAGAGGCACGTCATGAGACTCGCATGCATTCATTGCGGCCAAACATTCTCCATCACCGCCGATCAATTGGGCGGACGTGGCCGTTGTCCCCATTGTCAAGGCGAAATCGAGTTGCCCCGCGCCGACGAAGGTGACGAAGGCGCCCTTGAAGAAGCCGCGCCGACGAATTGGCTCGAAAACTCGATCTCTGGTTTGGCCTCGATGGTCATTCACATGCTGCTGTTCATCCTTGCCTGTTTGATCACCTGGGGCGGAGTTGGTGGAGCGGGCGAAGGCGAAGAAGTGATGATCGGCAACCTGCCGTCAGAAGTTCTCGACAACTCGCAAGACGACGAGGTCCTGGAAGCGGCCGAAGAAGTCGAAAGTGAAATGGACACCGAGTCGCTGGACGATCCGCTGGAAGACATCGCGCCACCCACCGCAACCGCCAGCGACGAACCGGCGCTGGATTCGCTCATTGCCAGCCCCACGGTCACTGGTGGCGCAGCTTCTTCTTTCGAACTTAGCTCTGCATCAACCGGCGGATCGATGTCCGGCGGCGACTGGGAAGGCATGATTCAACAACTGCGCCGCAACGGCCTGGACATCATGATTACGTTTGACAGCACCGGCAGCATGTCGGGCGAAATCGCCCAAGTCAAACGCCAAATCTCGCGCATCGGCGACACGCTGGTCAAGCTCGTGCCCAAAACTCGCATTGGCCTGTGCACTTATCGCGACGAGGGCGAAACGTACGAGGTCAAAGGCTTGCCACTAACCAACGACATGCAGCAAGTGCAGATTTATCTGGAAGACGTTTTCGCGAGCGGCGGCGGAGATCAACCGGAGGCCGTTCATCAGGGACTTAGCTGGCCGATGGAGAACACCGAGTTTCGACCTCGTGCCCGCAAGGTGATCCTGTTATTCGGCGACGCTCCGCCCCATCAAAAAGACAAACGCGAGTGCCTGCGTCTGGCCGCCGACTTCAGTGCTCAACAAGGTGGCATCGTCAGCACGGTCACGTGCCGCAGCCAGGTGCGAATCCCGGAGTTTGTCGAAATCGCACAAATGGGCGGCGGCGAAGCATTCCTGACCAGCGATGAGCGCCAGATCATGACACAATTATTAGTGCTGGTCTTCGGCAGCAAATATCGCAGCAAAGTTCTCGACGCGTTTAAGCTCCTTGAAGGGTAATGCATCGCATTCTGTAAGACGGACACTCCTGTCCGTCGATCCTTTGCCCACAACTTTCGAACCAGGATCCTGTCATGAAATGGCCAACGCTTGCCGCACTCATCGTCACATTTCTTTTGTGCGTGAATCATAATTCCTTCGCCCAAATTGCACCGGCAACCACCGTCCAACTACCCACGTTCGGAATCGCGATCGACGCCGAGGGCGTGTTGAGCGTCAAGGAATTCGCCGATCCCGGCGGACGACTAATGGCCCGCCGCCTGGCCGCCGCCAAAGCCGAACTTGCAGCGGACATCGTCGCCCCATCCAAACTGCGCAAGGTTTCACTAACGAAGCTTGCCCGCGCCGTGCAAAAGAAGATCGATGCTGGCCAACCTTTAGACGACGCGATGACCAACCTGGCCGGCCTTCAACGAATCCAATACGTCTTCTTCTATCCTGATGAACGAGACATTGTGATCGGCGGACCTGCCGAAGGATGGATCAAAGATTTGTCAGGAAGAACGGTCGGCATCACCACCGGGCGTCCCGTGATGTTGCTGGAGGATTTGATCGTCGCGCTGCGTGCCTACGGCCCCGGCAGTCGCAAAGGCCAATTCATCGGCTGCACAATCAACCCCGACCGCGATGGACTGATGCGACTGGCTGAGTTTCAACGCAAAATGCCGCGAACGATCCCCACGCGAGGTCGCGACGAGTTTTCACGACGAGTTTACATTGGCATGCAAGAAGCACTCGGCCAGGCCCACACACAAGTGTTCGGCATCTCGGACAAGACGCATTTCGCGCAAGTGTTGCTGGAAGCCGACTATCGCATGAAGCTGATCGGCATCGGCCTCGAACCGCCGCCGACCAAGATGGCCACGTTCATCGGCATGCTCAAGCGAGCCAGCCATCTGACGTTGCAGCGCTGGTGGTTCACGCCCAACTACAAGTGCGTCAAGGTGACCAAAGACCGGCTGGCAATGGAACTGGTCGGCGACGGCGTCCAACTGCTCGCCGAAGACAAACTGATCGGGGCCGACGGATCGCTGGCTGCGGCCGGTGCCAAACCAAACAAAGCCAGCGAGCTGTTTACCACCAGCTTTACCAAAAAGTACTCGGAGATCTCGGCCAAAAGTCCTGTCTACGCCCAGCTTCGCAACATGATCGACGTGATTGTTGCGGCGGCATTCATCCGCCAAGAAGATTACTATGGCCGCGCGGACTGGGACTTGGGCGTGTTCGCCAACGAAGACACGTTGCCGGTCGAAACATTTGCCACACCGAAACACGTCCAATGTGCGGTCAACGTCGTTTGGAAGGCCAACCGAATGCTCGCACCCGCCGGCGGTGGTGTGTCCATTCGACCGGATCAAGCGTTCGCGGAATTAATTGCCGACTCCGACGGCAAACTCGCCGGGCAATACAGCAATGTTGATCCACGAGCCGCTCATGACCGCTGGTGGTGGGATTGAACTCAGAACGTTGGTCCCACCGTCCAAGGCGCAAATTCCTCGTCTCCAAGGCCTTGCACTTCGCTCTTGGTTTGTTTGCCGCTGGCGACAGCTAGAATCTCTTCGAAGATTTCTTTGCCCACGTCTTGGACTGAGCGGCCTTCTAATACCTTGCCGGCGTTGATGTCCATGTCGTCGACCATCCGCTGGTACATCGGCGAGTTCGTCGCGATCTTGATCGACGGCGAGGGCTTGCAACCAAAGCAACTGCCGCGGCCCGTGGTAAAGACGACCACGTTGGCTCCACCGGCGACCATGCCCGTGACGCTGTAGGGATCGAAGCCCGGCGAATCCATCACCACGAATCCCTTGGCGTTGACTGGCTCGGCGTATTCGTAGACGTCGACCAGCGCCGTCGATCCTCCTTTGGCGATGGCTCCGAGAGACTTCTCGGCGATCGTGGACAAACCGCCCTCTTTGTTGCCCACCGATGGGTTGCTGTCCAATTCGTCGCCGTACATTTTGGCGTAGGACTTCCACCAATCGATTCGGGCGATCAGTTTGTTGGCCACGTCGGCGGAGACGGCACGGCGAGTTAGCAAATGTTCCGCGCCATAGATTTCCGTCGTCTCGGACAAAATCGATGTGCCGCCGCACGCAACGAGAAGATCCGAGGCAATGCCCACGGCTGGGTTGGCCGTGATGCCTGAGTTGCCGTCGGAGCCGCCGCATTCGGTTGCCAGCACGATCTCGCTGGCCGGAATCGGTTCGCGTTGCACGTCGTTCGCGATCGGCAGGATCTCGGCGATGCGGCGCACGCCTTCTTCGATCGTCTTGGCCGTGCCGCCGCAGTCTTGCATGGAAAACACGGGGGGGCCTTGCCGCTCGTCGTGCGTGCCGCCGATCTGAACCAGCCGCTGGTCGCTGACCAGGTGGCCGATCGAAACCGTTTCGCAACCGAGCCCGATGACGAGATAGGCGCCGATGTTCGGGTGTTTCGCCATCCCACCCATCACGCGATTGAGCATGCTGTGCTTCATGCCACCGAACTTGATTCCGCAGCCGCCATCGTGTGTGAACGCGACGATGCCATCAACGTTTGGATAACCCGCCAGCAGCCGCTCGTCAAAACGCCGGGCCACGTATCGGCTTACCGATGCCGAACAGTTGACCGTCGAAATGATGGCGATGTAGTTCCTCGTGCCCACTTTGCCATCGGCGCGACGATAGCCCATGAATGTGCGATCCGAGATCGGTTCAGGTGGCACAGGCGTTTCGGTCGCACTGGCATAATCCAAGACGATATCGCCTGTTGTCAAATTGTGCGTGTGAACCCAATCGCCGATCGACACCGGCTGCGTCGCAAAACCGATGATCTGGCCATACTTTCGCACCGGCTGGTCTTTGGCAATCGGGGCGATCGCAATCTTGTGTCCCATCCGCACGGGCGATGACAACACAATCGATTGCTCACCGACCACGAGTTGGGCACCTTCGTCCAGCGGTCGTGTGGCGACGACGATGTTGTCGTTGGAATTGAGTTGAATGAAATCCAAGGAAGTTGTGGTAGGCATGTGTCTGATTGTAGTTACCAACGACGATCGCTCGATAGGTGGTAAGGGTTGCGGACCACGAAAAGTTTATGGATTAACCAAGCTGCACAACGTCATTCCCGTCTCAAACCAACACAATCCGTATCCGGATGACAACAGTCCCAACTGTCCGCGCAATCGCCGTCGCGAGATCGCGTGACAGAACTTGCCACAGCTACGAGAGTTTCGACACTGCAGCCATTGCATGCACGTGTCTTTGGCATGGCCGTTGCCTACGATAACTCTTGAACGGATTGAATTGATTTCTCTAGCACCCATTTGTTGACGGATTGACACAATGAAAACTCTTCGGTTTCTTTTTAGTGCGGTTGTGATTGAAACGATTGGAATTGGGCTGATCATCTTCATTTTCACGTCGGAGTCGGATACTTGGCAAACTTGGCTGCCCGAACGCCCGGCGTCGACTTCTCCCACTCACGAACTCGAAGGTGACGTCGCTCCCGAAGGCGTTGCCGTTCACGAGCGTAACGGATTCGTGCGGGGGAAGTTTGAATCCGCGCTGGAACGGATCTCGAACTTCCTGAACTAGTGGGTTGCCACCGCTCGATTACCACTGCTCCGAATGTTCGATTTCTCCACGAGCGGTTATACTATAACTGACGCTTACCTTGATGGAGAAACCGATGGACGACCTTGAATTGTTCGACAACTTGATGATCTTGGCAGCTTCCGATGGGAAACTGACCGAAGAGGAAGTGGCTTTTCTGGCCGTGCGGGCAGATGACCTGGGGATCTCTCAAGACGATGTCGAGGCGGCGATCGCGGGGGCTTCGTCGGACGAAGCCGAATTGGTGTTGCCGACCGAAGGTCCGCGGCGGGTCGAAGTGCTTCAGCAGATGATTACGCTCATGGCGGTCGACGGACACTTGGCGGAAATCGAAAAGGGGCTCTGTGCCGCGGCAGCCGCTGCGATGGGATTTACGGGAAAAGAGTTCGACAAAGTGATTGATTCGCTGCTGTGAATCCTCGCCTTCGTGGGACGGGCAACAGTCAAAGTGCTCGACGGGTCAGTTTTCGATGGCCGCTTTCGTTTTTCCAATACAAAACAATTGATGCTCCGTCCGTAGATAGATTCGTCCGCCACAGATTACGGGGCTGGCAAAGCTGCTATCGCCCAAATCGTTTTCGGCGACAAGCTCGAAGTCCGCGGCAGCTTTGAAGACGAACGTGCGACCCTCTTCGTTTGGCACGTAAACATACTCGCCGGCGAGCACAGGTGATGCACTGATGTTGCCGCCGAGGCGTTTTTTCCAGTGTTGCTCGCCGGATCGCACGGACAAGCAACTGACGATGCCATCGTCTTGCACGACAATCAATCGGTCTTCGACGACCAAAGGTGACGGCACGTTGGCTTTCACTCGACTGGCCCAGGCCACATGTGAATGACTAACGTCGCCCACGCCGTCGGCTCGAATGCACACGGTTCCGTGCAACGACGTGGCGAAAACGAAATCGTTGTGCCACGCGATTGTGCCGATCATGCTGGGTGACATGGCTTGGCTTGACCACAGCGTTTGACCGTCGGACGGATTGTAACTGGTGACGAATCCTTGGCCGCTGAGCAACAATTGCTCGTTGCCGGCCAGGGTCGCGACAACGGGCGATCCGTAGCTTCCACCTTGGTGACGCGGCACCTGCCAAACCGTCTCGCCCGTCCGGCGGTCGAGCGCCGTCAAAAAACTAGGTTCGAGATTGTCGCCCGCCACGATCACCAGCGATCTGTAAATCAGCGGGCACGACGCGTAACCGTGCTCGGACTGAAACGGTGCGACCAGCTTTTGCCAGAGAATTTCGCCGTCAAGATCCGTTGCTGTCAACCACAAGCCGCCACGCGTAATGAATGTCGCGAAAACACGCTGGCCATCGCAGGCCGGCGTTGACGAGGCGTATGAGTTCTTCAAACTCTTGTGCATCAAGCCGCCGCGATGCAATTCGGTCTCCCACAGCAATTGGCCTGATTCGCGATAAAAGCAAACGAGCGACATGGTTTCTTTCAGATCGTCGGCCGTGAGCAGGAAAATTCTTTTGCCGGCAACGATTGGCGAACCGTGGCCGAGACCGGGAACTGGTGTTTTCCAGACAATGTTCTCGTCTTGGCTCCAGTGAGTTGCCGGCGGTTCACCTTCGGCGATGTTGTTGTATGACGGACCGCGCCACCAAGGCCAATCGTCTGGGGAGACAACGACGTCTTTGATTGGATCGGTTCCTGGTCCACCACACCAACCGGCTGTGTAGGCCGCGCCGATCAGGCCGAGCAGAATGACTGTGATCGTAAGCCAGGGAATGATCCGAGTTTTATGTGCGACTCTCCGAAAGACGTGGTCGCAATGCGGGCACTCGGTCGCCCGTTTGGAGATGGGCTCTTCGCAATTTGGGCACGGACTCAGACGTGAATTAGTTGCCATGCCGTGACGTCGCAAGATGAGTAGCGGCGGGGAGTTAACAAAATTCAATTTAGGTGCCACAAAACCCGCTGTCAACGCAGTCCACGCGACGTGATTCTGTTGCGACGTGGAGTGAGCGATACGTTCTACTAGTTCGCGGTCTGTTGTTTTCCCGCGCGCACTTCCGTAGGACGGTTTTTCAAACCGTCCCGAACGGATTGGAATTCCGTTGTTTATACATAAGTCTTTCGCCCCGAAGTGGGCACCAACATATCAGCCCAGGG
>CAYFJO010000200.1:0-18772 GCA_964343305.1 uncultured Pirellulaceae bacterium | reverse complement strand
GTCCGCAATCGCGCGGACGGCTTGCACGCGGACGGGGATTGATCCGTCGGTCTGTGCAAATTTGAAAAGGTCGTCGATGGCCTCGGCGCCGCGAACATTGGCAAGAATCCAAATCGCATGCATGCGACCTAGGTGATTTACTTCGCCGTTCTTCATTGTGTCCATTACCGCTTCGCATCCGTCTTGGTCCGCTTCGATCGCCAGTTGAGCTTCGAGGCGTTTGTGGTAACCCGGCGAACTAAGTTGCCTGATCCAGTCGCGGACGGTCGGCTTGCCGACATCTTCTTCTGGTTCAGCTTCTTTGACTTCATACTTGATTCGATAGATCCGCGCGCGACCGCGCTTGGGTCGCTGTCCATCGCACCAGTCAGAGACGAGCAGAGAGCCGTCGCGGTCGACCACCAAGTCGGTGGGCTTGAACGGATAAAGATCGTCCTGCGCGCCAGCGGCAAAATCTATCTCCGTTGTCGGTTCGAAACTGCTGTTCGATCGAGCGAGCGGATATCGCACGACGGCTCGGCCCCATTCGCAGCAAATCAAACTCTTCTGAAGTTCCTGCGGAAACGCCGTTTCCAAATAGGTTGTCACACCGGCCGACGACCCGCGTCCGAGATCCGCCAACGGCGGCATCAGTTCATTGGGATGCTCGTAATAGTGGTACGGATAGCCGTGGTCCGAGCCGAAGAAACAGTGACAAACACGGATCATAAAGTCGCCTCCGTCATTCTCATTGTCTCGCAAGAAGACGTTCAGTTCCGCGTCGAGCGCCAGGTCGTAAGTGTTTCGTAGACCGGTCGAAAAAACGTGCAAGTCCGTGCCATCGCGCCGGCAGCGAAGGATGCCACCTTGTTGAAACAGCAGCCGATCGCCTTCTGGCCGCTGGACATCGCAGCCGCGATCGCCCAGCGCGAGATACAACCAATCATCGTGCCCCGGAACAACTCCGTTTGCACAGTGCAATCGATTTGAGTTTTCTTCCGGCGGCAGACCAAGGCCCGCAATCAAGTCGCGCCGCGCGTCAGCCACGTCGTCGCCGTCGGTGTCCTTGAGCGAAGTCAACAACGGAGCGTGCATGACGAACACTTCGCCATCGTAAAACGCCAGGCCTTGAATCGAATTGAAACCCTTGGCAAAGACGGTCGACTTGTCGGCGTAGCCATCGTTGTCTGTGTCTTCGATCAACCGCACTTCATCGCGTCGGACGATTTCAACACCTAGGCCTGTAACGTAATCATGCGCGACAAACAGCGTTTGTTCGCGCGGCCCTAGTGCAATCACCGACGGATATTCAACCAACGGATCACAAGCAAACAACGTTGCCTTAAATCCGTCGGGAACAACGAGCGGCGGAAAACGCTCTTCAGTTTGTGGGCCAACGATCGGATCATCGGCGCGAAGACAGTCGAAATAAACGAGTGTAAAGAGTAAGGCAAGGAGAGGATGGCTTTTCATTTTCTTCGGAGTGCGATGACTCGTCGTCGCTTGGTTTGAGGGGTAGCTGAATTCTCACGAATTCAGCTACACGATGAGGCCAAAAATCGTGTAAGGAAAGTCCATACACGGGCCATCGTATCACATCCAAATTGCGGTTGCTCGCATATTCCACGGTGTTGTTTTGACGATCGTTCAGATCATAACGCCCCCCTCTGTATCGGGTTCCCGCAAACGCTAGTGGGGTCCGATTCGTGCCCAACGACCTAATGCTACGCTTCAGTGAGGTTAAACGAGTGCGTCGTGATTCGTTCGGTCGCGCCGCCGCGTCGAGCAGGTTCAAAAAGGGGTCAGGTACCTTTGTGCAAAGCACCAGAAGGGCCGTTCCGGCAAAGGTACCTGACCCCTTTTTGGACCTGCAACATCCAAATGAAAGGGGCAGGATTATGACCAACACCTCAGTCGTTCGCGAATTCATGACTCACAATCCGCGAACTGTTCAACCAAATTCGATCGTCAAGATCGCGGCCAAGATCATGTCGGACAACGAAATCCGGCACTTGGTTGTTACCGATCACGATGGCCACCTGTGCGGTGTGCTTTCGCAACGCGACATGCTCAAACACATCGCCGATTGTTACAACAATGAAAAGCGACCCGGCGACAGCGAAGTGTGGGAATTCATGGAAGCCGCCGTGTTGACCGCAACGCCCGAAACGCCAATCGTCGAAGCCGCTCGCATGATGACCGAAAACAAACTCGGTTGTTTGCCGGTGGTCGATGGCAACGATTTCCCCGTCGGCATTCTGACACGATCCGACTTACTGCGGCACATCGTCGACAACCACATCACCGAGTTCGAAGAAGTGCTCTGCAACTAAACCGTGCGTCGCACGGCTTCGTTTCAAACCCGATGCGTAAGCGAGGGGCGCGACTCTTCCGTCAGTTCCTTGCTTCCGCTCCGGGGTTTTGAAATGCGCCTCTATCTCCGCTAATTTAGTCAATTCGTGCAGATTAGTGTCGATCAGTGTTCCCCCATCTCTTCTCGCGTTGGAATCTACTCGCGAACTCATTAGAATGAAATCCGCACGTTCGGCATGCACTTTGCGTCGATTCGTTGCAAGGCAATCGCTGATTCTGTAAGACGGATTGCCAATCCGTCCCAACAGGCGGCAAACGGAGTTGCCCGGCCTCTTTGCAGGATGGGATTGCAATCCCATCCGTCAGGCCAAAGATCACTGGACCAGGAAACGGTCATGCCGACGAAGTCAAAATCTCGTCACTCATCCCGCGCAATTCAGCGTCTCACATTTCTCTTTGTCATCTTCCTCGCCCCACAACTTCAAGCCCAGTCGATCGCCGAGGCAACGACGCTCTACAACCAAGGCAAGTACGACGAAGCTGCCGCACACGCCGCCAAAGCACTCACGGACGGCCAGACGATCGAAGACTGGTACGAACTGAAAATCAGATCCGAATTAGTACGCGGCAAATACGCCGACGCCTTGAAGACACTTGACGAAGGCCTGATGAAACGTCCCAAGAGCGTCCGCCTACGTTGGCTCGGACACAGAGTTTGCAGGTTCAACGGAGACGACCAGCGAGCGAAAACCCTGCTCGACGACATCATTGAGTTCGTCAAGAAACAACGCTGGCTCTACACCGACGCCCAAAACTATGTCACGCTGGGCCGCTACTACCTCGATGCCGGCGCCGACCCCAAAGACGTCCTCAAGAGTTTCTACGATCGCGCGAGGTTGCTCAAACCAAAATACGCCGAGGCATCGATCGCAGCCGGCGACCTCGGCCTCGCCAAGCACGACTACGGCCTCGCCGCCGTCGAGTACGAAAAAGCCGCCGAAGTCGACACGAAGAATCCGGACGTTTTCTTTGGTATCGCGATGGCGTATGCGCCGAGTGACGGCAAGAAATCAAAAGCCGCTCTTCAAGCCGCAATCGAAAAAAATGAAAACCACGTCGACAGTCTGCTATACCTTGTCGACGAACACATCGACTCGGAACATTACGACGCGGCCAACAAAGTCCTCGAACAAGTTCTCAAGGTCAATGACAAGCATCCGCGCTTGTGGGCCTATCGCGCGGTGCTCGCGCATTTGAACAACGACGCCGAGGTCGAAAAAGAATGCCGCGATCGAGCGCTGGCTCACTGGAAAACGAATCCTGATGTCGACCATTTGATCGGCAATAAGCTCTCGCAAAAGTATCGCTTCGAAGAAGGTGCCGTATATCAACGGCTCGCGCTCAAGTTCGACGCAGATTACTTGCCCGCCAAAATGCAGCTTTCGCAAGACCTGCTGCGATTGGGCGACGAAGAGGAAGGCTGGAAACTGGCCGACGAAGTTTACGAAAAGGACGGCTACAACGTCGTCGCGCACAACTTGGTCACGCTACGCGATCACATCACCAAGTACACGATCCTCGAAAGCGACGGCTTCGTCGTTCGCATGGAAACGCGCGAAGCGAAGATTTACGGGCAACCTGTCTTGAAACTGCTTGCCCGCGCGAAAGAAGAGCTATGCGCGAAGTACGAAGTCGAACTTGAAGAACCAATCTACGTCGAGATCTTCCCTGAGCAACAAGATTTCGCCATTCGCACATTTGGGCTGCCGGGTGGCGCGGGATTCCTCGGCGTTTGCTTCGGCCGCGTGATCACGATGAACAGCCCGGCGTCGCAAGGCAACTCGCCGTCCAACTGGCAGGCGGTCTTGTGGCACGAGTTCTGTCACGTCGTGACGCTATTCAAAACGAAGAACAAAATGCCACGTTGGCTCAGCGAAGGCATCTCGGTTTACGAAGAACGCCAAGCCAATTCGTCGTGGGGCCAGACGATGAACCCGCAGTATCGCGAGATGGTGCTGGGCGATGACTTGACGCCGGTCAGCCAGCTCAGCGGTGCGTTTCTCAATCCCAAGAGCGGTTTGCATTTGCAGTTCGCCTACTACGAATCGTCGCTCGTGGTCGAATACCTCGTCGAAAAGTACGGCCTCGACACTCTCAAGCGAATCCTCGTCGACCTCGGCGTCGGTATGCCGATCAACGATTCGCTGGCCCGATACACCGGTTCGCTCGAAGCCCTCGACAAAGAGTTCGCCGAATACGCGCGAAAGCGTGCCCGCGACCTCGCGCCGAATCTCGACTTCGCTAAACCCGCACCTGACGTCGAACTCGCCCCCAATAATTTTTACCTGCTCCAACGCCAAGCCGCCCAGTTCATCAGCGACGAGAAATACGAAGAAGCAAAGCAACCGCTTGGTGAAATCATCAAGTATTACGAAGGCGCGCAAACCGCTTATTCCATGCTGGCCAAAGCCCACCGAGAACTCGGCGAAACCGAGGAGGAACTCGTCGTGTTGAATAAGTTGGCCGCATTGTCCAACGACAGCGTCGATGCGTACACGCGCCTAATGGAAATCAACGTTGACGAACAGAACTGGAATGAAGTTTTGGTCAACGCCGAACGATCCTTAGCCGTTAATCCACTCAGCCGCACGCCGCATCGGTTCATGGCCAAAGCGACCGAACAAACGGGCGCCGTCGATCGAGCCATCGAAGCGCTGCAAACCTTAATTGTGCTCGAACCAATCGATCCCGCCGACACGCATTTTCGACTTGCCAAGTTATTGAGAACGAACGGCGATTTCGCTTCCGCGCGACGACACATACTGACGTCACTCGAAGAAGCCCCGCGATTCCGAGCCGCCCACCGCGAGTTGCTCGCCATCCTGGCTGAGATCGAATTACCCCAGCCAGGCGAGCAAACAAATTCTCCGCAAAGCGGCGTCGACAAAACTTCGCCCCAAAGGGGCCCAAACATATCAGCCCAGGGCAAAGCGCAGCGACGCCCTGGGTCTCCGAACGAACAAATCCGCAAGCCCTGAAGGGGCGAAACAACCGATGCCTCAATCGCTAGTCAAAAACCTGATCCATCTTGTCTACAGCACCAAGCATCGCAAGCCTTGGATTCCCGACGATATTCAAAGCGACTTGTTCGCTTACCAAGCTGGCATCTTCAAACAATGGGAAAGTCCCGCGTTGATCATCGGTGGTGTCGAAGACCACGTCCGCGCGCTGTTCTCCTTGTCAAAGAACCACGCGCTGAAAAAGATTGTCGAAGAAGTCAAAAAGGGCAGTTCGAAATGGATGAAATCATCCGGCACAAAGAATAGAGACTTTTATTGGCAAAACGGATACGCCGCGTTTTCGGTTAGCCAATCGAAGGTCGAAGAGGTTTGTGAGTACATCGCAACGCAGAATGAGCGTCATCAACGCGTGACGTTTCAGGACGAATTGCGAGAATTATTCAAACGGCACAGGATCGAATATGATGAACGATACATTTGGGATTGAGTGTTGTTTCGCCCTTTCAGGGCTTTGGCACGTTTTTGTATCCAAATCCCAGGGCGATGCCCTGGGCTGATATGTTTTGGCCCCGTAGGGGCAAAGAGGTGATTTAGACAATGAATCGAAAAACAAAACTGGCCGTCATGTTTATCGTTGTCATTGCCGTGGGAATCCTGATCGCGCAACGTGGCCAAATGCCGCAGTCGTTTGATACGACCGTGCGCCGAAACGGCGTGCCGACTTGGGAGAAAGACGCGCAGTTCAAACACGATGTCTTCACGTTCGTCCGCGTACGGTATAACTCGTACAACGACAACTGGCGGCGCGGGAAATGGTCGACGGATTTTCCTGACAGCGATTTGAATTTCTCGTATCGCCTGCAGGAGCTGACGTCGTTCAAGGTCGATCCGAATGGCAAGATTCTATCGCTGACCGACAAAGAACTGTTCGACTATCCGTTCCTGTACATCATCGAGCCGGGCGACATGTGGCTGAGCGAAGATGAGGTCGCGGCGCTGCGGCGGTACTGTTTGAACGGCGGCTTTGTGATGGTCGACGACTTTTGGGGCGAGCGCGAGTGGTACAATTTCGAGCAGCAAATGAAACGCGTTTTCCCGAAGCGCGAGTTGAAGGAACTGCCGCTGGAACACGAGATCTTCAACAACGTTTACAAGCTCGCAGAGAAACCTCAAATTCCCAGCATCCACACCTACTGGAACGGCTACACCAGCGAGCGGCCGGATGCTCAGACGCCGCACTACAAGGCGCTGTTTGATGACAAGGAGCGGATCATGATGATCGTTTGTCACAACACGGACTTGGGCGACGGCTGGGAACGCGAAGGGATGGATCCAAGTTATTTCAAAGAGTATTCCGAGAAGTGGTCGTATCCGCTTGGGATCAACATCGTCACGTATGCAATGACGCACTAACTGTGAGCCGAACGCGCTAGCGTCGGGCCGATGTGCAATGCAACCCGCGGCTAGCGCCGTCGGCTCACTAGAAAAGGAATTTGTTTTGCCAACACAAATCGACACTTACGAAACCGAACAACAAATCGTCGAACAAATCCGCGGCAGCCGTGATCGAATCGATGCCGAACTGTCCAAAGTCATCATCGGACAAAAGGACGTCATCGAAGAGTTGCTCGTCGCGTTGTTCTCGGGCGGACATTGTTTGCTGACTGGTGCACCGGGTCTCGCCAAGACACTGCTCGTCAGCACGATCTCACAGATTTTTCATTTGAAGTTCCAGCGCATCCAGTTCACGCCCGACTTGATGCCCGCCGACATCACCGGCACCGAAATCCTCGAAGAAACGTCCGAAGGCCACCGCGCGATGCAGTTCGTCAAGGGCCCGATCTTCGCCAACGTGATCCTGGCCGACGAAATCAACCGCACGCCGCCGAAGACGCAAGCCGCGCTGCTCGAAGCGATGCAGGAACACCAGGTGACCGCGGCCGGCGTTCGCTATCCGCTCGAAGAACCGTTCTTCGTCCTGGCGACGCAGAACCCGATCGAGATGGAAGGCACCTATCCGCTGCCCGAAGCACAACTCGACCGATTCATGTTCAACGTGCTGGTCGACTACTTGCCCGAAGATGACGAAGTGGCGGTCGTTTCGCAAACAACGTCGAAGCAACCGGATCCCATCGAGCCGCTGTTCACAGGCGAAGATGTGCGGCGATTCCACGAAGTCGTCCGCCGCGTTCCCGTTGCGGAAGATTTGGTTCGTTACTCGGTTCGACTCGCTGCCGCCAGTCGGCCGGGTCAGGAAAACACGTTTGACTTTATCAACGAATGGGTGAGCTGGGGAGCGGGCTTGCGAGCTGCACAGTATCTCGTGCTCGGCGCGAAAGCACGAGCGCTGTTCGAAGGCCGCACGCACGTGACGCTCGACGACATTCGAGCGCTAGTTCATTCTACGTTCCGACACCGAATCCTCGTCGGCTACCGAGCTGAGGCAGAAGGCATTTCCGTCGAGGCGGTGATTAATCGATTACTAGATTCCGTCGCTGTACCAGGCGGTTAAGAAAGCACCAAAAAACACATCCCATATAACAAACAAGCTCCAAACTACAAATTCAAAATGCGAAAACAACATTTGAGATTTGGTGCTTGTGATTTGTTTGTCATTTGTCTTTTGTAATTTGGAATTTACCACCAGTGGCAACCGCACAACAACCCGATCGCACGAAGGCGTCGTTCATCGACCCCAACGCATTGATGCGGATCAAGAATTTGGAGATGCGTGCCAAGGTCGTTGTTGAAGGTTTTTTCACCGGCCTGCACCGCAGCCCGTATCACGGCTTCTCGGTTGAGTTCAGCGAATACCGCGAATACTCTCCAGGCGACGACCCGCGTTATCTCGACTGGCGCTTGTACGCCCGTTCGGACCGCTACTACATCAAACGATTCGAAGACGAGACCAACCTGCGTTGCTACCTGCTGGTCGACATGAGCCGCTCGATGGGCTACGGCTCGCTCGCCTACAACAAGGCCGAGTACGCCAAGACTGCCGCCGCGACGCTCGCGTATTTTCTGTCAACCCAGCGCGACGCGGTCGGACTGCTCACGTTCGACGAACACATCGCCGAGTATGTGCCGGCGAGATTCCGCACCGGCCACATGCATCACATCATGCTGTGCCTCGAACATGCATTGTCCGGGACTGAGACCAACCTCGGCCCACCGATCGAGCAAATCGCCCAGACGGTCACCAAACGCGGCTTGATTGTTTTGATCTCCGATTTGCTCGCGCCGATCGACACCCTCGAAACACAGCTCGGCTACCTGCGATCGCGCGGCCACGAGGTTGTCTTGATGCGAGTCCTCGATCCGTCGGAAATCAATTTCGAGTTCAACGACGCCGCGATGTTCGAAGACCTCGAATCGGGCCGCAACCTTTACGTCGATCCAGAGACGATCCGCGCGGATTACCAACGACGTTTCAACGAGCATGCCGCCGCAATCGACACGGCGTGCGCCAACCTAGGCATCGACTACTACCAACTAACAACCGATCGACCGCTCGAACTGGCCCTATTCGACTTCGTCCAATCAAGAATGCGCCGAGGCCGCCAAATCCGCCGCCAAGGTCTCGTCCCCGGCCGGGCAAACGGGGCGTCATCATGAAACGTTTCCTCAATACAAGCACGAAGCGCAAGCGAGTGAATTGTCATTCGCCCCGAACGGGGCAACAACAAATCAGCCCAGGGCATCGCCCTGGGTATGGATTGCGAAAAACGACACAAGCCCTGAAAGGGCGAAACAAAATCGGCATGTCTGTGTCGCCCTTTCAGGGCTTCAAATTGTGTGTGCACTCTTTCCCAGGGCGTTGCCCTGGGCTGATATGTTTGGGCCTTTCAGGCCGACGGACACGAACGCCTGCAAAATCGAGACTGAAACTCAACACTCACTCGCTTGCGCGTCGTGCTTGTATGGACCGCCGTCACCCTAATCACGAGGGCGGCGGATGATCAATTTCTTCACATCGCTCAGCCCGCTCGCTCCGTGGTTCGCACTCGGCTTCCTCGGCCTCTCGCTGCCGATCATTTTTCATTTGATCCGCCGCACGCCGCGCGGCCAGCAGCAGTTCAGTTCGCTGATGTTCCTGTCGCCGTCGCCGCCGAGGCTGACGCGTCGTAGCCGGCTGGACAACTTGCTGTTGCTGCTGCTGCGAGCTGCGGCCCTCGCACTGATCGTACTGGCGTTCATGCGAATCTTCTTCCGCGAGAACGACGACCTCGCACTGCAAGGCGTTCGCGGCCGCAACGTCGCGATCATGATCGACACCAGCGCCAGCATGCGGCAAGGCGACCTGTGGCAACAAGCCGTCGCGCGGGCCGAGCTGGCGCTTGAGCAACTCGAACCGGCCGACGACGTCGCACTGTTCGCGTTCGACCGACAAGTGCGAATGCTGGTCGAGTTCGATCGCGAGCTGAACACCATTCGCAAAAACAAACCGGACCGCGTCAGAGCACGGCTTGCCGAGCTGGCGCCAACGTGGTCGACGACCGAACTGGGCACATCGCTCATCGCGGTGGCCGACACGCTGGACGTCAACAAAGACCTGCTGCAAACCGACGCCGCGTTGCAAGTCGTGCTGATCACCGACATGCAGGAAGGGGCTCAGATCCAATCGCTGCAAGCATTCGAGTGGCCGAAAGACGTGCAAGTCGCCTTCGAACAAGTTTCGCTCGATCAAACATCCAACGCGTCGATTCAACTTCTCGCGACCGACGACTCAAACGACAACGAACCGCGCGTTCGAGTCACCAACGCGGCCAACTCAAATGTTGACCAGTTCTACGTCCGCTGGAGCAACGCTGTAGGACGAGTTGCCAATCCGTCCCACGA
Source organism: uncultured Pirellulaceae bacterium (assembly GCA_964343305.1). Lineage (GTDB taxonomy): Bacteria > Planctomycetota > Planctomycetia > Pirellulales > Pirellulaceae > CAYFJO01. The sequence goes on along the minus strand of CAYFJO010000200.1, from coordinate 8,621 downwards.
ACCGTCTGCTGGACGGATTGGCAATCCGTCCTACGAAGAGGTCGCCATCTACGTCCCGCCCGGACAAAGCCGCGTCGTCCGAGTGCCGCGTCCCGCCGCGTCGGTTGTCGACCGCCTTGTGCTAACCGGCGACACGTGCGATTTCGACAACACGCTCTATGTCGTCCGGCCGCGCCAAAAAGAAATCACCGTCGTCTACCTCGGCAGCGATCATGCGAACGACCAACGCGGCCTGCACTATTTCCTGCGCGAAGCACTGGCCGACATGCCACAGTGCAATGTCCGCATCACGACGCTCGACGACGGCCAGTCGCCGGCGCTGCTCAAAGGCGACATGCCGAAACTGATCGTCGTTACCGAGTCGGTATCAGCCACACAGCTCGAAGGTCTCGAAGGGTACGTTAAATTCGGCGGCACATTGCTTGTGGTGCCGAAGGACGACGAGGCGGTCGCGTCGTTGGCCAGCTTCATCGAGCCGATCGAGCCCGATCGCCAAGTCAAACCGGCCAGCTACGCGATGCTCGGTGAGATCGATTTCGCGCACCCGCTGTTCGCGTCATTCGCCGCCCCGCAGTACAGCGACTTTACAAAGATCCGCTTCTGGCAGTCGCGCCAGATCGACGTCAAGCCCGGCACTGACGCCCGCGTGCTGGCCCGGTTCGACGACGGCCGGCCAGCCTTGTGGGAGCAAACGCTCCGCGACGGCAAGGTGTTCGTCCTGGCCAGCGGCTGGCACCCAGCCGACAGTCAACTTGCCGGCACTACGAAATTCGTCCCGCTCATCACCGGCATCCTCGAACAAGCCGGTGTCGACATCGACGAGCAACCAAGTTTCACGACCGGAGAATTGATCCCGTTGCCAGAAAACAAATCGCAAAAGGAAATGGTCATTCATTGCCCAGACGGCAGGGAGTGGAAAGTTCCGCGCGATGCCAAGACCTTTGATGATGCGGACCAGCCAGGCATCCACCAAGTCGCCTTGGCCGGAACACGTCACGAATTCGCTGTCAATCTTGGTAGCACTGAAAGTGATACTGCGCCGATCGACGTCGAGCGACTCGAACAACTCGGCGTCAACCTCGGCACCCACGCAACCAAGTCCGAAGAGACCGAGCGGCTGCGGCAACTGCGCGATCAAGAGCTGGAACGAAAACAAAGTTATTGGCGCTGGTTGATCATCGGCGCCTTGTGTGTGTTGATTCTCGAAACGTGGCTCGCAGGTCGGACTGTGGGACAGATTTCCAATCCGTCCGGGACGGTTTGAAAAACCGTCCTACAGAATGAAAACCATTTTTTTGGACATACAAATGATCGAACGACAACTCAAACAACAACTCGATAAAGTCGGCTGGCGTTTCCGACGACTGGCCCTGCTTGTCGTGCTAACCATCATCTGGGCTGCCGTCACCGCGACCGCCGCGTTCATCTTGGCGATGAACCACCGCTCCGGTTGGTACTTCGACTCGGCATTCGTCGTCCTGACCGCCAGCGCTGTCGTGCTGACAATTCTCGGCGTCTGGTTCGCCTTGCGCCAAGCGCGAAATTACCCCTGGGTCGCACAAAAAATCGAAGCCGCCTATCCAGAACTCGATTCATGCCTACTCGCCGCCGTCGAACAAGAACCACAACTCCCCGGCGGCCAATTCGGCTTCATGCAACAAAGTGTCATCCGCCAAGCGATCTACCACGGCTACGGCCGAAACTGGCAACGTGTCATCCCCGCGTGGCGAACGATGCTCGCCTTCGGCGCAAACGTCGCGTCGGTGATTCTGCTTGCGGTTGTGATGTCAGGTTTTGCAAACTACGCTCCGCCGGTCAACGGCGAAAACAACGTCGCGCTTAACAACGACGAAGCATCTTCATCCAACGAGACGACGTATCAGGTCAAAGTGCATCCTGGCAACACCGAAATCGAACGTGGCACAAGCCTGTTGGTCACAGCTCGCTTCACGGGTGCGTTACCGCCCGATGCATCGTTGGTTTTTCAACCCACTTATGAAGAACCGATCCGAGCTGGAACAGAACCGAAACAAAGTCTCGATCATAGTATCTTCGATTCTTCTGATCGGAAACCCGTTTTTGAAGACGACCAATTCTCACTAGTTGAGATGTCAAAAAGCCTCAGCGACCCCGTTTTCGGTGGCCGCATCCAATCGGTCGACCACGCGATCACCTACCACGTCGCCTACGCAGATCAAAAATCAGACACGTTCACCGTCGGCGTGTTCGAGTATCCAAGACTGAATCGAGCCGACGCCGAGTTGGTCTATCCAAAATACACGTCACTCGAAAAACGACTCGTGCAAGACATCCGCCAAGTATCCGCGATTGAAGGCACAGAGCTGACGCTGATCTGTTACCTGAACAAACCCGTCGCCGAAGCCAAACTAATCGGCCGGGACGGCGAAGAGATCGAACTAACTGTAGCCGAAGTCGCCAAGACTTCGGACGACGATAGCAACACGCCCCGAAGTCTTGGCGACTTCGGCTACAAGATGACGATCACCATGGATCGCTCGCGTCGAATGGAGTTGCATTTGGTCGACGACGCAGGGCGCGCGAACAAACAGCCCCCAGAAATCGTGATCAATGTCCTGCCAAACAAGCCGCCCGATTTGAAACTCGTCCAGCCATCGCGCGACGTGCAAGTTTCACCGATCGAGGAACTGCAACTTCAAGCTAACGCCTACGATGACTACGGCCTGTCACGGATCGGCGTCAGCTACATGATTCCCGGCTCGCAAGCCAAAGACGTCGTGCTGGCCCAACAGATCGCCGGCAAAGAACGCGTCGACGTGAATCATCTGGTCGCCTTCGAAGAACTAGATGCCGAGCCCGACCAGTTGCTGTCGTATCACTTCTGGGCCGAAGACGCGGGGCCCGACGGCCAACCGCGCCGCACGTCGAGCGACATGTACTTCGCCGAAGTCCGTCACTTCGAAGAGATTTTTAGGCAGGGCCAACAACCACCGGGCGGCTCCCAGCAACAGCAACAACAAGGCGGCGTGCCGCAAGAAGTGCAGAAGCTGACCGAGCTACAAAAGCAAATCATCAACGCCACCTGGAAAATCGCCCGTCGCGAAATCAGCGCGACACCGTCCGATAGTTTTGCAGCCGACACGAAGTTGCTCGTCGAGTCGCAAACCGCAGCGCTTGAACAAGCCACCGCACTGGCCGAAAAACTGCAAGACGCCCAGTCGAAACAATTCATCGTCGACGTGCAAAAGCACATGCAAGAGGCGATCGAGCATCTGACCGAGGCGAATGCCGGCCCGGCGATCGATCCGCTGAAACCTGGTCTCGGTTCGGAGCAAGCCGCGTATCAAGCACTACTGAAACTGCGCGCCCGCGAATATCAAGTGATGAAAGCCAGCCAGCAGCAACAGCAAAGCAGCAGTTCCAGCGGAAGCCAGTCGAATCGCTCGCAACAGCAGCTTCAGCAATTGGAGTTGAAGAACGACGAAAATCGATACGAGCAGCAGCGCACGGCTCAGCCCAAACAACTGGCCGAAGATCGGGAGACGCGACAAGTGCTGAATCGCTTGCGTGAGTTGGCTCGCCGCCAAGGCGATCTGAACAAACGCATCAAAGAACTGCAATCGGCACTCGAAGGGGCCAAGACCGAAGCCGAGCGAGAAGACATCAAACGGCAACTCAAACGCCTGCGCGACGAGCAACAAGAGATCCTGCGCGACACCGACGAGTTGAAATCGCGCACCGAAGAGCCGCAAAACCAGGAACGCATGGCCGATGCGCAGCAGCAGCTCGACAAGGCACGCGAGAACGCACGTCAATCTGCCGAGGCGCTCAAAGAAGGTCTCGTCACCCAAGCCGCTGCGTCTGGCACACGTGCCGAGCGCGAGTTTGAAGAGCTGCGCGACGAGTTCCGCAAAAAGGCATCCGGCCGTTTCAACGAAGAAATGAAACAAATGCGCCAGCAGGCCAAAGAGCTGGACGACAAAGAAAAGGAACTTGCGGACAAGCTGGCCGACCTGACCATGCCGAAAGAGAAATCCAACTCGCTGCGCGACCCTGAAGACAACTCGGCCGACCAAATCCGCGAAGACATCCAAAAACAAAAACAGGATTTGAACGACCTGCTGGACCGAGTTCGTCAAACGGTCGAAGACGCCGAGCAGTCCGAGCCGCTGTTGGCCGAGCAACTTTACGACACCTTCCGCGAGACAAAGCAAAAGGGCGTTGAACGGGCACTTGATTCGACTGACCTTTCGCTGCGGCGAGGTTTGGCTGAAGACGCACAGAACCAGGAAAAACTCGCTCGCAGCGGAATCGGCGAGTTGCGCAAAGGAATCGAGAAAGCGGCAGAAAGCGTACTGGGCGGCGAGACCGAAGCTTTGCGACGCGCTCACGATGAGTTGAAAAATCTCTCGGATGAACTTGGAGATGAAGTCGCGCAGGCCGATCCACGTCAGACTGATGGTTCGCAACAAGATCCTTCACAAGATGGCGGTCAAAACAACAAGCTCGGCGAAAACCGTGAGCCGCAACCCGGCGAACAGCCGAGCAAGTCGCAGCAGCCTGGCCAACCAAACAGTTCACAAGGCCAGCCGCAAAATCGATTGGATGGGCTCGATCAGTTTTTGAATGAGGCGAGTCGCAGCCTTGCTCCGATCGGCGGCGAGGATTTCGTCGAATGGGCGGATCGACTGCGCGATGTGGAAGAAATGTTAGACGATCCGGAGTTGAGTTCGGAGGTGGCGCGGATTCGCGATCGTGCGAGAGGCATGCGAATCGAGATGCAACGACATTCAAAAGAACCGAATTGGGACCTTGTTCGAATGCAGGTGCTTGAGCCGCTGAACGAATTGCGAGATCGCGTGGCCGAAGAGTTGCTGCAACGCATTGCGAAGGATGCAGTCGTGCCAATCGATCGAGATCCTGTGCCGCCCAAATATGCGGAACAGGTCCGCAAGTATTACGAACGATTGGGAAAAGGAAGGTGACAGTCGTGTTCGTTGCCTCAACGAGGCTAAACAATGTAACCCAGGGTGGCGCCGAAGACGGCTTATCCAGGGCTATGGTATTTAACGCCTTTGGCGTAAAGAATGCGCCGCGAAGAAATGATTGCGAGTAAACTGCTCAATGTTTGATCGAATCAGTTACATCCTGTCGCACACGACGTTTGAAGCGCCGACTTGGGTGAAGGCGTTGGCGGTGTTGCTTGCCGTCGTGGCGATTGCGTTGGTCATTTGGTCATACGTCCGGATCGCTTCATCGGGGCGATTCCGATTGGCGGCGGCGATTCTTAAAACGGTCGGCGTAGTCGTGCTGGCGATCTGTTTGATGGAGCCGCATTTGCACGAGAACAAGCCTCGGCCAGGGGCGAATTTGTTCCTGATGGTAGCGGACAATAGCCAGAGCCTAGAAGTTCGTGATCCAGGGAGTCGCGAGTCACGCGCTGAACTGTTAAAGGATGAGCTGACGAAAGAGTCCGATTGGCAGACTCGGCTGGGTCAGGATTTTGACGTGCGGAGATATGTTTATGACTCGCGCCTGAAACCGGTGGCGGGTTTTTCCGACGTGGCGTTTGACGGCAACGGTTCGTCGCTTGCCAGCACGTTGAATACGCTGAAGCGTCGGTTCAAAGGCCGACCGAAAGCGGGCATGCTGTTGTTTACCGATGGCAATGCGACCGATTTCAATGACGACGCGGTGAAGTGGGACGAGTTGCCGCCGATTTATCCCGTCGTGCTTGGTGACGATGACGTTGCCCGCGACCTGAGCGTCACACGGGTCTCGGTGAGCCAGACGAATTTCGAAGCGTCGCCAGTGATGATCACGGCTGAAGTTGTGGGCCACGGTTACTCGGATAATCCGATCGTCACGGAGTTGTTGGACGAAAAGGGCGAGCGGGTCGAGAGCAAGACGCTGCACAAGCTCGAAGACGGCAAGCCGCAGGTCGTTCGGTATCAACTGCGACCAGAGAAGAGTGGAATCAGTTTCTATCGAGTCCGCGTGTTCTCCGAGTCGGAAGAAGAGCAGTTTGAAGAGCCAGAAAGAAGTCGCGAGGCGACGTTGATGAACAACTCGCGGCTGGCGATGGTCGATCGTGGCGAGGGGCCTTACCGGGTGTTGTATGTTTGCGGGCGGCCGAATTGGGAATACAAGTTTTTGCGACGGGCGCTTGAGGAAGACGACGAGGTGGATCTGGTCGGGCTGGTGCGGATCGCGAACAAGGAGCCCAAGTTCACGTTTCGCGGACGAGCCGGCGAGCGGACCAATCCGCTGTTTCGCGGGTTCGACAAGACGGACGAGGAAACCGAACAATATGACCAACCGGTGACAATTCGTTTGGGAACGATAGACGCCGAGGAATTGCGCGACGGATTTCCCAAGGCGGCCGATCAGTTGTTTGGCTACCACGCGATCATTTTGGACGACATCGAGGCCGGATTCTTCACGCAGGATCAAATGACGCTGGTCCACGATTTTGTCAGCCAGCGCGGTGGCGGCTTCTTGATGCTCGGTGGGCAAGAGTCGTTCGCTGGCGGCGATTATCGTCGGACGCCGATCGGTGAGATGTTGCCGATTTATCTCGACAAGATTCGCACGGGCGAAGATGTTGACGGGTATCGATTGGAGTTGACGCGCGAAGGTTGGTTGCAACCTTGGGTGCGATTGCGAGCAACTGAGCAAGGCGAAGAAAAACGCCTCGACGAGATGCCGTCGTTTAAGACGCTGAATATCGTGAAGACGATCAAGCCCGGCGCGTCGGCACTGGCTCGTGTTCAGTCGAGCGTGGGCGTGACACATCCGGGGCTCGTCGTGCAGCGGTTCGGCAATGGTCGATCGGCAGCGCTGTTGATCGGCGACATGTGGATGTGGAACCTGCATCGCAAGGATGCCGAAGAGAGCGATCTCGAAAAAGCGTGGCGGCAAACGGTGCGTTGGCTGGTCGCCGATGTGCCACAACGAGTTGAGATCGACACGCTGCGACAGAGAGATAAGCCTGGGGGTATGGTTCGACTGGAAGTCCGTGTGTTCAACGAAGAGTTCAAACCACTCGACAACGCGTCGGTGATGGTCAAGGTTACGATGCCGGACAAGAGCACGGTCGAAATCACGGCCGAGCCGAGTGACAAAAAGTCGGGCGTCTACGTCACCGACTTTGTCCCGCGTACGCCGGGTGCTTATCGGGCATCGGTTGTCGCGAAAGCAGACGACGGAACAGAAGTTGGCACGCGCGAAACGGGTTGGACATCGGAACCAGCGACTGACGAGTTCCGAACTCTCGCACCGAATCGCGATTTGATGAAACGAATCGCGGAGAAGACGGGCGGTGAGATTGTTGAGATGGGCGAGTTGGATTCGTTTGCTAAGAATCTGCCGAGCGAAAAAGTGCCGGTGGTGGAAGCGCGCGTTTCGCCGATCTGGCATGAATGGTGGATCATGTTGTTTGCCGTGGTGATGCTGGTTGGCGAATGGGGCGTTCGGCGTTGGAAGGGATTGCCGTAGGACGGATTTCCAATCCGTCCCTTAACTGAGATTCGAGTGGACGGATTGGAAATCCGTCCTACAGGAAGAATGATGACTACAATACTACTTGTTGCTTCCACTCTTCTTGCGGCCGACGATGCTCGGCAGAATGTCGTCATCGTCGTCGGAGCGCCGGGGACGGATGAGTATCACGAGGCGTTCGCGTCATGGGCTGGCAATTGGAAAGCCGCGGCGGAAAAAGCAAACGCTGAGTTTGAATCGATCGGCTTGGAGACCGGCAAAGGCAATGATCGTGAAAGGTTGCGTCATAGATTGTCGGACTTGATCGGTGAATCGAGCGAACCGCTATGGCTGGTCTTGATCGGACACGGGACGTATGACGGGCGGGCGGCGAAGTTCAATTTGCGCGGGCCGGATGTCACTGCCAACGAATTGGGCAAATGGCTCGAAACGTGTCAGCGGCCGCTGGCGATTGTGAATTGTGCATCATCAAGCGGTCCGTTTGTGAATCGATTAACGGGCGAGAGTCGCGTGATTGTGACGGCGACTCGGAGCGGGTCTGAACATAACTATGCGCGGTTTGGTCGGTTTATGTCGTCGGCCATTGCGGATCCGGCGGCGGATTTGGATAAAGATGAGCAGACGTCGTTGCTCGAAGCATTCTTGATGGCGTCGGCAAAGGTGTCTGAGTTTTACGAAGACGATGCACGGCTGGCGACGGAGCATGCGTTGATCGATGACAACGGCGATGGACTGGGGACTCAGGCGGATTGGTTTCGTGGAGTGCGAGCGACGCGGGCGGCGAAGGATGGGGCTGCGATTGATGGGTTTCGGGGGAATCAGTTTCACTTAGTTCGCAGTTCGGTGGAAGAAGAGTTGCCGGCCGATGTTCGTACTCGGCGAGATAATCTGGAATTGGAATTGTCGCGGCTGCGCGAGATCAAGGAAAAGATGGATGAGGACGAGTACTATCGGCAGGTTGAGGTGGTCGTTGCGGAGTTGGCTCGGCTTTATGCGGCGGTGGATGGAGATGTGGACTTACAAGAAGATGATGGACGGAATCATTAGGTGGTCGTCGTCGCCTGCCGGCTGGGCGTTCACCTAAGTACTTGTCCAAGAACAAAGTAGGACGGATTGCCTAATCCGTCTGTTTTATGAGGGGA
>CAYFJO010000199.1:0-18918 GCA_964343305.1 uncultured Pirellulaceae bacterium | reverse complement strand
CCGTGGCAACGGCGGCATCCACGGCGTTACCGCCCTTCTTGAGGATGGCCGCTCCCAAATCGCTGGCCTCGATCGATCTCGATACCACCATGCCATTCTCGCTGACCGCATCGCGGCGAGATTGTGCGGGTGCGGTCACGGCCGTCAGGCCGACCAAGAGAATGGGCAGCAATGCGAGTGATTTTCGAGAAGGCTTCAACACGAAACTTCCAACGCTGAGCTTCCGTGGCATTGAATGTTTCCTTGTAGTGGGTTGGAGAGGCGAGAAACTGATAGCATAACCACACTCGGTCGCCTTGGCAGCGCCTCCGGCAAGAGGCGAGCCATGGCTGGCTGCCGCCGTGGTTGCTGAATCCCCCGGCAAGCGTGGGAGCGACGCTCGTGCCGGAGCCGAGTGTCGAGTCGCGGGCAAGTTCGATGATTCGCTCGCCGAGGAGACGATCCATGGTATTAGCCTGGAGCGCCTGTCGCGCTGCCCAGTGAACGCCGAACCTCGGACTTGAGGATTCCGAGCAGGTTGTTGACTCGCTCGTAATTCTCGATCTACTTCGCTTCGTTGAGCGGGGCTTCCACGACTTCGGTCAGCCCTTCCAAAGCGTCGCGGGCGGTAGAGGGTGATTAAAAGGTGCCAACAACTCTGCCCCTGGCCCTGCGGATTGAAAGTCCGTCATGATGCTTCAACGGACGTAGAATCCGTTGGGCTAGACAGCGAGACGGCGGTTATCGCGATCTCCGATTCAGGCACTTTAGAAGCGGCCAACCGAAGAATGAGACGCTGGATTTTGAATCGAGCTGTCCAGCAGTGGATCTAAGTTGAATCTACATTGAAATACATTGCACGAAGCAACTTACATCGAATTCAATGTTGATGACACATTGTATCTATATTTAGGATGCATTGCCAATACTGCCACCGATTTGCCACCGGGTGTCGACTACGATACGCACGACCGACGTGAGCCTTTCGAGACGATTGAGAGTTGAGAGAAGGCAATTCATCACTCATCGACCTTGGACCTTGCGAAGTCTGGAAGTATGCAAGGCGGGCGTGAGTCGAAATCGCTTCGCTCGGGCTTTCACGTCCAGGTGCGATCGCCGCATAGGCTGAATTGGCCCAACTAACGAACGGTTTGTTTTGTTGGTTTGGCAAGTTCAGTTCGCGTTGTTACCATTACTTTTCGTGTAAAAGAGAATGCGTGTGGGTTCCAACGAGCTGTCCTAGGCGAGGAAATTGCAGGGACACTCAAGCCGCCGTCACGCCCAGGGCTGTCGCAGCAGTTGCCTTGGTCAACACACCAGATGCATCTCGACGAGGTAGGAAAATGAGCAAAAGCATTTTAAGAGGCCGCCCCGCACTAAATGCTTCCGTATGTCTATTAAACTCTGCATTGTTTTTGGGATGTGCACCGGAAGATAAAATGACTTGGCACGACTTTTACAACAAAGGAATTGAACACCACGAAGCAAAGGAATTTGGGACAGCAATCGAGGCGTACAGCAAGGTAATTCACGACCTGCGTCTAGATCTAGATGAGTTTAGCAGCACAGACAGTACCCTTTGTGAGGCATACAGACTTCGTGGCTTGGCACGCATGAGGATGTCAATAGATAGCTTAGGTCGTTTCTATCTCAACGGTATCGATGGCAACAATGCAATATTGTTAGACAAAAGTGACGCAGGGCGGGATCGAGAGCGTCTCGACGATGATAGACCTTACCGTTTGGCCGTCGGCGATTTCACTCACGCGATGGCTGTCAAGGAAGATTATTTTGGAGACAAGGTGCAGATTCAGCTCTACTTGTCGCGAGCGATGGCCTATTACCTTCTAGGTGAATTTGAACATTCAGTCGCTGACTATACAGCGGTTCTTGCCCTAGATCCCAAGTGTGGAGAGGCACTTCATAATCGAGGATGCGTATACATGTGCTTAAACAACAGGGAAAAGGCTGAGCAGGATTTCAAGAATGCCCGAACTCGTGGCATTCACCAAGACTGACGGTTAAACAATGAAAATGGGCGATTCGGAACGACAAGCCTGCCGTTGTCAGCACCTTATTGGCAGCGGACGGCTTAAAACAAATTCATCTAGATCGAGGTAGCGATATGAGAAAGAGCTTTTTAACGAATTGCCCGGCACTAAATGCAGTCGGATGTCTATTGAATGCAGCATTGTTTTTGGGATGTGCACCGGAAGATAAAATGACTCCGACAGACTTTTATAACAAAGGAATCGAACACCACGAGGCCAAGGAATTCGCAGCAGCAATCGAGGCGTACGGTACGGCTATTAACCATTGGAGTTTGGATAAGTCAACGAGCGGTACAATTCTTGCCAATGGATACAAACTCCGCGGCGCGGCACGCATGGGGATACGAATGGATGAAATATTTCTCAATAAGATCATTTTGCTAGAAAAAAGTGAAGCAGGACCGGATCGAGAGCGTTTGCAAGAAGACAGCGCTTTCCGTTTAGCTGTTGCCGATTTTACGCACGCGATTGCGCTCGATAATTGGGGACACGGGGACCCCCGAATTCAGTTGTATTCTTTGCGAGCGATGGCTTACTACTGTCTCGGTGATTTTGAACATGCAGCCGCTGATTACACAGCCGCTCTTGCCATAGATCCCAAGTGTGGAGAAGCACTTCATAATCGAGGATGCGTAAACTTGTGTTTAAACGAAACGGACACGGCTGAGAAGGATTTTACGTCTGCCCAAGTCAACGGGGTGCAACAAGATTGAAAGTCGCAAGTCGCCAGCCATGAGTGCCAGCGGATTTGGGATTTGCATCTGATGCCCCTATATGCAACGGCTTGCTGACAACCGTTGACTCATACGTCGTCGACTTTTCGCGTCACGTTGCGCGTGGGCCAGAATTGCATCCACTGCGTGCCAACTTCATGGTTGCCGTTGCGTTGGCAACCAAGGGGGGAGCAGGTAGTTCGACCTTTTTTCATGTTTTGTAGCCAATTCTTCGAGTCGGAGTTCTGTCGCTTCAATGGCTTTCACTTTGTCTGGCACGTCAATCAAGTGAGTTTCAAGCAATGATACACCACTTGAAATCAACGCTTTCGAGATTCCTGGTACTCCGCTGTTCCGCTCGACGAATTTGCCAAATTCTCGCCACGCAAATATGTTTTGCGCAAAGGCCAAACGAAGTTCACTCGGGCAACCATTGAGATCGATCGATTCTAGTTTTGTTGCGAAATCCGCAATTGAGCGATTTGGCACGAGAACGCCTGTCACAATGTTGGACTGATGGTCGTTGTATGTGCCCACCATTTCGTCCTTTAGTTTTTGCTGTTCAGACATTGTCAACTGTATCTGCCTACAATAGCTCGACTGGCGAAGTTGAAAAATAGATAGCCCAATCAGCGGTATGGCCAGAATAATTAAAACAGCCACTGACTTAGCGCCCTCCCGCCACGATGCGAATGGTCGTTGGTAGCCTTCTCCAGCAACTGTGCTGGAGGCCATCAATGGACCAAGAACAAAGGTCAACACCATGCTCATTACAGTAATGCCCTCACGCCACTTCGGAATTGGATTATCAGGGTTAATGACTGCGGGGCCCTCACGAACGCTGTCGACGAATAGTCCTAAGCCACCGAGCCAACCAACGCCAGTCAAAATCGTAATTGTAAGAATCGCGGCAAATGCTATGTATACTTCGATGCGTTCACGCGACGTCCGCGCATCCCTCAATTCGTCACGCAGGTAAGAATAGGCAGCAATAATTGCAAGCAAGAAACCTACTCCTACCCAAAACAGAATTGCTACAATCCTACCGCTAAAGGCCCAGTGAACGAATTCAAGTGCTAGCCACAAAAGTGCAAGAGCATACAGTGTTGCCACAAATGCCATTCCGCCATTCACGCACGCACAAAAAATCCGCCACCATCGGTTTCGGTCATACTCGAAGAACGGCCAGGCACCAAGTAGATAAGGTTTCGCGAATCCAATGGCCCCAAGAGCAACACTTATGCAAATGAAAAACCCGGCTGTACCCCATTCGAATTGCACAAGTCCAGAGAACAATCCTGCAGCTGCACCGATGCTAAGCCCTACGGAAACGACGATCTTGAACCATCGAGGCCATTTCGCTGAGTCAGTTTCGAGACCAATCATGCCAACGGCTGCGGTCAGACAAAGGCCGGCAACTGCTCCCAGCAGGACTTCCCCCACGATTTTGGAAACAGCCATAACGATTCCACAACAAATGCCAATCGCCGGAAGACCAAGAGCAGTAACGGTGAATGAAGCGCACATGCGTTTCAACAAGCCGCGGACCAACGCCCATTTATCTGAACTTTGAATCTTGTTATCCGATGGCATCGTTTTGCTTTCCGATTTCAGCAGAACACAATGTGACAATTATCAACGTTTGAATTCCGGGTGTTTTCAATTTGCGGTTACACAGTCGTTGTTCGATTCAAACTGCGAGCTATAAGTTTCCACCAACAAAATATCAAAGAGGAATTTGGTTGGCTCAAACTCATTACGGCATTTTAACAGACATCCTGGGCCGAGAGTGATGAGAATGAACTGTAATTGAAAACAGCAACGCAACGACACTGCGCGGAACTTGGCACGCTTGCTACAAACCTAGCATGCCCGCGTGTTTGAACTGATTTTGCAAGCGCTTCGAAAGGCATAATAGTCGTTTGCTCGATTCATTCCTTGCGTCACACCGCGCTGGAGTTTGTTTCCAGTGCCTTTGCAGGGTTCAGTCGGCCAGAGATTTCCACAAGTCGAATTGAGTTTGCGAGTTAGAGAAGGGGTGGGTGGAATCGAATTCAACTCAAGGCCACGGCGAAAAAAATATTGTGTGTCGAGCAAACGACACTGAAATACAGAGCGCAATTGTTCGTGCCACCGTTCTGCCACCGGGACGACGAACCGACGTCGGCGCTTGTGCGGTATCGCGATACCCGGCACGACTATTTTTCCACGGTTTTGACCGGTTTAGGTTAGGGTTGGAGAGGCGAGAAACTGATAGAATAACCACACTCGGTCGCCTTGGCAGCGCGTCCGGCAAGAGGCGCGCCATTGCCGGCTGCCGCCGTCGTTGCTGAATCCCCCGGCAAGCGTGGGAGCGACGCTCGTGCCGAGTGTCGCGGGGCGCGTGGACCGGCACATCTTTATTTGATCGTGACTTGGGCGCCATCGGCGCGATGAGTGATGCGGTGGGTCGGGCCGTCGATTTCCACGACGAATGAGCCGGACCCGACGATTTTCTTGCCGGCGACTGCGACTGTGCAGGGGCCTTCACTATTAGCAATGACGATCTTGCCGGAGGTGTACCGCCTGATCGCACCGGCGCGGCCGTCGATACTGATATCGTCGTCGGTGTACGTTGTCCGGTCGAAATCGACGTAGACGATGTCGGTCGACCGTTGCGTTTTGACGCGCACCACCGAATCGCTCAATCGCTGATACGTGGCCGGCGGATCGGCGTTTTTCAGTCGCGGATAAAGCACGACCAGATAACCCCGACCCGCCGGCTGGCGGATGCGCAACAACAACTGGTCTTCGCGCCGTTTGCCGTCAGGAAAATACTTGGGATCGAACCCGGTGAATCGACCGTAGGGCTGCTGGACGTGACCATATTTGTCGGTCTTGATCTTGAACGAGCCCGGGGTCGGGGTGCCCACAAACACGTCCATGTCCACGTCGCATTGTCCGTCGAAGTGGAAAACGCCGCCGGCTTGCGTCATGGTGTTGGCTAGGAACCACATGCTCAGGTCAGTCGACTTGGTGGGCCGGCCGCCAAAGCCGTCACGCACGACAAAATAATTGGGCCCCTTGGGGTCGGCGTCTTTCAGCAGCAGCATCTGCCGGTGCCAGAGTGTCAGAGGCATGAAGTTTTCCGGCGCGTCGGAGCCGGCCATGGTTGCGCGAAAGTTGGCGCTTTCCTCCGGCAGCCATCGTATCCCGCGCTCATCGAGCTTGGGATATTCATTTTGCATTGTGAGCAGTTGACGCGTTTCGCGCACGGCTCGGAGATATTCGATTTCCGGCGAGAAGGTCGCGGCTTTGACGTCAAAAGGCGTCCGTTCGTGGGTCTCGACCTTCATGTCGAACGAAATGCGGTTGCGCAGCCACGGCCGGTTGTAGATGGGGAAATAGCCGTTGCCGAAGTGCAGGCTGATCGGTTGGCCTTTAGCGTAAATCGAGTAGGCCATGTGATCCGTTCCCAATTCGTAATGGCCGAAGCATTTGCCCGCGAGCATGTGCATGTAGGTTTCGTATTTCGTGCCATAGCCGTGCCGAAAGACCACGCCGTAATCCTTGATCCATTTACTGTGCATCGCCGGTTTGATGTCGTCGACGATCTTGATCTTTTTCTCGTCGGGCAACGTCTGGTTGACGAGCCATTGAAGCTGCCCGGCCAGAGCTGGATCACGGTCTTTGAAATAGTTGACATAACGTGTGCCGAACTCCGGGCGGATCGATTGATACGAGCAGTTTCCAATGGGCATCACCATGCGGTAGCCGTTGAAGCGCGGGTCCGGCGGGGTGAGCCAGGTGTTGATGACAAACCGCATGCATTTCTTGAATAGTTCCGTATCCAGCGCATCGCCAATGCCTGCTTCGATCAGCAGGTCGTTTGCTCTGGCGGACCATTCCAGTGTGACGCCCAGCGTGTAGTGCGGGTTTTCGTATGGAGCGCCGGAATCGAAGGTGTATTTGCGAATATAGGTCCGCAACAGGTTGATGGTGACTTCACTCCAGGCATTGAACTGCGGATGATCGCGGACAAGCTGGGCGGTCTTGGCCCGCGCCTCTATCGCCATGATTGCCTTGTTCGGATTACTTAGGTGCACGCCCGAGCCCCAGGGCAATTGCTGATGAGAGTTCTGGCGATAGGCCTCAAAGGCGACCAGGCGACGAAACTCCTTGCGCTGATCGGCCGTGAGTTGGGCGTCGTCGTTGAGGACCTTGTCGATCTGCGGGTGAACACTTCGGTTGAAATGGAAGTGGAAGCCCATGTCGAACCAGACCAGATCGCCGCCCAGGCGAGCCAGTTCGGTACGGTTTCGCATGATCTGCAGGGCTTTCTCGCCGGCCGGGCTGGGCTTTTCGGCCCATTTGGCGCCGGCCATGGGGTCCGGCCAGTCGATGACCCAACGTCGTGTCAAATCGAGCGGCTCGGCATCCAGGTGGGCGACGGTTTTGAGAACCGATTCCAGCCGGGCTTCCCGCTCATCTTCCGCTGTGGAGAGCATGATGCCGTAACTTCGACACGACTGGTTGGGCGGCACGAACAGCGTGATCCCCGTATAATTGGGAGAGGTTTCGCGAAATCCGTCCACGGCCCATTCCTGTTTGTACTTTTGAAGCGGGAGCCGGGCGATGACCTCGCCGTCTTTGTTGGTGTGCAAGCGCAGTGACTGGGGATTCCGCCATTGTTCGATATCAAGGGCGGCCAGCGCAATCGCGTCGCCGCCGGGCTCGACGAGGCGCATGATCACGCCGATGCCGGGCTGTCCTGTCGGCCAACCAATCAGGAAATAGTCATCACGATTTTCCTCGTAGGAAAGCGTGTAGCCGTTTACGCCGATGCCCGACCAGCTCGGCCTTGCGACGCCGCGCTGGATCCACGACTTGGGCATCAGTGATTTCGCCAGGTCGAAATGGCGAGGGGCCGGACCGTTATCGCTGTACCAGCCCTGGGTGGGTTTGAATTCGCCGGCGTTGAGCACCAGGTCGTAGAACCGGTCGAATAGCCGAGCCCGCTGGCCGCTGTTGCCGGTGTTGTATTTCTCCCGGATCTGGATCATCGGACAGCCCGCCAGCACGCGGGCCTCGAAGCGCCAGAACCCCGCGTCGAACTGGTAATCGATCTGGACGTCGACAAACAACGGGCCCTGGTTCACAATCCGCGAGCGATACGACTTGATCTTAAACGGCACGTTGAACCGACTCTTGCCCGCCTTTTTCCCCGAAGGCAGATGCAGCGTCTGAATCGGGGCCAACGCATCGGTCAACGGCACCTGCCAACCCCAGGTCTTCTCGCCGCCGAGCAGGGTGATGCCGATCGGCCCCGGCGCCTTGGTCAGCAGCGTGATTGATCCTTGATCGGTCTTGACCGTGACGCCGGATGGAGCTTTTGACGCCGTGCCGGGCTGGATGGTGTAAACGGCTTTGCCGTTGGCGGGCAGAGCGGCCTTGAACCAGACGTTCATGGAACGAATGGACCCATCGTCATACCGCTGCACATGGGTGACCTGTGCCGCGATTTCCTTGCGGTCGGATCCGATGACCCGTGCGTCAGGCCGATTGAGTTGACCGGGTTTGAACGTGATCGTTTCGTGGATCAGCTCATCTGACCAGTCGCTGCCCAGATATTCGTTAAGCGTGACGGTATGCTGCGCTGGCGCTGCCAGGACGCCCTTCGGCGCGAACAAACCGATTGTGCCGGCTGCCAGAAGCGGAACGGCAAAAAAGCGATGGAGGGACGTTTTGGGGCGATGACTCATTTGGCTTTGCTTTCAGAAGAAGTTATCAACCGAAACATGCGCGTTGCGGGCGCGGGGAGACTTACAGAAAACCAAATCTAGCCGATAACTGCGCATTTTTCACCACGATCGCGCCGATGAACCTGATTTGGCGACACTCTGCTACCTTCGAGCCCGGCGTCATGAAAAATGCAACCTAGGAACATCGGGCACAATGGTCCATAATAACGCACGCTTGCGACCGGCTGCATCGATGACCGGGTCCGGTGTTAGTTACGTCTAGTTCTCGAATCGAAAGGGCGAAGGACATGTTTCAATTTCCGAAACGATCATCATGGATCGTGTTAGCACTCGCTCTGGTGCCTGTCACGTCGCGCGACATTCGAGGCGAAAGTACACTAATGGTGAGCAATTCCAATCGCGATGAGGAAGGTGCCATCACGTTCTTTGTCAAGGCATCGTCAAAGAGCTGGAACCAGGCGACTCGGTTGGAGATTTCACCCCAGCAGAGCCGGCGGCTTCGCCTCGTCAGCGACGACTCCTTCAACATCGCTGTGCGTGACGCGGAAGGAGTCATTTTCACGGTAGAGACCGTGCAAAAGTGGGACGCGACAAAGGACGACTTCGTCGGCTTCGGCAAGCACAAGGTCGACCTGCACCAGATCCTCTCAAGGCGACGCCGCGGCGACCAACATTACCACCTGAACTTCATAGGCATCGGCAAGGGTCGCTCGCCGAGCGATTTCACTCCGGATGAGAAAGTCGCCCCCGGGGGCCAGATCGGCTCGATCAAAGTCACCCGGCGCGCGGCCACGCTCACCTTTCCGGCGGTGTTTGGGTCTGGTGGCGAATAGCCAATGGTTGCCATGCTGTGTGTTTGCTCAGCCAGTTGGCGTGAAAGTTCAGAATCGTGTCAGTTTAGCCAATCGCGCGCAGAGGTTTCCGTTGTTGTTGTCGACGTGCAAGTGTCTTGCATGTTCGTTGTTTAAACGCACGCTTAAAGCCGAAGAAGGCGATCGGGATGACGATTCGTGTCAGCGAGCAGGACGGGAAGATCAGCGAAGACGTGCGGTACTACATTTTCAGTCGTTATCTTGGCGGCAAAGACTTCACTTGGTCGTCGATTTCAGCGGCTACCCTCGTTCCTGTTTCAGAGCGCCGGTGGCGGCCGCTTTCTGCCGCCGCGGCCCGGTCAAGTCACAGAAACGAGCCCAGAGTGGTAATTGCTATTTGGATGGCTTGTAATCGTTCCGTCCCGCGCCTGTCCGAGCGGCAGCTACCTGTGATGCTCAACATTCGCTCCCCCACGTTGAATGCGAACTGCCACCGTTATCGATTCCCGGAATCGAGATGCGCCTTCCTCTTCGTCGGGTCGTAGACGATGCGGCACTTGGCAATCCGCGCGTTCAGCGCGTCGACTACGAACAGTCGGTCTTTCCAGACGGCTAGGGCAGATATCGTGCCAAAAGGAAGCTCGGGGTGCGGATGGGCGCTGTCTTTGCCGAGACAATCCATGTTGCCGTAGCTCCCGAATTCGCCGACCAGCCGTCCGGTCTCACAATCGATGACCTGAACGCTGAATTTGCTGGCCACGTAGAGATACCCGTTTCCGTCCAGTGCCTGGTGCACTCTTGCGGTCAGGCAAACGCAAGTGGAGGACGTCCAACTCCCTGGACTGCGTCCGGCGCCGCATCCCATGATGCCCTCCCACGGCCTCGACCAGATCGGTTTTCCTCCTGTGGGAGGAAACTTCGAGAGGTACAGAGGGTGTGACGTCCAGTGCCCCTCCTCCGTTTGCTTGGGGCCGCGAGAACAGGAGAGTACGTATAGGTTGCCCCGTTCATCCACGACGAGACCTCGCGTATCGGTGAGTTCAAGCAGCCCTTGTTTGCGCGAATTCCCATCCGAGTCGTAGACGTCGACGGCGAATCGCGAATTCACATAATAGATGTTGCCTTCTGCGTCGACGTCCATCCCGCGATAGACGAAGCTGTTACGAGGCGGCCCACCTTTGGGATTCTTGTCGACAACCAGCGCGTTGGTCCCGGTGGCCTTGAAAGGAATCGGTTTTCCGGCGCGGTCAAAACGCAAGATCTCCGGAGGCTTCTCCTTTCCAATTGTGTACCGACCAGGCTTTCTCGTTGGGGACTCGCCGTCGCCGCCGACCCGTCTCCACCGGTATATTCTTCCGTCTTTCCCGAAGAGGGAATCAAGAAACAGCGGCTCCTGGGCGTAACGCACCGGCGGCAGATCATGACACAGGTCGTACAGAAGTTCGCCATCCCAGTCTTCTACGGGCGAGAATAGCAAAGGCGGCCATTTCTTTAAGATTTTGCCATTTTGGTTCAGCCTGTAGACTTCGCCAAACAGGCCTCGGTGAAAGTACGAATCGTCTTCAACGTAGAGGTGACCGGTTTGCGGATCGACATTGAGGATGGGAACGTAGCCGTATTGGAATGGGCTGGACAACTTCTCGTCGTCGCCCGCCCAGTTTCCCTTCAGTGAGAGGTTGTCACCCGCAAGCTGAAGCAGTGTCCCTCGGCCCGCGCCGTTGGCGATCCAGACCAATGGCGGGTTCACGCCACCGTCTACGGCGATCCGGACGGTGTTCGCGTCGAGTGGTTCGGAGACTGCTAACAGGCGAGGTTCCCGCCAGGAGTCGAGCTTGATCAATCTTCGCAGCGGTTCTCCGGTCTGGGACCGGGCGAGTGCGAGTACATAGAGATGCCGCTGGCGGTCGATTGCCAAGGCGGTTGGATTCTCCAGGGGCACGTCCCGCCCGTCTTGCTTGAAACTTGTTATCGAGGCGGCCAGCCGGCCGTTTTCTTCGAACACTTGGAGGCGGTTGTTACCGGAATCGGCCACGATCAGATGCGTACCGTCAACCGCCAGTCCGCAAGGCTGATTGAAGTGTGCGTCATCCTGCCCGGCTTGCCCTTCGACGCCCAAATGGCTTTGCTCGGCTGCGTTGGTCTTTGTCTTGCCGTTGAAAGCGAAATCCCGGACGCCGGCCAGCCCTGTGCCCTCCAGCAGGCGATACTTCCAGACAGCTTCCCCTTGACCACGGCCGTGCACTTCCCAATTGATGGAGTAGAACTGAGACAATGGCGACCACACTCCGCCAGAGACATACAGATCCCCTTGTTCGTCAAAACAGAGATCGGGGAGGCAAAATTTGCCATAGGAGAGATAGGGCTTCAGCCGCTTGGCCTTCCAGGGGCCGATGAGCCACCCGGCGCTCTCGAAGGGCTCGTTTCGGCGTGGATTGTAGATCGACGTCCAGCCTTCAGGAGGCAGGCTTCCGTCCGGCCTCATTCTCCATAAGGTCCTTTTGAAAATGTTGGACATGATCAGGTCACCGTTCGGCGCGATCGCCAAACTCTGGGGCAAGTGCCAATAATCACCGTACAAGCTAGTCTCCACCCCAATCGGCTCGAACAGCGTCGGGACGACCAGCTTTGCGGGGCCTTCCACGACCGACTTTCGGCACAGGTCTCGCACGCTTTCCCTGGACAGGGTTGGATTGAGCGGCATGATCGTTCGCAGATACTTGCCGTCCCGGTCGAAGACCCGCAACTCGATGGAGCTTTTCCTTCGGGGCGCCGAGAGCACGTAGAGCTCGCCCTTTTTCTCGTCCACGGCCAAGTCCCAGATGAGGGCTCGCGCGTGAACGTTGCCGCCCAGCAGGAACCTCTCCAACTCGATCCGCACCTCTCCGGTAGTGCTCATGTGAGTGGAACCGGGCCCCAGCCGTATCGGCCGATCTTCGGCTGTGACCGGCGTAGTATCCCGTCGAATGTTAAACGACGGCCGATAACCGTCATCGTTCCGGCTGGTCCCGGTGTATTTCGCCAGCGGTGGAACCGGAAAATGCTCTCGCGCCGGAATGCCGGAAAGCAGGCCCGCCTCGGCCGGATTGGAGAACTCGCCGTGCCAGCAGTGGGTTTGGGCTGCCCGTGCGTCGTGGCGGCGGATGTTGAACCCGATCTGGGAAGTCAGCGTCTTGTTCTTGTCGAAGATCTTCAGCGGAAGCGAGAACTCCGCGCTCCAACCGTCCTCGCCCACGGCCTCGGCGCACCGGTACCGCGGTTTCCGCCGGTTCCACGTGGAATCATGCCACGGTGGCCGGCGTTCATTGTAAGAGGCTTCGACGGCTCCCTCTCGAGTCAAGCTGACGAGATAATATGAATTCCGGTCGTGGTTGGAGTCGATCAGCAGCGCCACGTGCTCTTGTTCCGAGATGTGCGGCGGTTTGGCAGGTTGCTTCGCGTCCGGTCCGCCGCTGGCCCCGCAGGTCACCCCGACGTAGAGATGGTCGGCGTCGCGCAAGATGAAAGCCTTGGTAGTTGACTTCGCCGGCTGTCCCCGCGTGACCTCGAGCGGACCGGTCCTTGCCGCCTTCTTCCAGCACGGCTCGTCGAGCTTCCCGTCGACGTTCGGTTTAGAGTCGGTCTTTGGGACCTGCAAGACCGGCCTGTCGCCATCTTGGGTGCGCCGGTCGGCGGCCACCTGCTGGGCCAGTGTCGTTTGGGCAAGGCAACAACACACGACGAGCAAGATCATCTTTCCCACTGGTCTTACGGCGTTCATCTAGATTCTCCAGTCTTGGAATGTCGTACTTCGTGAAGGCTATTTCGCCTCTCGCAATCCAATCAGGAGCCTTCGCCATGCTCGTAGCCCGTTAGCCCAAATCACACGAGCCACGCTACGTCTCATTCCAGCTCCGGTCCCTGAATCCGCTCGCCTTTCAACTGCCGCGCCTGGTCTTCATGGTTGAAGGTCCCGTAAAAGAGCGCGTTGGTGTCCATCCAGGTAATCAGCCGTTCCCAGTCCTTTGCGGGCAATTTGACGTCGTGATGGCCCTTGAGCAGGAGCGTCGTCAACTTGCTGGCCCGCGCCCCGTACTGGTCCGGGTATGTCTGCGCCGGCCCACCGCTGTCACGGAATTTGACGGAACGAACCAGCACGTTGTAGGACCTGGAGAATTGAGACTCCGGTTCTCCCGTGAGAACAACGCCGCCGCTCTTCTCCTTCGGCATCTCGGCCTTGTGACATTGGACGCAATGCCGGTCAAGCACCGGCTGGACGAGTAACGGGTAGCTGAATGGCTTGGAACCGTCAGGGCCGGGCACGATCGCTGTAGGGGGACGGCCGAGCGCAACGGCAAGCGAGCCCGATCGTGATCCAGGAGGAGATGTCGTGCCTGGTTCGTGGCACCCGACGCAAGAGACCTTTTCCCCAGGCTGGAGGTACGTCAGACTGTACATCGTCTGGACCGCCCGGCCCTGCTCGTCCAATGCCTGGAACAGGACCGCCTTCCGCGCCGGAACGCGGAAGTAGGCCGAGCCATCCTTCTCGACCGGCACCGTGCCCAAGACCTGTTTGCCCGGAGCCCCGCGAGCAGCTCCGGGAGGCGGGTTGCCCATGTGTGGCGTGGTCTTGGGCAGTACCTGGATGATGCGAAGCCGGGTGATGCGCTTCTTGGGAAGCGGCGTCCAGCTCTTGTACACGTTTTGTAGGAAGAACGTCCCCTCGGCTTCGCCTTCGCCCGCAACCACGGAAGAGAGAACCGGCGGCTTGTCTCGCCGCCGGAGAGGGATCGGCCAAGAACTCGATATATTCAGATCCCGGTACAGCAACTCCTTGTTGCCGAAGCGGTCCACAAGGTAGAGCCCGAAAAGGTTCGGAGGGTTGTGGTACGGCTCGCCACGGAGCGTGTCAAAGCTGTAGGCCGCCAGACAGTATGTCTCCGAAAGCGGATAAGGGCTGCGGTAACAGTGTCCAGGCCAGCGGATGGTTTGGAGTCGTTTTTCGATTTCGGCGGGCCAGCGTCCGCCCGATCTGCTCCGCACCGGGAACTCAGATTCGTAGAAAGGCACATCGGGGGTGAAACGCGTGATCGGTTTGAGGCCTTCGATACCCTTGCGCACGTCCACCAGGACGATCGACCCGGCGGGCATGGAATGATGGGCGCAGGCCGTGCCCATCACACGTTTGGAACCAGGGATCGGTCTCGTCTCCCAAATTCCCATGGGGTTGAGGGTGCTGTTACCATAGAAGATGTGCACGTCGCTGCCGTCGGGCTTGACGGTCCAGAGATGTTGGAAGTTGACGGCGCGGCGGTCCACGTAATCCCAGCGGGTGTAGATGACGCGGCCGTCGTGGAGAACGGCCGGATCATACTCATGGGTGTCGTGATAGGAAACCGTTCGCGGATCGCTGCCGTCGGCCTCGCAAAGCGCCAGTGTGTGGGTGGGACACGGGCCCTTGCCACAGCGATGGAAGCCGCCCCGCCGCGTGGAGCAGAAGATGATCTTGCCGCTGGGCAGCAAACACGGTGAATGATCGTCGTAGGGACCGTTGGTGAGCTGCTTCAAATTGCCGCCATCCGCGTCCACTGAGTACAGGTGAAAATGTCGATCCGGGAACTTGCCATAGGTCGTCGGGTCCGACTCCACCTTTGAGTACGCGAAAAGGACGCGCCGGCCGTCGTAGGACACTTCAGGATGCATGTAGGCGCCCTGAGGAAGCTGGTCTTTGACGAGAGGCCGAATGCGCATCGACCGGCCTGGTTCTTCCAGCACGAAAACGCCGCCGCCCGGCCGGGCGGAATCTCCATGGAATGAAACGATGTGAGAGCTGTACGCGCCACCCGGCACATCTTGGGCGAACACCAGCGGGCCGGTTTCCGCCAGAGGGTTTTCCAGCGAGATACGGCGACGCAAGTGGTGCACTTCTCGCCACAGTTTCTCCCAGTTAACCTCTGCCGCCTTTTCATCGGCGGCCAGTTTTCCCCATTTTGCGCGCAACCTTTCCCACTCAGCCGTTTCTGCGGCCAGACGGCCCCCGCCGCTGCGGAGGTCCTCGATCAGAAGGTCTCCCCGCTGAAACGTCCGCCGGGCGGCCGCCGCATACGTCGCCGGGTCCCGCGGCGTGCCGATGCCATCCTGCATCCGCCAGTCCCACTCAATCAGCACCTGCTCCATGGCCGGCCGCAGGGGCGGATGCTTCGGCGGGGGACAGGGCACTCGTTTGGGCTGCAGCGCCAATGTGATCGGCGTGAATTTGCCCGCCGTTTCGATGCGAATCTCTCGCCAGCGGATGGCGGCCTCGACCCCGGAACCGCGCGAGATCAAGCTCAGGAGCGGCCCGTCGCTTGATGCCGCCGCCCGAACGCGTAATTCAACCGCCTGGCCGCCGCGCAACGCCCGTCCCACGTGCTTGCCATCGACTGAAATCTCCACCCTCGCCGATTCGCCGGCCAGCAGATCCACGCGAGCGGAAACCGAGAACGCACCGGCTCGCTTCGGAAGTGGTATACCCACGTCCGCCGTTTCGCCCCGCTGTACGCACGCCACAAAGGCGCTCGAATGGGCCAGGACGCCGACCTGAGGGCCTGTGCCGTCGGCGATCAGCACAAAGCCGGCCGCTTCGCTAGTTTTGTTGCTGACGGGCCGTCCGTTGGCGGCAAATCGCAGGGTATCAACGTGGATTTCCTCCGGCCGACCTACCGTCTCCGAATCCTTCCCGGACGGCTCCTGCTTTTCGCTCTTCTCCGCGCCTGGCGAATGCGGCGGCCGCGCGATACCGACGAACGCCATGGCCAAAATCACATAAACGGCGACGGTCTGCGATCTTGTCCGATAGGCCATCTTGAAGGCTCCTTTCGCGGTCATTCCACAGGCTTCATTGTGCGCATGCTACTGCAAGCGATCGCAAATTTCAATAAACTCCCAAGGGAGTTTTCACAATCCATGTTTAAGGGTAGGCCGAAGAAATACGCCGGCCAGTGGATCGCCTGGGACCAAGAACTGATCCGAATCGTCGCCAGCGGCCGGACGTACGAGGAAGCGCGCCAGGCGGCGGCGGCGAGGAACATCCACTTTTGGCCAAGGCTCCGTCAGCCAAGGTGCGTTTGTGGGCGAAGACCTGTTGCTTGAACCGCAGCAGAGCGTCCGGCCCGCGACATGGTCCTCAAAGTCCTCCTGCGCCGGCTGCAACGTCTGGCCGAACTGATTTTTCGCGGTAAAATCGCCAGTGATGTCCCTCTCGAGAATGTTGAAGCCATGCTCGACGAAATGACCCACTGCAAAAGTTCCAAATAGGGTGCCATCATGAATTCACGCGAACGAGTGATGAAAGCTGTAAACTTCGAAACACCGGACCGGGTCCCAATTGACTTGGGAGGCATCCGTGCGTCCGGTATCAACGCGGTCGTTTACGACAAACTGAAAAGACGCATGGGAATCGAGAGTCCTACGCGGGTCCACGACAGCATGCAGATTCTCGCAGAACTCGAGTTGGAGGTCGTCGACCGACTGCATGTGGACGTGCTCCCTTTGGAACCAATGACGGCCGAGTGGGCGCGGCAGGACGCTTCCGAAGGTGTGCGCAAGACTCTTTTCTGCGGGCTCGACGTCTACTTTCAGCCCGGCACGAAAATCGAAGAGAAAGAAGACGGAAGCTGGACACTGAAGGGCGCCGACGGCGGCGACATGGCTCGGATGCCGAAGGACGGGTACTACTTCGACTTCATTCGTTCAACCATGGCAGGCACGCGGATCGATCCCGACGCGTTCCGCCCGGTTGACTCGGTCACCGACGAAGAACTGGATGTGTTTGCGGAGCATGGGCGGTTCTTGCACGAGAACACGGACAAGGCGCTTCTGGGGTGGGGAGCTAGCATTTCAATGATCGGGCTTAGCGCGCTTCTTTCCGACAACATCACCCAGGGATCGCTGGATGAATGGCTGTGTATGTTGATGACGGAAAAGGATACGGCTCATGAAATGATGGGACGTTTCGTGGACGCTACCATCAAGCGAACTGAGCTTTACCATCAGGCGGTCGGTGATCGGTGCTTCGCATGGGGAGTGGCCTCGGACGATGCCGGAACACAGAGAGGTGAGCTTCTGTCGCCAGATCTTTTTCGAGAGATGATCAAGCCCCACTACGAACGGTTATGCGAGTGGGTGCACACGCACACGAATTGGAAAACCTACCTGCATTCCTGTGGGTCCGTCTACCAGTACATTCCCGAATGGATCGCTGCCGGCATTGACATCTTGAACCCCGTACAGATTTCCGCCGCGAACATGGAACCGGAACGGCTAATGAACGAGTTTGGGGGGAAGATCGTTTTCTGGGGCGGCGGGTGTGACACGCAGGACGTGTTGCCCTTCGGCGAGCCCGATGAAGTCCGCCAACACGTACGGCGAAACATTGAGGTGTTTTGCTCCCGTCCGGGCGGCTTTGTGTTTACTCAGGTCCACAACATTCAACAGGATGTTCCCGTTGAGAACGTCGAGGCGATGTTCGAGGCTGCCTACCAGTTTGGACAACTCGCCTGATGGGCAAGTCACCTAATTACAGGAGTTCGCGCCATGAAGCGTTACGTATTTGTCACCACTCTGATGCTGTGCTGGACTCCGGCACAGGCACAGAAGTCGACCGAGGCCGAGAAAGAAGAGGGGTTTGAGTCACTCTTCGACGGCAAGTCGTTTGCAGGCTGGCGAGTCAATCAGAACACCCCAAAAAGCTGGAAGATCGAGAGCGGTCTGCTGGTGCTGACAGGTGGCCGCAGTCACTTGTTCACCAAAGAGGAATTCGACGACTTCATCGTCCGCTTTCAGTGGAGGCCGGCGAAGAAGGGGTACAACAGCGGCTTTTACATCCGCGGCTCCAATCAGATTCAACTGGCGCAGGGCGGGGCCGGGCAGTTGTTCGGCGCGAAAGGGACCAAGGCAGTGCCCAAGCTGCACAAGCCACCGGGAGAATGGAATGAATGGGAGGTAAGCTGCATCGGCCCCAAGGTCTCGCTCAAGGTCAATGGCAAGCCCGCGTGGGAAATTGACAACTTCAAACCGGTGCGCGGCCCGCTGGGCATCGAGGCGGAAGGACACTACATCGAATTCCGCAAGATCCGGATCAAGAAACTGCGCAAGGGCGAGTAGCGGCGCCGCACATGAGGTCGCTGGCGGCGAATAGATGACTGTCAAAATCCAACAAGAGTTCTGGATCGGACCAGTTAAGGAGATTCCCATGAGAAGGACGACGGCTTTTCTGAGCCCATGTTTGCTGGCCACCATTTGTTTGCTTTCCGCGATGCCCGGTCGTGCGATGGCTGAGACAGTGACAATCAAACAAAGCGACGATCGCTTACGTGTGCTGATCGATGGCGAACTGTTCACTGAGTACATTTTCCGCGGCTATTCCCGGCCGATCTTGTTTCCGATCATTGGGCCGCACGGGCTGGGCGTGACCCGCAGCTTTCCGGTCAAGATGGGCGTTCCGGGCGAATCGCACGACCACATACATCAAAAACCGATGTTCTTCGCCCACGGGTGGGTCAATGGCGTCAACTTCTTTGGGGAATCCGCGGACTGCGGTAAAACCGTGCACGACAAACTGCTGAAGGTGCAAAGCGGTTCCGGCCGCGGGCTGATCCAGACCAGC
>CAYFJO010000198.1:0-18947 GCA_964343305.1 uncultured Pirellulaceae bacterium | reverse complement strand
CGCTGAGCAGCTCCAGTTGGAAGGCGGCCCTCTGGCCACGCGTGCAATGGGGTGTCGTGCCGGTGGAGAAAGATGGTTCGGCCCACTTTCTTGTGCCGGCCAAGCGGAGCATCTTCTTCCAAGCTCTTGATGAGAACTTTCGCGAGATCCAGCGAGAAAGAACGTACGTGAATTACGCCGCCGGCGAAGTCCGTTCGTGCACCGGCTGCCATGGCCACGCCGATCGCAGTTCATCACCAGAAAGCTCCACCACACCATTGGCGCTCACACGCAAGCCGAGTGCTCCGCAGCCACAACCGTGCGACCTGGTCGAAAATGGCGGCGACGGCCTGGCCGGACAGGTGATTCACTACCCAAGCGATATCCAGCCAATTTTCGATGCCAAATGTGTCTCCTGTCACGGAAAGACCGATCCGGCGGACAATCTTAGGCTGACGGGTGAAATCACGACCTACTACAACACTTCCTACGAGGAACTTGCACGCAAGGAATTGGCGGGCCCCATCATCTCCGAGTTCACCTCGTTCCGTCGCGGCGACCGCGGCAACTACAACGGTTCCTATCTGCATCCGAAAAACCTAGGGTGCGCGAAGAGTCCGATGATCGACCTGTTGACGAACTCGGCCCATCCGAAAAATGTCACGAGCGACCACAGCAAGATGGTCACAGATATGGAGATGATGGTACTAAGCCGTTGGATCGACTCGAACTACCAGTTTTACGGCACCTACTACGGTCGCCATCATCTCAAGTGGACCCAAAAGGATCCGGGCGTTCCCTCATACAACCCGGCGGACTTCCGTCGCAGGCCATCCTTTCAAGAAGCCACCAGCTTTTTCGCGCCAGCATGGCACAGATAGTAGGCCTCTAAATTCCTAAGTGACAACGTCCGGTCGCGACCGTGATTATCTCGGAATTGACGGTTGTTTGATGACGTGCCCACAAAATCCATGAGTAGATGACATATCTCGGTGTGGCGAGATGACTGGGTCCGTGAGCCAGTTCTATCTGTGTTCTGATCCGCCGACCAGCGCGTCGGTGTGATTCGGACCAAAGCGTCGAATCGCAAGTTGCTAACTTGCGTCGGTGTGCGCCACCGGATGCTCGAAACCGGTTGCCGTGAGTCGCTTCGGTGTTGTCGTCCTCGGTGATGAACGCGACCGCCTTGCGCGCTCATGACACGCCCACATTGGTCATCTCAGTGAATCGTATTCGTGACTAAGGACGTTTTGACCTGAGCGCCCAAGTGGCATGCAGCTTCTGCACCCTGACGCGACCTCGGTCACGAAGGGGTACGGTCTTCAGGGCCGAAACCAGACAATCTCGCGCCATCAATCTGATTCACCAATCGGCCGATCCTGGTTGCGTGAACTCAACTGGGTCGATGTGACCCGGTGCAGTTAGCTTGCCGCGATTGCGTGCGTTTTTCGCGAACGATCGATTCTACGAAATCCTGAAATTGACTCGGCCAAGAGCCGTCTAGGTTTACGATCAATGTTCAACCCATGCAGGGCAAAAGCCACTTCGTCCCCCATTTTAAATTGGCACCAATTCGGTCCGTGTTGCTCCGGCTGTATGCCCAAGGCCTTCTGGTGGCCGACATTATACTCACAGGTGTGGAACTGGGAGGGTCTCCTCCGAACCTGAGTCGGTCCTATTTGTCTGATAACCCCTTCCATATTGCCTCAGCGTACTGCGCATGTCCGGTGTCGTTGAAACTGAACCAGGGGAATCCACGCCGATCGGCAAAGTTTGCTTCGTCCACAGAATTGTAGCCGTTGATGAACAACGCATCCTTTTCCTTGGCAAGTTGGCCGTATTGATCGGCCAGCCACTCGTGCCATTGGGGGACCTCTTGCAGCCATTCCCAATAGTTTTTGTTCTTTCTCGGATCGGCCTTTTTCGGATAGACGCGAGGCGGCATAACTAGGACGACTCTGGCCTCTGGCCAGCACATCTTCGCGTAGCCGATACGAGTGGCGACACTTTCCACAAGACGCGCCCAAGAGTGCTTGTCTCGGGTTGCCAGGCTGACCACGGGACTTTGCTCGCCCCAACCACCGATCGAGAACAGCACGACATCGACGTCATCGCGATTGCCCGAAGCGATGGCCGAGATCGCCGACAATTGATTGATGTCGCTGAGAATCACATTCACGCCTTTTTGCTTAGCTTGCAAGTGTTCAGGCCAAGCTGCCACATCGCGGCTCGCCTTGCGCGACGCCCCCCGCTTCTCTAGGACCGTCACGATTTTCAACTCGTCTTTCGGATTGATAGCTGGTGACGGCTTTTTCGGAACTCTTCCTTCTTTGATCATGGTAATTCTTTCGGCGACCTGTACTCGCGCGAGTTTTCGATTCTCTTCTCGTTCCTTGATCGGGTTTGGCGGCAGCGACGCCAGGATGCGATCGACAAATTGCCACTTCTCAATATCGCCTTCGTAAAAAAGTAGCGGGTCGAAGATACTCGTCACGATTGATCCCGGTGTGATGTCGGTCCAATCCATCCGCCAGGTAAATCCGTTACGCCCCATCGCTTCATAGCCACGCTCGTCGTAACTGAGCAAGAAACCGTTTTGTTGCGGGGAGAGCTTCAGGCCTCGTTCACGAGCCTCGATGGTCTGAAACAGGGCGGCTAACCGCACCGGTCGCTCGATTCGATGTTGATGAAGCGGCGTAGGTAGAGCCTTTAACCGCTTGAGTTCTTGTTCTTTGAACAGCCGAAACTTGGCTTGGTCGGCCAGACCCACCTTGTCGGGCAGGCTACCAAGCGCCGCTTCGCCTACATCCAACATCTTGGGCGAACGGCTTTGAGTGTAGAGCTGATTGACGATGGTATAAACCGACTTGATCCTCGCGCTATGATCGATATAGCTCCACGGAATGACCATGCCGTCGGTGAATTGCACACGTCGTTCGTCGCACGCGCGGATGGTACGAAAGACCGAGTGGGCTCCGATATTCTTGCGCGCACTAATGAACTCACGCGCCTCTTTGGTTGCGGGCTTGAATTGCACCCGCAGCGGATGCTCTAGCACGATTGGCTCGGCGTGGGACGCTCGAAGACCGAGCATCGAAATCGCCGACAAGAGGGCAAGCATGACAAGAGCCTGGTGACACATTGTTGTTGAACGATCTATGGTTTTCATCTTGGTTTTCCTTTTCAGTTTGTGAAGACAAGTAATCTGGACCGGCGTTGTTTTGCCTAATCTACTTTCGGTGGATTCAGCGACTCGATCTTGATTCGTAGAGCAATCGCCTTTTTGCTGGCAGATGTGTTCCCCTTGGTCCACCCAGCGAGCAACCGCTCCAAGGCTTCTTCGGCCACCGCAAGCTGCGCTTCTTCGCCGGGACTAGCATCATGCCCATTGGAAAGTTGAGATTGGCGGGCATCAATCACATCCAGATTTGCGAGCAGTACGCCAAAATCTTCGGATGCCCAGACTCGTTCCTGGCGAAGACGCATTGCTCTTTCGCCCTCGGCGGTAACCGATCGCCCGATGCGATTTTGATAGTCCTTGTATTTTTCTACGGCTTCAACAACGGTCAGATGATAAGTCTGCAAAAGGGGCTCAGCACGATTGGCCAAGAGATCCAACTCCGAAGGCGCGCCATCCTTCAGCCGCTTTCTCAGCACGGCGTATTGGCAAGCCATCTTGCGGTCGGTTGCATCCGATTCTGGGATTGGCCTACCCCACACCTTGTTGTTGTGAAGGTGTATCCGGCGCATTCGCAGGTCGTGTCCCAACGACTTGATAATCTTTTCGTTCGAGTACCGCTCCACGGTCTGCGTAACGCTCGCGATATCACCGCCACCCAACTTGCCAGCTTTGTCCAGCGGCTCGAGCTCTTCAAGCGTGGGAATGCTTGCGGCGTCGAAATAATCGTCGTTCAAGTCCACAGCTGCGCTGACACCCGAATTCCTTGAAGTGTCGCTGTCACCAAATGCGTACGTACTCTTGCGAGGCTGAGTCTTTGGTGCGAATTCAATTGTTTTGCCTGGCAGCACTGGTTGACCTGACTTGCGGACACTCGCTTTATCGTCGCCTCGCTTCAATCCGAAAGCGTTCGTTCCACCGCCAACCGAACTCCCGTTACCAGTTCCCTTACCACCACCAAAGCCATCGCCTTTGCCAAAGCCGCGACCGCCACCGAAGCCGCCGCCACCACCGAAACCCTTTCCACCACCAGCCTTCTTCTTTCTGGACTCGGGTTGCACTGGCAAAGTGTTGCCTGGTGCCTTGGCTGGTTTTCCCGAAATTTGTTCTCGTACGACGGCGAGCACTTCGTCCATTGTGGCTCCGCTGACGTTAATCGAGATCGGTCGATTCAGATTTGCTCCGCTGTTCATCAGTTCGTTGATGTCTGCCAGCGAAACGTGCTTCTTCAGTGCCTGCAGAACAAACTTTGCAGGAATCTTGTTAACACGAAGGGTCACAATTTGTCGTTTGCCGTCGGCGGCCGAACAGCAGTTGGCGAGACAGGCGACCAAACTCACGACAACAATCGCGGCGGTCAGGTGGATTCGTTTGAATGCAAAGTTACTCATTTTTTGTTCTCCATTGTCGAAATCGAAAGTGTTGTGAGAATCCTTGAGGTCGAGGCGATCTTGCGTCTAAGAGAGAAGTCACAAGGAATACAGAGACTTGGCGCGCGGTTTTGAAGAATTAGAGATTTTTCTCAAAGGCCAGCCTTCGAGCAGCTTGAGGTTTCAAACCTCGTGATTTGTGCCGCAGGATGTGCCGTACTTCGAACTCAAGTCACTTGCGTTTTGGGTTAGCCCGCTTCGAATTCAGCAGGAATAGGCCATTCAGTTTGATATCGATGTTCTTACATCCATCAGGGTTGATACGCTCGATTGTGCGTTTTTCTGCGGTGAGTACCATTCTGTCTTTCAGGGGATCGAACTTGCCTGTCCATCGTCTCCAGGCGCCTTCCAAATACCAATCACCCGTGTACACGGTAAACTCGACTTCTGAGGCAATCACTTTTTCCAAGGTCTTTTGGTCAGGATGGTATATCGTAAGTTCACTTTCCACCCCGGGATGGACAATCACCAACTGGTTAAGTTTGTGCCGCTTGCCGTGCTTGTCTACGTACGCGTGGAAGGACACGCTTACTTTTGAGTTCGTTTCGTTCTTGTAGGAAACTGGACCACTCACCGACTCCCGCGCCATCGCATTCCAGTCCGAGCGTACTTCAACCTTGTGCTTTAGCCAGTCGCCGGCCGGCTGCTTTTGCTTATCGCTGCGGTTTTCCCCCGCAAACGCGGTCATGTGGCGAGCACAGACAGACACTGTGAGCAATCCGGATATCAGGCCGATGATGAGCACGAGCAGCCGTTTGTTCGACTTTTTCTCATGCAGATTTACCTTAACGCGACCCGATGTGTTGTCACTCTTCATGATCTTCTCCTTTAAGTTTGAATCTTGCAGTTTCAGTTGTGGCATTCATGCACTTGGCGAGATCTAAAACGATCCAAGATTCTGGCGTCTAAGAGGGAAGTCACAGCGTTCGCCGAGACTTGGCGCGCGTTTTTCAAAAGAGAGATGTTTTTTTCTCGCCAATGGCAGGTCAGATCATCACGACGCGAAATCCACCGCTCCAATCAGGGTCCCAGCCCATGCGGTGTGAAGGTCAGCATTGCCTAGGATTGGTGACTGGGTAGTTAAGCGACTTGGAGAACACTAAAATTCTTAAGTCACTGGCAAGTTGCCTTTGAAGACCAAATAAAGACGAAAGCCTGCGAGTTACGCGCCGTGAAGAGATGTGAGTTTTGTGCTGAAGACATCCAGGACGACGCAATAAAGTGTCGTTATTGCGGCGAGTTTCTGAACCAGCAGCGGGACGAGCCTATCGTTCCAACAAATGCCACAACAACCGACGACCGTCCGTCCGACGAAGAGGTGTTCTTGGATTTGCAGCAGACGGGGATCTTGTCTTGGTTCATGGATGTGCCAACGGCACGGATTTCATCCGAGAATGTGTATATCAACGACACATT
The DNA here is from genome assembly GCA_964343305.1 of uncultured Pirellulaceae bacterium. Lineage (GTDB taxonomy): Bacteria > Planctomycetota > Planctomycetia > Pirellulales > Pirellulaceae > CAYFJO01. The sequence continues at coordinate 12,944 of CAYFJO010000198.1, read as the reverse complement.
CACGATCCCGTTAGAGATGGTAAGGAATTTGGAAGTCATGCCATATTTTAACTGTGGTTTTAGACTCTTGGACGAATGGGGGCTTCGAAGGCTCTGCAACATTTTCTTGGTGATCTTTTTTCCGATAACGGTGCCATTCATGCTCCTCATCTACATCTTGAGCAGCCTTGTACTTGGTAGTTGGAGTGTCATGATTTGGTTTGAAAACCCACGTGGCGAGCATGAAATCGTAATGCAACATCACAGACTGTTTGGTGGAAAGAAGGCGAAGCAAATCGGCCAAGCGGTTGAGAAGGCAATGGCAGCGAAGGGGTTCGAATTCGCCGCAATGTAGCTCACCCGTGTTGCAATTCGAATTACAGCACGGTGTGCGTCAGCGGTGATAGCCAGATATTAACGACCTGACGTATTCGATCGGATCGGCCACTCTGTGGTTTCGATTCCAGACTTGGGGAAACAAGATCGATCGACCGCTGCTGGCCGTGAACGAATCAACATTGTGTTCCGCATCATCGATCAACAGCCGGCCCGGTTGTGCGAGCAAGTGTTTCTGTTCACCAATTAGAAAGTCGCGGAACCTGCGTCGATCAACCTTGGGAAAATGCTCGTAAAGCCAGCGAACCTTGCCCTCGAAGCAACTGGGAGCAAGCGACGAAGTCGTCAGAATCGTGAAAGGCGCGACTTCGCGGACCATTTCTATCAATTCGGCGAACCAAGGATAGGGCTCCAAGTTTGCCCAAAAATCGCTTCCTTGCGCGTCGAGTTTCTTCCAATACTGGTTTCGGCTAATCCCCAGCACCTTGGGTACGTCGCGCTCACCTTTAGGCCAGTTGTCCAGGGCATCGTCTCGATCGTGGACGCGCAGTGCGGCACCGACGAAGTCTGCGAGCACGCCATCCATGTCAAGGAAGATATGTTGAATCGACATTGGTTACTGATCCACGTTTCACGTTTGTCTGCAATCGTCCTATCCGTACACAAGTGGCTCAGGGCTTCGCCGATTGACGGCTAGACCAATCGGACAGAATCCTGAACACGACGATCGCCCCCAGGAACAAAAACACTCCGACTCTCTCCCAAAACTGCGACCTCAATTCGGCGACCTTTGTGGCATTTTCATTTTTGATGTTTCGTTTTGCGTTGGCAATCAGCTCCTCTTGGCGCCGTTTTGCCTCACGTTCTTCCGGTGTAAACAATTCTTCGACAGGGACGCTTTCTATTGGCTGAAAGACGGGTTTAAACTCTAAGGCTTCCTGGAGCTTGTCCCTTTGCTTCGAGAGTTTTTCCAAGTCATAGGTAGTTGAGTATTTTGAGAGATCTACATTTTCGGGCGAAGACGACTCCTCGTTGTCCGCTGCGTCGGAAGTGATGCCCTCGGCTCGAAGCGTTTGATTATTCCCAAGTACAAAGTTATCAAGTACGACAATCGTCAATATGCCAAACAGTATTACACGTAGAATTCGTTTATTACACATTTTGGAAACTCCTCAAAAGAACAGCCAATTGCCCCGAAAAATGTTCGTCGTTTCGAACGACCATTCAGCGCAACTGAATAGGGGACGCCGTGAATCTCCGCGTCATATTGCTCCGTCCAAGTCTTGTTGAATGACATGAATCGTCAACTTGCCGTCCCGTAAAGCCGATGAAGTCGTTTTCATACTACGCTTTCGTTGTCCTACGAGTAGCGTGTAATCCAACCGTGATGCCTTAATTGGTTCGCCATCGATAAGGCGGAGATATTTACCTGGCCCCACGTTCCACTGCCAGTCCACCGGGTGTTTTTGGCCGTTTTCATACCACGCGTCGACGCGCAACGTGAACTGCTGATTGGTGTGATTATCGACGTGGGCCACTCCGCTCGAATAACCAAGGGAATTGTTGCCTTTGTCCAGCCACGCACTGAGGACAAAGAAAATCGCAAAAACGGTCACAAAAAACGGGAGCACTCCGACACCGGCAGCTCCTCGTGGTGGACTTAACTCGGTATATCCTTTGCCGTGACAACGGTTACAACGACCAAGATACGCGCCGTCTCCAGATCCGTGGCACTGCTCACATTCATATTGGTATTCGCCATAGTACATTTGTGTTTCTCCAACGGGAGGGTTTAGGGCTGAAAACCAAGGTCAATCGACCCGAAAAAAGTTCGTGCGTCGTTTCGGGCGACTGCCCGGTGTACTGGAACAATCACAGTCGCAGTCAGAACTTGGCGCGCGTTTTTGCGAAGATCGGAGATTATTTAGATCGTGCCCGGTAGGTCTAAATGCAACTTTCGGTTCTAGAGTGAGTTAAACCGATCGCACACTTGAGAAGCTGAACGCAGCATGCAGAGTTTTCACGCCGAAGATATTCTCAAGAATCTTACTTACTGCTGCCGCCGCCAACGCCACGACCTCCGCCGAAGCCGCCCGCGACGCCGATGTTGAGCACCTTTCCCTGCTGGTTGACTTTTACGTTCATTCGGAGATTGATTTTTCTCGGCAGCCGACCAGCATCTTTGGCTTTGTCAGCTTCGCTTTTAACGAAGGCATCAATCTTTTTCTTGTCTGGCGGATTGCCGGCCTGGCCCGAATTGACGTACTCGGTGAGCTTCCGCTTAATGGCGTTAACTTCCTGAAGGGGGGTGTTTTTGGCCACAGGTTGGGCCGGCGTTTCGACCGTGAGGTGGTCGGGGTCCGATGTCTTGTTCGCCACCTCAAGCATCGCTATCTTGCGGAATCGTACCTGACCGCGACTAGAGTATCCCTGCAGGGCAATGTGGCCGCTGGGAAATGCTCTGTCCGGATCCGTATAGCGGACGGTTTCCCGGCCATTCACATTCACGGTGATCACGTTGCCGCGTACGCGTGCCTCGACGGGAAACCACTTGGAACGCTCGACGATCGTCTCGCTGAATGGGGCCCGGTCGTAGATGCTGCCCGTTCGATACTCCTTGGACGTGGCTAGTTGCAGCAGGTTCACCTCGTAGCCGTCCTGGTGATCGGCATTCTTGCCAGTGCGGAGAAACAGACCGGAGTTTGTGACGCCTTCCAGCAGGCACTCCAGTCGAATGTCGAAGTCGATCAACGGCCCTATATCATGGACGAGTTTGCTATTCCTTCCAATGCAAACGATTTCGCCGTCCTTTACGGACCAGTCGTCCGTCCCGTAGATGGTCCAACCATCAAGGGACTTGCCGTCAAACAGGTCGGTCCATGTGTCGTTGGCCACAACGACCTGCGGCGGCTTGATCGCGACAATGGGTTGGTCATCATCATCGGCGACGGATCGCACGATTGCCTCTTCGAGCACACTGATCCGCAACACCTGATTGTTGTCTTTCATGACCGTGAACTCTTCGGGGCCCTTGATCACCTCGCTGCCACGCCGGATTTCGTACCTGTGTTTACCAGGCTTCAAATTGATCGTACGCCCAACGCCAGATACTGTGACTTCATTCCCGTTGATGAAGACGGTGGCTTTGGGATCGTCAATTTCAATTTTTACTGTGTAATCACCTGATCGCAGAAAAATGGTAACTCCCCACAGCACGATGAGCATTGCCGCCAGACTACCGCCCAACGCCACCCAAGTACTCGTTGGAATTCCTTTTTGAGGTCGAGTTCCCTGCAGCGTCCGCACGGTCGGGGCTGGGGGGAGCGATGGCAGTGTCGGCATCGGCGGTGCCGGATGAAGCGCGGACTGGTGAATCGACGGCGGCTCCGGTGTAGCCTGTTGAACCTCCTCTCGCGGTGGCTGCGGTCGAGGTATCGGTTTATCCATGGCCCTTGCTGCGCGCTCAAACGCCACCGCTTCACCAAAGAGTTCATCGATTTCGTTCTTTCCTTTGGTACTTGAGGATTCGGCGACGCCGGACTGGGCCATTTGTGACTTGAGATACCTAGTCAGATGCTTGGCAAACTCACCCATCGAACTGAACCGATCTGCTACCTTCTTGGCCATTGCTTTTAGGCAAATCTGGTTCAGCTGGTGATCGAGTTCGGGACGGTGATTAGAAGGTGGCTTAGGATCGTCGAGGGCGATTTGCGATATGACGGCTAGCAAATCGCCTGTAAACGGAACACGACCAGTCAACATTTGATACAGGATGACACCTAAACTGTAGATGTCGCAGCCAGGCCCCATCGTTTCAAGACTTCCCGAGACTTGCTCCGGTGGCATATATAACGGAGTGCCCATCATTTGGCCGGATTTGGTCAACTGCACGTCACCTTTTCCCTCGCGCCGCGCCAGACCAAAATCCATGATGATCGGTTCGCGTCGTTTGTTCACCATGATATTGGCGGGCTTCAAATCGCGATGAATCACTCCCTTGCTGTGAGCTTCTTCAAGTGCCAACGCCAGCCGACGAACCAACATTAGAACAGGGCGGATTGGCAACGGCTTGTCGGGCTGGATCAATTCCGAAAGAGGCTTGCCTTCGATATAGGCCATCGCGATGAACGGCATCCCATCGATGATTCCTACATCGTGAATTGGACAGATATTTGGATGCTGGATCGCCGCTGCTGATTTCGCTTCCCGTTGAAATCGATCCAGAACCGATTGTTGATCCGCCTCATCGAAAAACGGAACTTTGACCGCAACCGAACGGTCGAGATTCGGATCCTTAGCCAAGTAAACGGCGCCCATGCCACCCTCACCCAACGTCTTGACGATTCGATAGCGACCAAACATTCCCGATATCGGTTTTCTAGATGTTCCAGACTTTGCGCCCGATGCAGAATCAACGCCTGGCGGCAAGGTGTCGTGATTTGCCAACGAGATAGAAGCGGTATCTGATGCGGACGTTTGCCGTTGTTCACTGACATCGGATAGCATCGGTCCGGCCATTTGTTCGACGAAATCGCAGGTTTCGAAATGCGCGCGAAGCTCCGCAGCCAAATCTGGGTATTCCGCCAGAAACTCATCGCGGTCAATGGCGTCGTCCTGATCGATGCGTCGCATGTAGTCACCAAGCGCTGCGTCAAGTCGTTCTTCCGGAGTCATTGCCGATGAAGTTGAATTGCTCATGGACAACTCGCTACTGGTTAGGTCTGAAATACTGGCGGAGTTTCTGCATGCCACGCTTGATCAAGCCGACGGTGGCCGCTTCGGTTCGATCCATTTGCTCTGCAATCTGGGCCAACGACCAGCCTTCCAAGTGCCGAAGTCGCACCGCCTCCCGCTGATCTTCCGGGAGTTTTTCCAACACCCGGGCTAGTTCGACTGCGCGTTCATCTTGCATCGCGCGCTGACTGGGAGAAGATTGGCTCGCCGAAAACATTTCACCAGCGGCTTCGTCATTGATTCGTTCTTCCCTGCCAACGGCTCGTTTCTGGACAACGGCGTGATCGCGAATCTCATTCTGAATGTTCTGCTGGTGAATCTTGCACAACCAGGCGATGAACTCATCGACCCCCGTCCCATCAAATTTGCTGAAATTCCGGCAAACTGAGAGGCAGGTTTTTTGAACCAGGTCCGATGCATCGACACGAACGGCGAGTTTCCCATCAACGTGTCGTTTGGCCAGAACGCGCAAATACGCACGATGCCGATCTAAGAGTTCGCCCAGCGCATCCTGATCGCCCTTGCGCGCACGCCGAATTAACGTCCTCACTTGGGAGTTTGGGTCAGCTACTTCCGCGTTATTCATCGAAGGATCCATCGCTGGTCATTAGTTAAGCCACAAACACGCGGAAAACTTGGCGCGCTTTCTCACAATGATTTTACTATTGTTGGAGCGCCAATTGGTCAGCGACTCATCTTTTTGCCAACGATTTACACCCAAATTGCGTGTCGTGACCAAACAAAAGTGTTTGGTATAGAGACATTTTGAGTGGGCCAGTGTGGTGCCAATTTTGGTCGGAATTGCCCAAACTCTCAGAGCCTCATTGTCTCTTTGTCTCAAAGTCGCGCCTTGATCACTCGGGTTATCGGCAGGGAAGAATCGTGAGCCATCATTCGGTTTGTAGGTTATGGCGGAGAGACATTTGTGGCGCGCAACGCCGCAAAGCAGCTCAACTCAACCCGTATTTATCCGCCATGCGACATCTTCGGCCAGTCAGACTCTATGGGGCTCATCCGCGTTGTCAGCTTCTCTCCCGATCCCAAGTCCGCCTTTCCCAAGCGGATTAATCTCCATATCCAAGACTGGCGTGAGTTGACAGAAGAAAGCGACCCTGCTTTCGGATCGTAAAGAGGGGCATCTCATCGACTTGTTGCTCAGGTAACGGCTGCTCTCTAAGATGTTGTTAACAAGAACGAGCGATTAGTTGGGGGAGACTTTTTTGGATCGAATAGAGTCCATAGATGGCAAATTGCGGATTTTTGTTTCTTCTCCAGGAGATGTAAGCGTAGAGCGACGCATCGCTCATCGGGTTATTGAGCGCCTGCAGGTCGAGTTCGAAGGTCAGGTCGAGCTTGATCCGATCTTTTGGGAATACCTCCCAATGCGTTCGACCGATACATTTCAATCCCAAATCCCACTGGCATCTGAAGCCCATATTGCCATCTTTATTTTGTGGTCTCGACTAGGCACGCCACTGCCGCGAGAGAAATTCATTCGCGAGGACGGCGAGGACTATGCATCCGGAACCGAATTCGAATTTGAGTTGGCTATGGCCTCGCATCGATTGAATAACATTCCGGACGTTTTGACGTATCGCAAAGTGGCCCGACCGATAGTCGACTTGGATATCGATGAAGACAAGATGCACGAGCTAAGGCAACAGCGAGCTGCGTTGCAGGCGTTCGTCGACAAATGGTTTCTTTGCGGTCAGGAGGGGACACTAAAGGCCGCGTTTACCGATTTCGAGACGCCGGATGAGTTTGAAGAAAAGGTGGAAGTTCACCTTCGTCAATTGATTCTTGATCAATTGCCAGAAAAGTCCATTGCGCCACCGCCGATTGAGGTCAAGCCGGTGTGGACCGAGGGGTCTCCGTTTCGGGGATTGCGTGTCTTTGACTTTCAGCACGAGCAGATATTCTGTGGACGGACTCGTGCAGTGCACGACGTAATTCAGTCACTTATGCACCAACGAGCACGTCGTCGTCCGCTGACGGTGGTTCTGGGAATGAGCGGAAGCGGTAAGTCTTCTCTGGTACTTGCCGGTGTCGTACCAGTGCTTACGGAACCCGGTGTAATTGAGTCCGTAGGAGTTTGGCGGCGCGCATCGATGCGACCGAGCAACCCCGCAAAATCACTTCATCACGCTTTGGCGATCGCATTGAGTAACAGCTATTCGGACGGAGATGGGGCGAGTACTAGTGTGAATCAAGTTGAAAGTTTGGCGACCCTATTGGAGCACAATCCGGTTGTTGCAAGCTCCGACATCGTGGACCGACTTGATGCCGTTGGCAACAACGCTTGTCTCGCGCTCGTCGTCGACCAGCTCGAAGAACTCTTCACGCAGAGACGGTTAGCTGAACATCGCGATGGGTTCATCCGCGCCTTGACTGCATTGGCGGAGAGCCGACGAGTTTGGGTCATTGGGACACTAAGAAGTGACTTCTATGACCGCACTGCAGCAATTCCCGAGCTGGTAAATCTAATGGAGGGGAATGGCCAGTTTCATTTGTTGCCACCAACGCCTGCGGAGATCGGACGGATGATTCGTCAACCGGCCGCTTTGGCTGGACTCCGCTTCGAGCAGGACGACGTGAAGGGTAACCTCGACGATGTATTACGTGATGCAGCCGTTACCGACCCAAGTGCATTGCCGCTGCTTGAATTCGCTTTAGACGAATTGTACCAACAGCGAAGCAAGGATGGTCTGTTGACACACAAGGCGTACGAATCACTGGGAGGTGTGGAGGGAGCTCTTGCCCAACGGGCCGAAGACATTTATTGCAACTTACCTCGCAGCGTGCGTGAGTCGCTACCAGCGGTCATGCGAACGTTGACCACAATCGCCGAAGGAGAAGCGCTTGCTCGACGGCGCGCATCGCGCGATGAGTTGTCCGTCGATGCACAACAACAACTCGTGGAGGCGTTTGTTCGTGGACGTCTGTTCGTGGCAGACGAAAGCGGGGTTCGGATAGCTCACGAGGCATTGCTGACTCAGTGGCCTCGGCTATTGGAATGGTTTGAAGAAGATCAACAATACTTGAAGACGCGTGCTCGTGTAGCGGCATCATCACAGCGTTGGTTTCAGGAGCAACAAGAGTCATCATTGCTATTGGCTGAAGGTAGACCGTTGGCCGAAGCGGAGGATCTCTTACATCGTCGCCGTGAAGAGCTATCGGACGATGTCATCTCGTACATCGAAGCGTCTCAGCATGCCTCACGCGACCGCGTCGAGCACGAAAGGAGGCGATCACGCCGTATCATCGGTGCCATTGGCACTGCGCTGGTCGTCGCTTGCACTTTGGCGGTGGTTAGCTTTGTGCAATACCGTAAAGCGGAAAATCAGCGAGTAATTGCTAACGAGGAGAAGAAAAATGCACAAGGTCTTCAGCGCGAAGCCGAAGATGCGCGAGACGAAGCACAACGGCTGCGCGTCCAAGCGGACGGCGCACGCAGACGTAGTGAGGTAGCGACTTACTTATCGCAGTTGGCAATTGTGGACCGCGAGATCCGTGATGGCCAGATTACTCACGCAAGAGACCTTCTTATCAATCGCTGCCAAACCGATTTACGGGGTTGGGAACATGCTTACCTAACAGCGATTTGTCAGAATCGCACGCAGTTTATCGCAAGAGCAGACAAACGGCTCCTACTTGTTGAATATACGAAGAACGGCGGGGAACTGGTTACTGTCGCGTCTGATGGAACAGTACAGATAATTGACCATTTCAACGGCGAGCGGATCGACGAATGGAAGTGTGAATTTCAAGATCCATTCGTTTCAGTCTGTCTTAGCCCGGACGAAGGCAAACTCTACTTTGGGTTCAAGAATGGCAAAATCGGAGTCGCGGATCTCGAAGGCGATAAGATTCAGAAATTGTTCGACGCTCACAAAGGGCCTATCGATGAGTTGGTCATCAGTCCAAATAGCCATGCGATGGTTTCGGGCACAAACTCTTTGGAGGATGATTCCGTCGAATTGGCATTTTGGAAACAATTGCAGCTTGGTGGAGCACCGACTGGCGATCTGATACGTATGGAACAAATAGGATTTGCCAAGAAAAAGATCTACAAATTTGCACTAACAGGAAATGGAAAACTGTTTGTAATGTCCAAGGCAGATCAAGACAGCACAGATGTATTTCCGCACATCAAAGGACGTGACAAACCGGAACAAAGAATTGTCACGGTATATAACACCAAATCTTCCAAATCCGAGGGCCAAACGTTTCCAATTAATGGCTCGTGTATGGCGGCAAATTACGACGGAAGCGAATTCGTAGTTGGGGGTGTCAACGGAAGGCTCACCGTTTTTCGCGCAGATGGGACGTTTGTGGCCGATTGGCAAGCTCATCAGAAGAAGGTCATCGATGTGGCCTACGTTCATGATGGAAGAGCCATTGCATCAGTAAGCCCTGATCAATCGTTGTGCGTTTGGCATCCATCGACGGGTGAACGATTCTTGGTGCTCTCGACAAATGATGCGATCGTCGAGTCTATGATTCCTCATCCTACGGAACCCTCGGTAGTCACGCGTGATATGGATGGAAATCTCAGGTCCTGGAACGTAGAACGCCGTATTTTTCGCCGGACGATCAAACCGACCGATGACGAGCGCGCGAACGCGAATGAACGAGCGAGTATTCTTTCCTTGGCGATAAGGTCGGACGGGCAGCGTATCGCTGCCGGGTTGGAGACTGCTGGGAAGGTGAATGGACTGGTAGGTGTCTGGGATCTCGAACTTTATACGCGGACACTCGAACAACGGGATTCGCTGAGATTCGGACTTCCTGTCACTCAGGTCGACTTCGATCCTCATACCGGGTCGGTTGTTGCCTTAACAGGCGGGAGACTTGAGGTGTCAGGCGAGAACCAATATTCGACACCCTTGCCCGACTTTTCCGCTGAGCGTTCAGACATCATAGCTTTCGCCACGGACCATGTAACACAGGAATACGCTGCGGCCCTGGAAAACAACAAGATTGTTGTCGGTGATGGGACTACAATCGAAGTCGAAAAAGGTCCAGTTGGTGTCATGGCCTTTTGTGACAACGGCCAAAATCTACTATGGTCAACCTGCGATAATTCCGTGATTGTTTGGGACCTAAAGGAACAGAAGGCAATCGTAGAATTGTCGGGCCATTCAGCTCCTATTACGGGCATCGCGATAAGTTCTAATAGCCTTCTGGTGGCGACTGCGTCAGCCGATAAAACCATAAAGGTGTGGGACAAAAAGACCGGTCGCGAAATTCACACGCTAATAGGCCACGATCTTCAAGTCAATGCGGTTGTCTTCAACGCGTCAGGTACACGGTTAGCTTCCGCAAGCAACGATGAGACGGTCCGATTGTGGCATGTCGAGAGTGGTGTGTTACTACGCACGTTAAAAGATATTCAAGATCCAGTAACGTCCGTCGCGTTTAGTCCCGACGGAGTCCATATATCCTGTGGCACAAGCAAGGGCAACATAATCGTCTGGAGCATCCCCGAGGCCCGAGATGCGGAGTCACACGACGGAGCCAAGTTTCGACAAAAATACTCCGACGTGTACTTGGACGATTTGCGTGAAGTTGAATTTCACGTTGGCCACGGAAAGCTAGGCAAGCATGGAGCAACAGGATACGAGCTATCCAAGATGTTCGGTCAGGTTAAGTTCAAAAGAACGTTCCCAATTCACGCCCTTTCAATGCCGCCACCGGCAAACGGTTCGTCCTATGTTGTTTACGAACTCGGTGAAAAGTTTAAGAGGTTAAAGGCTGAGGGAGTTATTCTAAACTCGGACAACGCGACAGGGCGACCTGGATCGCCGCTGACATTTCGCATACTCGGCGACAAATATGTTCTATACGAGTCCGAGCCTTTGCAGAACTTCCGCGATTCAACGGAAAACATAGAACTTGATGTTACCGGGATTAGGTACCTGCGACTGGAAGTAGCATGTCCCGGATCAAACGATTTCGCGCGTGCGGCCTGGCTCAATCCGCGGCTCACTCCCATCGTGAAAAGTCCCGAATAAGTCTGGTATTTGATTTACCTTCCGCAGAACGTTTGAATTTGGCGAAAAACGTAACGTCGGCGGCCACAGCAGCGAACTATACGTTCGTCGGTATTCACGACGACGTGTCACGGGAATTCACCACTAAATCCGGTCAGTCGAGTTCATCAAATGCGAAGAGGCATAGTTGCTGGTCGCACATTCGCCCCAACCCCCTCCAACCCCGGCACCAACTTCAAAATTCGCTCCGCATCTTCAAATCGAATCGGCAGCGTACTACCGTCGCGAAAGTAAAGCACGGCTTCTTGCTGACCACGAAAAATGTTCTCAATGTCCGCAAGAGCGATCGATTCGGTATGCCCCCCGCGTCCGTGACGCCCATGATGGCGGCACATTCATCTGGATACGTGACGGTAGCCCTGAAGTCGCTGCCAGAATCTACCGGTTCTATTCACCTTACAAGCGCAAAGATCACGAGTTCATTTCGCTTTGCGAGAGTCCACTGATCGCCAGAAAGCGACTGTCGTGTGAAAAGGCCAGGACTCCGATGTAGGGCGCGTCCGGTAATTTCGCTGCCCGATCGCCCGTGGATACATTCAGGACGATCCCACTGGATGTGACGAAGTACGGGGTATCGGGTGAAAACGCCACGATGGCCGTGGCATCTTTGAGTTCGCGTTTCAGTCAGTCCTCGGTGTTTCCAAGACCGAGGTCGAAAATTCCATTCGCTAACTCAACCGGGTGTCGCACACCCAGGTTACGAGTCAATTTGATTCAGGGATCTCCAGGTCATGCAGGTCAGGGCAGTTTGGCGCGCAGTCAAAAATACGCAACGGCGATTTCGATTCGTGTCCAAGGAGGGCGTGCCCTGTGCCGTAAATGCCAAACCCGTTCGTGACACATGACGACAACTCCGGAGTCACTCGCCCAATCTGCCGAAGTGACCGAGGTCGAACCGTCCTTGACACCAAAAAATTCAACTGACACCTCACACGCCCACCGATGCGCGCAGCGAGGTCGATCCGCGAGTGCCGTTGACGCACAGGTCGCGATCACCTCGTGCGCGACCGCATAGAGGTTGTATCAATCGGACTACTGGTAGCGAACCCGACCCGGGGGACGTCCTGAATCAAATTGTCAGCGTACCATCGGCGTTTGGATCACCCGAAGTTCTGGATCACGAAAGAAGAAGCTGCGAATCCCCTGAGCCAAGTGATTGATCATCGCGCAGCTTGAAATGGAGTGTCGAATCGCGTAGCGTATGAAGTGGTGGTTCGATCCTTTCATTTGCGGCTAATTCATGTCTGACGAATCCATTCTCCACTCGCGTTTGGATCAAATTAACACTCGATGGAGTTTGATTCGCCGGGCACATGCGGATTCGCCCGAATCGGTTTCTGACGCGCGGAACTCGCTGGTGCTGCGTTATTCCAGTGCCATTCGGAATTACGTCGGGGCCATCACGCGAAACGAAGAAGAGACCGACGAGCTTGCTCAAGACGTCGTCGTGCGTCTGTTGAAAGGCGACTTCAGCGGGGCCGATCCCAATCGGGGGCGGTTTCGCGATCTGTTGAAAGTTGCCGTGCGAAACATGGTGAAGAACTATTGGGAGAAAAAGGGACGTCGGACGGGTGTGGATTACGACGTTTCCATTCACGAGGAATCACCCGACGAGGATGTGTCGCCTTGGGAAAACGTTTGGACCAAAACGGTTTTGAAAAATGTGTGGGCACGGCTCGAGGATTTTGAACGATCGAACGAGGGTAGTATGCCTTTCACGGCGCTGCGTTTACGCGCGGATCATCCGGACGACAGTTCGACGCAATTGGCGGAAAAGTTGTCAGCCAAATTGGGCCGCGAGATCCGCGCCGATTCCGCTCGACAGCAACTTCGGCGGGCACG
>CAYFJO010000197.1:0-19102 GCA_964343305.1 uncultured Pirellulaceae bacterium | reverse complement strand
CGCAAATAGCAATCGGAGCGCCTACTTTCAACTACTGAAATTGGAGTTCTGCTGCGTTTCGTCGAGAAAATCTGTGCGCAGCGTGAGAATCGTGGACACGTTTCCGCTGCGAGCGGCGGAGGCATGAAGCAGGTTTTCGATAAACGCGGTCTGTTCTTCTTTGCTTTCGCACAGCGAGAAAACTTCCTCAAATTGATCGACCAAAATGATGAGGGACCGCGATTGAATGTCGGGCAGCGTGTCGGCGATGCGACGCAAGCCGTCGTAGTCGCCCGCCTTGTTGGCCTCGTGCATTTCGACGTAAAACTCGCGCGCCTTCTTCACGGGCACGGCGTCGTTTGTGGCAACGCGTGCCAGCACCGTCGCCAAGGCTTCCAACGGATTGGTGCCCGGTGTCAACACCGCGACTCGCGATTTGTCTCGACCCGGCAGCGGACGACGGGCAAGCTCCGGAATCAATCCCGCACGTGCCACCGACGACTTGCCCGAACCCGAAGGTCCCAGGATCGGCAACAATCGCGGGCTGCCTTTCGAGCTGTTACGCCCATCCATCAGGTCGCGTAATCGGATCCACAACAATTTGACCAGTTCCTCACGGCCATAAAACCGATCGGCGTCTTCTTCGTGAAACGCCAACAGACCTTTGTATGGATTGGGGCCGACGCCGGTTTCACTGGGCGGCGGTTGCTCCGGTATTTCCGGAGTACTCGTTTGAATGACCACGACGTTGCCGTCGCCCGAAATGATAGCGTTGCCAATTGCGTCGCGGGCAATCCCGATACTGCGATCGAATTCGTGGGGCGTTGACCGCGTGGTTGTTTTCTTGCGGGGACGAGCGGCCTTCTTTTTCGTGGCGGCCTTCTTAGCAGGGGAACGTTTTGCCGGCGCATCCTTTTTTTCGCCCGCACGTTTGCGTGTTACTTTTTTCTTGGCCATAACTTGGATGTGCCTCGTGACGAGAACTTCTGTCGTCGGCTCTGTTTATACTTTGCCCACGCCTGCCCGGCAAACTTCTCGACGGGTCGCCCGCGACCGCACACTTGCCTATAATCGTGAAGCTGCACCTTTACGGGATTGGTGTCAGGATAAACTCCCAGCGGAACTTCAACATGGGCGACAAAAACAAGATCCTTATAGCCGACGATAATCCGGCCAACTGCGAATTGCTAGAGGCTTATTTGGCCGAAGTTGATTGCGAGATCCAGATCGCGACCGACGGCCAGGAAACGCTCGATAAAGTGGCGTCGTATCAGCCCGATTTGATCTTGCTGGACGTGATGATGCCCAAACTGAGCGGGTTCGAAGTGTGCAAGCAGATTAAGAGCAACCCGGACACGCAACACATCATGATTTTGATGGTCACCGCGCTCAACGAGTTGGGCGACATCGAACGGGCGGTCGAAGCCGGCACCAACGATTTTCTCTCCAAGCCGGTCAACAAAGTCGAATTGCTCAAACGTGTGGAAAACATGCTACAGCTCAAGGACATCAGCGACGAAAATGAGCGCTTGCGGCGTTATATAGAGAGCATGGAAGAACGCGACGTTCAGGATCCACGACCTGACGAGGAAGAAGTCAATAAAGAAGACGAGGACGATAGCGAGGAATCGCCCGAAAGTGGTTCAAATGAATAACACATTGGCTTTTACGTGTTTGCGGATCTGCGGTATCCTTAAGAGGTTATCTTCACTGTTCTGACGAGGTATACCATGTTCCGATTCGCACCTCGCATTTGGCTAATTGCCCTCTCAATTCCCCTTTGCCATAGCGTGGCATCGACTGCCATTGCTAATCCGGTCGAACCCGAGAATCAGAAACAAGTTGATCAACAGATCTATGAGTTGATCAAGCAATTGGGCCATGATGAATTCGCGACTCGCGAAAAGGCACAGGCGAGTCTCGAACGTCTCGGCCTACAAGCCTTCGACGCGCTCTACCAAGCTCAGAACAACGACGATCTGGAAGTCCGCATGCGGGCTCAGAAGCTTGTTCGCAGCATGCAGGTCAATTGGTCGATCGAAGCAGACCCGCCGGAAGTAAAACGTATTTTGCGAGGCTACGGAGCACAGCCCGAGGCCGAACGCAAGAATCGCATGGATCGATTGTCACGACTGTCTGGCGGCGACGGTATCCCAGCGCTTTGCCGATTGGTCCGATTCGAGTCCTCACGAAGGTTGTCGAAACAAGCCGCTTTGCTGGTTCTGAATTACGCTGTTCCGGACGATGCGGAACTTCGAACAGAGTTGTCGAAACAGATCAGCGCTACGGTGGGTACCAGCGCTCGGCCGGGTGCCCAATGGATGGGTGTATTTGCCCGGACGCTCAAAGATCCACAATCAACCATCGACGACTGGGACGCTCTGACCCAAGGTGAACAAGAAACGTTCACCCAGTTTCCCGAGCGATCGAGTCGGGAGATCGTCCGTGACTTACTTCGCTGGCAGGCGGAAATGCTGCGGAACATCAGCCGGCACGAAGAAGCTGTCGCTGTCATGCAACGGTCGATTGATTTGTTGGACGGGTCGCCCAAACAATTGCTCGAGATGGTCGATTGGTTGATGCAGCGCAAAGCGTGGAGTGTTGTGAATCAAGTCGAGCAGCGCTTCTCGGCGGCGTTTGCCGAAAACCCGTTACTGTTGTATCGGCTGGCCGAAGTCGAAGTGCAACAAGGTAACCAGGGCAAGGCCGAAGAAATCGCCGAGCAGGCGCTGAAACTGACGCCCGATGAACCAGACGCCCACGTCGTCGCCGCGTTCGAGCTTCAGGACCGCGGTCTCATGCAATGGGCCGAGCGTGAATATCGCCACGTGCTCAAGCTCGCGCCGGAAGGATCTTTGCACAACCTCAGAGGTCGGCTGCTGCTTTCCGAAATGCTGCATGATTTGGAAAAGGAGTTGCCCGCGGCGGAAGTGTTGCAAAGCGCCGTCGACGCGGTCGAGAAGGACAACGTGGCTCTGGAAACCTTGCGAAATCGCCTGGGCCGGGAACTTGGCTCGATGCAATCGCGGATGCATTACTTTTACGCGCGGCATGCGGCGGCGAAGGACGATCGAGCGAAATTGCTGGAACAACTCGCCAAGGGCGTCAAGGCCGATCCCACGGACGCCGACGTCTTGATTGCCATGTTCCGCGTTCCCGATCCGACGGAAGAGTGGAAAACGGAAACTCAAAAGCGCATCGACACGGCGATCGGACATTTTCGCGACGAGATTTCTCAATACGAGCGCGAGGCGGGGCGGGCGCCCAGCGAACCGGTCCGTGCCTGGGCCAACCGCCAACTTGCCTCGGCCAACAACCAGCTTGCCTGGCTGGTGGGCAACACGGTTGGCGATTACCAGGAAGCGCTGCGATGCAGCGAAAAGTCCCTGGAGCTTCGGCCAGACACGGGCGGATATCTGGATACGCTGGGTCGTTGCTACTTTGCACTGAAGGACCACGAGAACGCCATTAAAACACAAAAGCGTGCCGTGGCGCTCGAACCTCACTCGTTGCAAATCCAGCGGCAGTTGGAGTTCTTCGAAAAAGAGGCGGCGGAAATGGAGTTGAAGCCCGACAACAAACAACCGGAGAAGGAGCCCGCGAAAGAATCGCCGCCACAATGAGTGACGTCTCCAGCGACACGATCAATTCGAATGAGGGAGTGCCCTGTCTTGCAGTTGTCGAACCGCACAACAAGGAATTCAATGCGGCTGTTCATTGGCGATATTTGATGTCATGCGCGGGCGTGATTCTGCTGGCATTTTCCTTACGCGTGCCGGGCGAAGAAAAAGTCTACTTGCCGTTTTTCGAAGACGTTGCACTGCCGGGCAGTTGTTTTAGTCGCGAGGTCCTCGGCGTGGAGTGTCTTGGCTGTGGTTTGACTCGCTGTTTTGTCTGTATGGCGCATCTCGACGTTGCCCGGGCTTGGCACTTCAACGCGTTGGGCGTTTTCTTGTTTCTGTTTGTCGCCGGTCAAATCCCTTACCGAATCGTACGACTTGCTAGACGGAAATAAACAATGCGAGTTCACGTTGCCGATGTTGATTTGAATGTTGTCGTCCATGGTCATGGGACGCCGCTGTTGTTGGTGCACGGTTTTCCGTTGGACCACACGATGTGGCAAATGCAAATCGACACGCTTGCCGACTCGCATCAAGTCATCGCGATGGACTTGCGTGGTTTCGGCGATTCTGGCGTCACTCCCGGCATTGCCACGATGGAGCATCTTGCCGACGATCTCGCGGTGTTGCTGGAAGAACTCAAGATCGAACAGCGAGTCGCCTTTTGCGGACTCTCGATGGGTGGATACGTCGCGTGGCAGTTCTGGCAACGGCATGGCGACCATCTTGCGCGGCTAATCCTGTGCGACACGCGCGCGGTTGCAGACAGCGAGGACGTGGCCCAAATTCGATTGGAAACGGCCGAACAAGTCCTGAGCGACGGACCGCAGTCATTGGCCGATGGGATGATTGAAAAGCTCTTTTGCCAAGCGACTCGGGACCAGCAATCCGAGATCGTTGAAACGGTGCGCAATGTCATGCTTGCTACCGATCCTGAAGGCATCGCGGCAGCTCTACGCGGCATGGCTCGGCGAGAAGACTTTTCGAACCGTCTTGGCGAAATCGATGTGCCAACACTGGTCATTTGCGGCGAGCACGATGCCATTTCAACTGCCGAAGAAATGCGCGACATCGCGGCCAACATCCGCGATGCCAGTTACGTCGAGATTCCCGACGCTGGTCACATGTCGCCGTTGGAGAATGCAGTCGCCGTCAATAACGCCATCGATGAATTCCTGATGTAGAACTCTTACGGCAACTGAAAAACCGATTGGCTTTTCACGATCGCATAGTCGTCGGGAAACGTGTGAAATGCCTGGATCAGCATGTTGCGGTTGCGCGTCTCGACGTTGATGTAGCTCAGGGCCCCCAAAGCCATCCGGCCGCTGGACTGAAAAGTGTGAAGCAAGCCTTGCCGCTCTCCGTCGTGCGCGAGTTCTTCTTGAAAGGTCCAAAAGATCTCGGGGTCAACCGGTTCCAGTTGAAAGCTGACTTGATAAGTGACGCCGCCGCGACACTCCAGTCGGTCGCTTCGCTCGCCCTTGAGCCGATACGATAACAGTCGCCGTTTTTGTGGAAGAGGATGTTGCGCCGACGACGCAACTTCGGTCAGCGTCAACCCGCCATAGCTCCAAGTCACCACGTGACCCGCGCTGGTGATATCAATTTGTGCCTTGTATCCACCACGTTCGACGATGCGCGTCGTGTGGACTTCGAACAATTCGGGATGAAGCGAACGCCCGTATAACTGAAATGCCAATTCGGCAACTTTTGGTCTGACTGTCAACACGTCCGTGGTTCCTTGTCGTGTTGTCAAAGGTAATTCGAATGTCGAACAGGACTCAGCAATCCATTGCTTGATGATGGTATTATAAGCCGACTCGTTCGCGCGAACAAAGGGCGGTTTATTTTGCGCAAAAATCTTTTCATTTTAGGACTTGACAAAAAATGAAACCTTGACACCGCCACGCCGACTAGAACAAAACTCGTAGCTAGCGATCGCGACGATTAGAAGTTCAGTCGTGAAAATATGTCGTACAAAGCATGTGCGCCAACTGTAACGCCAAAGCCCCGGTACAAAAATAACAGAGCAAAGAAAACCCCGGCAAGAAATCGAAATGTGAAGCTAAACCAGGAAAACAAGTCCGCCATTTCGTTGAACGTAAAGAGTTGATAATGTGCCGCGGAAAAAACGAGGCTCGTCACGATCACGGCGATCGTGATGCTCTTTGGTTTGCCGACGCCACAGTAGGCAATGACGGCCACGACGGTCGGCAAGAGCATCAATCGAAACAGCAATTCTTCGTAGATCCCGGCTCCGAAATATCCGATGTATAAGCCGATTTTGTCGGCTGTCGTTCCTCCGCCCGTTGAGGCGGCCACGGCGGCGAAAAAGGAACCTTGCATCCGGGCGATCAGTAGCAAAACGAACGCCAACATCAGCGATTCCGCCAGCATCCAGCCCAAGACATTGGTGCGAATCTGCCAGCGGTCGCCGTTAATATGGTGCCAAGCGAGCAAGATGCTGGTCGTCAAAACGGGCAACAATAAATACTGCCCAAAGCCGATACTTTGCAGTACATAGCGCAGATAGACTTCCACGCCGTTGCGGATCGCTTCCGGGCCAAGCAGCAAAACGCCCCCCTCGTAGATCAACAACATCGGTGCCACAAACGCCAGACAAACGAGCGGTCGCTTTGACTCCTGCCAGTACGACTTTGGCTTGTCGGGTGCGGGTTTTTCGTTCGGATCGGCCATGCCGTTGATTTGACAGAACATTGGCACTTTTGCCAACATCATCGCATGGTTAATCGATGGGCGTAAATTTGACACAAACGGGTGTCGGAGCTTCGATCACTTCGCCGGTGGCCGTCAATTCACCCGTGTCCTGATTGATACGAAACAGCACGATGGTGTCGGAACCCTGGTTCTCGGCGAGCAAAAACGTGCCGGTTGGATCGATGGCGAAATTGCGCGGTGCCTTGCCTTGGGTCGATTCGTTTTCAACGTACCGCAGTTTTCCCGTGTCCTGGTTGATCGTATAGACAACGATACTGTTGTGACCCCGATTCGATCCGTAAAGAAACTTGCCGGAAGGATGGACTTGGACTTCGGCCGTGCTGAACCCTTTTCGATCACCCGTCTCTTCCGGCAGCGTCGTGATGGTTTGAATACTCTCCAGTTTGCCTTTGTCGGCATCGTAAGCAAACGCCGTAACCGTCAGCAATAGCTCGTTGATCACATAGGCAAATTTGCCCCGGGGATGAAAGGCAAAGTGCCGTGGACCGCTGCCTGGCTCAACCTTCGTACCATCGGGCTTGTTAGCAACGAGCGTTCCCTTGGCCTCTTTGAATCGATAGACGAGCACTTTATCGAGTCCCAGGTCGGCCACCACAGCGTACCGATTCACGGCGTCCAGATTGATCGAGTGGGCGTGTGGTCCTGCTTGTCGCCGCTCGTTGACACTGGAACCTTTGTGCTGAAGGACCGTGGTCGCCTTGCCCAGTTTTCCATCCTTGGCGATGGGCAGCGACGCGACGCTTCCACCTGTATAGTTGGCAACCAGTACGTTTTTGCCTTTTGAATCAACCACCAAGTGGCAAGGCGCTCCACCGCCCGAAGCGTGCTGGTTCAAAAACGTCAATGCGCCCGTCTTTGCGTCGATGGCAAAAGAGCTGACCGCGCCAGTCTTCTCGCCTTCAAAGTTGCCGATCTCGTTGACGGCGTACAAGAATTTCTGGTTTGGATGAATGGCGACAAACGACGGATTCACCGTTTCGGCGACCAACTTTGGCTTGGACGCAGACCCGTTCTTCAGATCGAGTTCAAACGAATAGATACCTTCGCTCGTCCCGCTGGTGTAAGTTCCGATGTATGCTCGCACTTTCTCGGCCTTGCATTGGATTGTGAAGCTGAAAAAGAAAATAACGGCAAGTGAAACCTGAAAGACGTACTTCATCATGATGGATTCCTGAAGTTGGGCAACGGAATTCGAAAGTCCGACGCCTGATATCGTAAATCAGTCCGTCGGCGTCCAAAAGAGTGCAAACAGGAAGACTCCGCAAACTATGGCGCAGCCAATTGCTGGAGTTCAGGCGTTAGACTGTCATTGCAGCCTAAACGCGCCTAAAGGCTGTACTCCAGATGACATTTCAAAGTGGCGGCGGCATATCACTACAAACCCGTTCCTGCGCCCGATCGGTAGTTTCTCAGGCAGAAATTCATTCCTATACATATCAATATGTGCTAATATGTCCTGACCTCTGGCACGTCGTGTGTCCGAACAATATCTCCTCGATCAAGGCAAGCCAATTCCTGAACTATCGTAGCTTGCCTTTCCGAGTCGAGCATCTACCTACAACTGCTGGGCTCGCAGACCCAAGCGACATGAATACCGAAACAATCGACCGCGTCCGAGCGGCCGTCAACAAGCAGCGACTTCTCGACACCGCCATCGCGCTGATCGAAATTCCCAGCCCCACCCGCTCCGCCGCGGTGGTTGCAAATCGACTGGAAGAGATTCTTCGCGAAGAAGGTTTCGCCGTCGAACGTGCGGAGACCGCGTGGCCAGACTCGCCATCCGTCATTGGACGGCTGGACTCAGGTTCGCCGGGTCGCACGCTTCAGATGAATGGCCACCTCGACACGGTGCACCTTGATTTTATCCCGCCGCGCGTCGAGGACGGCATTCTCTACGGCAGCGGTTGCTCCGACATGAAAGGCGGCATCGCGTCGATGGTTGAAGCAATGCGAGCACTACGCGACGCCGATGCCCTGTCGGCTGGTTCGGTCCTCTTGACCGCTCACGATTTGCACGAAACCCCGTGGGGCGACGGCTCGCAAGTCAACGCGTTGATCGAGGAAGGCTTTCTTGGCGACGCGGTTTTGTTGCCCGAATACTTTTGCAAGAAACTGCCGGTCATCGGCCGTGGCCTCTCGGTGTTGACGGTCGACATCCGCCGCGAAGGGGAGCCTGTCCACGAAGTGCTGGGAGGCATTGAACAACCCAGCGTCATCGGTGCTGGCGCGGAAGTTGTCCGTCGCTTGGCCGAGTTGGACGTTGCCCTAGCCAAGATCAACGACCCGATGGCCGGACGCGAAAGCATGTTCGTCGGCCAAATCCACAGCGGCGAGATTTTCAATCAGGCACCCACAGAATTGACACTGTCCGGCACAAGACGCTGGTTGCCCGGCACTGCCATGAAAGACGCCGAACAACAGTTCCACCAAATTCTGGCCGAAGTGGCAGAGCAACGCGGTGTCGAAATCGTCGGCCGTTTTCAAGTTGCCCGCGACGCCTACGAATTGGACCGCGATCATCTGTTTATCGAAGCATTTCAATCCGCCCACGAAGCCACCACCGGCCGGCGGCTCGAAGAAGGAGCCAAACCCTTCGTGGACGACGGCAATGCTTTCGTCCGCCAAGGCAACATTCCCGCGATCACGCACGGACCAGATGCGAAAGGCGCTCACACACTCAACGAAGAAGTGCCCGTCGATGAACTCGTTCGCGTCGCACAAGTTTACGCGAGCACAGCGATCTGCTTTTGCAACACCTAATCGCTTAATCCGCCGAATTGGATTCTATTCACTGTTGGCCGCGCGGTGGTTCTTCCACGCAGCCATCTCCGTGGCCACCAGCATCGCCATCGCACCGCCGCGCGGGTCCTTTCCAAGGATCGCCGTGCGGTCGTAGTAGGCGCGCAGGTTCTTCTGCTTTCCCGTCCCGGTGCAAACATCAACAAGCTCGCCGCTGGGAGCGACTCGAGCTCGAATCGCATACCAGGCTCGATCGACCACTGGCCTGAACGTTGCGTCATCAAGCCAGCCATTGCGGAGGCCGCGCAGGATCGCGAACGTAATCATGCAAGTGCTGGATAACTCTCGATAACTCCACGGCTTGTCGATCACTTGATGCCAACAGCCACCGGCATCCTGGTACTTGAGCAATGCATGCAAGTGACTCTGATACGCATTCATTAATTCCTTTCGGCCTGGATGGTTGTCGGGAAAGTCGGTCAAGATTAACGCCAGCCCCAGCGCTGGAAATCCGTTACCGCGCCCCCACGGTGCTTTGTCGAGCGGCGAGTGTTGATAAATTCCGTCCGGCGTTAATAACATCTTTCGCATGAACTCGACGTGGCGAAGGCAAGCGTCAAAGTATTTCTGCTCTCCAGTCAACTTGCCGATGGAAGCCAAGATGGGACCTCCCATGAACACTGCGTCGCTCATTTGGCTGTGAAACGGCATCGACGGCTGCGGCTTTCCATCGTCGTCAAAGGCAAGGTCAGCGGCGTTCTTGGCCAGATCGATCAGCCGAGTGCGAACATCGTCCTGGGACAACTTAGCTAGTTCGGTGAAAATCAAATGTCCCGACAAACTACTCCCGGACTTGGGATTCGTTGGCCGTTCGTTCGCCATGTACGGTTCGACGATTCGGCGGACGTCGGCAAGATGCTGCTTGTCGCCCGTCAATTCGCCAAGCCGCAATCGGCCAATCAGCGCGACCGTCGGGATATAAACCACCCGCTTTAAATCGTGGCCATAAAACTCGCTGAGTTGCTGGGCAACTTGCAGTGGAGTGCGGTCCAACCGTTTCTGGATCGCGCGCCTTGCGGGCGAAGGGCCCGTGAATTCCAACCCGTCCAACATCGCAATCAATTTGTCCATGCACTGGCGATCATGACCCGATACTGTGATTCCGATGGCCGGAATCACTCCGGTCTTGCTGGGTGCAGAATTCACAAGCCCCTGTTCCAGCGAATCGCTTGGGGCATCGTTGACTGGTAACACTCGTTCCATCGCGAATTGTTCACCAAGTTTCTTCAACTGCCGATCGTCACTCTTGGGAATCCGCCAGCCTGGTTTGTCCCCTCGGTAGGCGATGACGACAAGGTCCGGTGCGTGTATCCCGATCCATCGCCACAGGTAGGCCGCTTCCGGGTCGGTCGGGCTGTTGTAAAAGCCACTCTTGGGCGGATAACCACGCGATGGATCACCTCCCGATTTGTTTGCCGGGGAGTTGTCACTCGCATCGGGATTAGAATCGACGACAATCGAAAGCGCGAACCTTTCGTGGGCACGGGTGCCGCGGCCAAGTGCCTGGAATCGCGAATTTGCATCGATGGCGAATTGGCTGCTATCGGCCGATCCGTCGAGGCCACCGACGATTAATATGCGGACCTTCTTCGTCGTGTAGTTGAGATCATCTTCGCAGATTCCTGCTTCGATTGGCGAACCTTTTCGTGTGACGCCGATCCATGTTTGCTGCAATCCCGGATAGAATGTACGTTTTGCCTCACCAACGTCTGCCTGACCGGTGGACCAGTCCGTGGTGAGATGGAGCGTGAGTATGAAGATAAAGAGTTGGTTGCGAGGGTGAATCATGGGGAACGATGTTTTGAAACGCAGAGGCGCAGAGAGCGCTGAGAGTCTCCGTGCACTCTGTGCCTCTGCGTTTCAATTCCTTCTTAGAAAATGAGTAAACTACCAGGAGCTTCGCGGACATTCTGACATCCGCCTGGCTCACTGTCCAGAAATGAGGAATCAAGTTGCTGTGTATATCCCGCCGAATTTCGCTGTCACGGATCAAAAGAAGTTGCTTGAAGCCCAATCTTAAGGCGACTTCTTTTTTAATGTGGTAAGGAATTCGACGACGCTGACCAAGTCCTGGACTTTCATCGTCTTTTGCAGATTCGCCGGCATCAGGGAGATTTCTTGCTTGTTCATCTCGTCGATTTCGTTCTTTTTAATCGTCATCACAATTGCTTTGTCGTTCTTCAACGTGATCGAGTCATCGGTTTCGCTCACTTTGAGGCCCACGATTACGACACCGTCCACGGTCAGCACGGCGTAGCTTTCGTAGTTGTGGCTGATGCCCGCGCTGGGGTCGAGGATCGAGACGAACATCGCGTCGCGGGCAAGCTTGCTGCCGATTTCCGAAAGATCCGGGCCGACCTCCTTGCCTTGTTTGTGGACGATGTGACAATTCGCGCAGGTGCCAGTCGTTGCGAAAACTTTCTGACCGTGGACCGGGTCGCCTTTCATCTTCAACAACTCCGCGACGGGCGGGAGCGGCTCGCCGGCCGCGGTGGCGGGAAGTTCGATGTACTTAGCAACTTCTTTGCGAATCGATGCATCGGCCGAAGCGTGCAGGATGTCCCCGACCGTGAACTTGAGATCGCCGGGCAATTTGGCGGACTGAACAAGGTGCAGCAACAGGCGTTCGCCATTGCGATTTCGTCCCAAACCGCGCGCGGCGGCGATGCGGACGGCGCTGGGTCGCGAGGCATCGGTCACTAGCGGTGAAAGCAACTCGATGGCCTTTGGGCTGGCCACGTGCCCCAAGGCGGTCACCACGGCAGTCGACTCCTTGTCGTCCTCGCTGTCGATCGCCGCCGAAAGTCGCGCTCGCTCTCCGGATTTCAGCAACAGTTTTGTCGCTCCGACGCCCAGCGTGCCGGACGGTTCGGCAATCGCCAACCGGATCAGCTCTTCGCCGACTCCCTGTAATTTGAAACGTTCGACTAGCTCTAGATAACGAGGCGTCTGCTTTTTCGTATCGAGGTACCGCATCACGGCGGCTTTCATTTTCTCGTTTGCGTTGACATCAATATTGGGCAACCTCAGCAAGGTTTCCACAATCGCGGCATCTTTTGCGACCTGTGCTGAGTCGTCGGCCAACGCCTTTGGCCAATCGGTTGAGTTGGCAAGAATGCCGAGCACTGCGAGCAACGGCAGGGCTGAATTTAGGCTCTTCATTTTGGGGATCTGCGATAGAAAGTTTCGAAATGATCAAGCTCGGAATGTCTATTCTACCACAAGACCGGCTGACATTGGGCTTTCGGCGAAATGCCTCTAACCACATAATCGAGGCTTGGCATTTTGGCAAAAGTCGAAATTTGCTGTTTTGAACGTAGACGAAAAGGTAAGTACTTCGATGTCCAAAGATCTTCAACAGGCGATCGAAAACAAGTCGGCGCTGATTGGTGTAGTGGGGTTGGGTTACGTGGGCCTGCCCTTGATACAAGCTTTTGTCCGGTCCGGGCTGACCGCCATTGGTTTCGACGTCGACCGGCGAAAGGTCGAGAAACTCCTGGCCGGCGAGAGTTATATTAAGCACATCGAGCCCGATTGGATCACAGACCAGATTCAGTCGAACAAGTTCGTCCCGACTTCGGACATGAGCCGCATGAGCGAACCGGACGCAATCCTGATCTGTGTGCCCACGCCATTGACCGAGAGTCGCGATCCCGACCTCTCATACATCGAGTCGACGGTCAACCAGATCGCGCAGACTTTGCGACCGAATCAATTAATCGTCCTCGAAAGTACAACTTATCCTGGCACGACGCGCGATGTGGTGTTGCCGATTCTGGAGAAGTCCGGCTTGAAAGCTGGTAAGGATTTCTATCTGGCCTTCAGCCCCGAGCGCGAAGATCCCGGAAACCCTGTTTACTCCGCGGCCAAGATCCCCAAGGTCGTCGGCGGAATTGACGAAACGAGTTGTCAGCTTGCCAACGCACTTTATTCGCACGCGGTTGTGGAAACCATTCCCGTGTCCAATTGCGAAATCGCCGAAGCCTGCAAGATTCTGGAAAACGTTTACCGCTCGGTCAATATCGCGATGGTCAACGAATTGAAGATGTTGTTTGACCGGTTGGGAATCGACGTTTGGGAAGTGATTGATGCGGCGAAGACCAAGCCGTTTGGTTTTCAAGCGTTCTATCCTGGACCCGGGCTGGGCGGACACTGCATCCCGATCGATCCGTTTTATTTGAGCTGGATGGCGCGAATGCATGATGTGCCGGCGCGGTTCATTGAACTGGCGGGCGAGATCAACGCAAGCATGCCCGAGTATGTCATCGGCCGCGTGGCTCAAGCGCTAAACGAACATCGAAAACCCGTCAACGGCAGCAAGATCGCAATCCTTGGCGTGGCCTATAAAAAGGATGTGGACGATCCACGCGAGAGCCCTTCGTTCCGATTGATGGAACTGCTGCAGATCGCTGGCGCGGAACTGAGTTACAACGATCCGCATATCCCGCGGTTGTCGGCCATGAGGCATTATGACGTGCCGGATTTAACGAGCCAGGAATTGACGCCGGAGTTTTTGGCATCGCAAGATTGCGTCTTGATCGCAACCGATCATTCGGCGTACGATTACGCGGCGATTGTCGAGCATTCGAAACTTGTCATTGATACGCGTAA
The DNA here is from genome assembly GCA_964343305.1 of uncultured Pirellulaceae bacterium. Lineage (GTDB taxonomy): Bacteria > Planctomycetota > Planctomycetia > Pirellulales > Pirellulaceae > CAYFJO01. The sequence goes on along the minus strand of CAYFJO010000197.1, from coordinate 5,354 downwards.
CGCGACGAAGCATGTATCGGCGGGGCGTGAGAAGATTCGAAAAGCGTAGGCGCGTGGGACGGATTGCCAATCCGTCCGCACGTTCCCTCGATGAGAACGGACGGATTGGCAATCCGTCCTACAGATACATGCCCACATAACCGCCCGCGTCATCGCTCGCGGCTTGGATCTTGTCGACCCGCTCTTTGGTCTTTTGCAGATCGCCCGCTTTGATGTATCGATCGAATTCGACCATCACACTGTGCGAGACCGTTTCGCCAAACCAACTGACAATCGGTTCGGTCAACCAACTACATGTTTCGGATTTCAGTCCGACCTCCAGGTCGCAACTCTTGCAATGATCGTCGGCGTCGTTGGTCAGCACCGTGCCTTCGAAGCGGAATTCGATCATCCCGCCTTCATCGCTATTGGTCACGTGAAACGCACATCGGGCGTTATAAAGGTAATAGGAATTGTGCGAACCGTGTTTCTCAATCGCGTCCTTGATGCTTTCACAGCGTGCGCGGTACTTGGGCGAGGCGTCGATCGGAATATCCAGTCGCCCCACACTGCGAAGCGGCAAACAATCGAATTCGATTTCAACCCAACGATCCATTGGATTCCTCCCTGATCATGAATATAAAAAAAATGCTCCCGTTCTTGAAAGAGCTAAAACGGGAGCATGAGAGTTTCTTCAGATCCGTGGGCGAGTTATTTCGACTCGCACTTACTCCGTCGAAGGCTTCTCGGCCGTGCGAACTTGGACCAGGTCCCAACCATACGACAGCCAGCCGTCTTTGCATTCCAGATGCTGCAAGTGCATTTTACCAAGTTCCGCCCACTTACCAGGCAATTCCAGACCATCTGATTCGATCGAATCCTTAAACATGGCGCCAAACTTCTTGCGAATCACGGTCTTCACCGTGTTTTCACGAATGCTTTCCTTGCCGCCTTTCAAATAGCGAGCTTCAACTTCTCCCTGGCGAACCGCCTTCGATCCGTTGCCAGACCTCTGTACTTGGTAGGTTGCGGCAAACTCCATGCTTCGTTTGATGGTTGTTTCGCCACTAGTGAAACGCGAACCACGTACGGCGATGCGGACCGTCCCGTCGCCGAATTGCAAGGAGATGGGTTGAATAGCCGAAAACTTGATCGACCAGTCGCCGGATTCGAGTTCCTTAGGCGTCTCGCCTGTCAATTGCTCGAAAATGGCCGCCAAATAATCTCCGTGCAATGTATCTCCACCAACATACGATTCCGACAAGTTGCCGAGAATCGATTGGTGGACTTGGACCGACATATCAAATCCATCGGGGATCTCGGGCGGAGCGCTGCTCGCGGCAATTTGAAAGTCGTTGCCTTGTGTCGCAGTGACGAGCAATGTGTCCTCGGTCGTACTGAATTGAATGAGCCGTGGGAATGCTCGCCGGCGAATCAACGGCTTACGAATCGAATCGTTGAACCTCTTGTCGCCCTTGGCCACCATCTTGCCGGCATTGGTGTCCATTTGTTTTTCGAATTGCCGTTCCGTATCACGTGCGGCCTGCCGTTCACCACTTCGTTTTTGCGAATTGACGCGACTCCAAGCCACGCCTTCAATCAACGGAGGCGCGCTGAGTCCCGTGACTCTTGTTTTCGTTTTGCAGATGGCATCGGCGGGCTTGCTATGGATACCCGTGCTGTCGATGTATATCACCTTGTGTGCGTCGACGTCCGTTATTCCGCGAGCATAGACAGAAACGGAACCGCTGCGAGCAACCGTTTTGGAATTCACGATACCAGACAAACGCAGTTCGATTTCGGCGCGTGAACTGTTGGGAACGAAGCGGGCGGATACGTTCGCTTTCGTAAACGCATTGCCCGACACTCGGGCACCGCCAACTCGAGTGGAGACTTTTCGTTTGTCATCGATTTTTCGGTCGACGCCTTCCGAGATGAGATCGCGCGAAATACGAGCATACAAATTCGGCTGCAGCAGATGATGCTGGATGCCTTGAACGACGTCTTCCGCTTGATGAGCACTCTTTAACCAGCCGACCAAGCGTCCAATCGCCGAAGCGTCATCGGTCGTTGGTTTTTCCTGATAGGCCGCCAGGTGTTTTTCCAACAATCCAAGTTGCGTCTCAAAACTCTTTTCCAGGTCCGGCGTTGACGTGAAATAGGACGTTGTCATGTAACGCAGCAAACTCTCGCGCACCGCGACGAAAGCGGGCAACTCCAGACCTGAGTGGTCGCCACGGAATTTGCCGCCAATTTCCTGGAGCACTTTGATGTCGCCGCCATCTTCGGCCGCCAACTGTGTTTCTAGTTCGCCCCAGTTTAAGTACTTTTTCCAACTCGCCAGTCGGCGAAACTGCGTCAGATATCGTGCGAGTTTTCCCAGATTCGACTTCAAGCGGGCTCTCTCAATGTCGACCGCGGATTCATCAAGCGGAACGAACTGACCTTTCGCCCCACCCACGGCCGCTGTCAGATCGTTGATGTCGGAGTACCTCAAGTCAAGTAACCACGATTCCAACGCATTGCGGACGGCAATGAAACGGGAACGCTTCAGACCCTTGTGATCCCGTGCATACTTGGCCAGAACCGCACTCACTGTTTCGGCATCCGCTTCCCAGCCTTTTTCCAATTGGGCGCGAAGGTCTTCCATCAAGAGGTATTTGCGCCAATCTTGCGCGTTTTTACTTGAACCCAACCAGTCGTCCAGTTTGTCTAACTTCGCGCTCACTTGTTCTTGAGGGGTGTCAGCAACCCCCGGTGAAACAAGCAGACCGAGTAGCAGCAAAGCTCCGAAAATGGCAATACCGAGCGATCGAGGATTCCTCATAACACCTTCTCCCTAAGTGAGATCTATTGACAGCAGTTCACGCGATTGAGGGGGAGTAATAGCATGAAATGACAATCTTGGCTACGTGAATATTTAGCGTCTGTCTTCGAGTGGCGATGTGTCGACACTAGCACGACGCGGAAGCGAGGGGAGCCATCATTCCCCTCGCTTGCGAATCGGGCTGGCACAATCGATGCAAACGTCAAAAAACACTTTTTTCGATCGAAAATTCTTACCCGGTTGACGTAATCGTTACAGGGTTTCTATCTTAGTTGTCTTCCCCGCCAAAAGGTACCTCTTTTACTACCTTCCCGCCACAAATTTCCCCAATTGCCAAATCGTTTCTTTTGGCAATCTAAGTACATCGAATCTGACGAGAATGGAACGGATTCGGAAAGGAGTACGCAGACAATGTCTCAAAAAATGTTTGTTTGGATGGTTACGATCATTTCGTTAGTCGTGATGGGCCGCGATTCATCGAGTATTACTTTTGCAGGTTCTGGGAACGGGATCAATTGGCACTCCGATTATTCCCGTGCGATGCAGCGGGCCAAGCGATCGAAGAAGATGTTGTTCGTCTATTTCACGAGCAAAGAGCCAGGGGCGGTCGAAACTCGGTTCGAGCACATTGTTGCGTCCGACAAGGCACTTGCCGACGATCTGCGGAAATTTGTGCCAGCCCGCGTTTCGGTTGATACGACCGTGGTCATCGACGGCGCGATGCAACGGCTTATCGATCATCCGGTTTTTGCGGAAATGAAAGGGCTACCTGGTATCGCAATGATTGATTTGATCGATCCCCAGAGCAGGCACTATCACAAGGTCGTCACCATCTTTCCTTTCGCTCCAGCTTGCAAGCTCGACCGCGACCGATTGTCGGTGTTGTTGGATCTTCCGGGTGGATCGTTGACGCAGCGAACGTTGGTCTACGCCATTCGCACGCACCCCGAACGGCCCAAGAGCGCGGATGGCAAGTTTGATCCCATTTTAGCCACGGCCGCGGAAAAGCATTCGTCGCATCAGGCCCGGATTCGGTATCAAGGCCATCACAATTGGAACTCCCGTTTTCATCAAATCAATGCCAAGTTGGCGAACGGGATGACGGCCCAAGAAGTCTGTGCCGAGAGTTGGCCCGGAGAGACCTTGATCGAAGCGGCCGAAGAATGTGTCGACAGTTGGCGGCATTCGTCGGGGCACTGGAGCGCCGTACGCGCGGCGCAGACGTTGTTCGGTTACGATATGAAACGCGGCCGCAACGGTGTCTGGTATGCCACCGGTATCTTTGCGCGTTCACGATAGTTGTCTGGGAACCGCCCGGCTTGGTCGAAAAGCCGGGCGGTTGTAGCAGATTTTCTTGCTTGGGTATTTCGCCATCCGGCACTGCGCCGATATACTGCCACGAAACGGATTTCTCCCACTTCTCCCTCGTCAACAAGGTTGCGGCGAACATGGCAAACGATTCGATTCAACAGCGTGGTAAAGCTCTCGAGGATTCCTTTTTCCGTGCGAAGGACAAGCAACTGCTCGACGATTTGCGAGCCGAGTTCAAGACGCAGCAAAAACGAGTCGATCTTGCCAAGGCATGCGGGCTCGAGGACGAATTCATTCTCGAACAATTGATGCAACAAGGTGCCGAATGCGAAACGATGGCAGCATTGTCGCTCGTGCCGTTGGTCGCGGTGGCTTGGGCGGATGGAACGATGCAGTCGCAAGAACGTGCCGCGATTCTCGAAGCGGCTGCCGCGGAGGGAATCGCCGACGATTCGGCGACGCACAAGTTGATCGCGTCGTGGCTGGACGAGTCACCATCGGACGAACTCTTTACGGCTTGGAGATCCTTCGCCGGCGCGCTGGCCGAATCGCTGGATAAGGATTCCGCTGCGGCCGTCCGAGACAAAACGATAGGTCGAGCCCGACGCGTGGCCGAAGCGGCAGGCGGAATCTTAGGCATGGGAAACAAGATCTCATCCGCTGAGGCTCAGGTTCTGGAGGATCTGGAAAGTGCTTTTGGCTAGGCCTTGCGATGGCGCCGTCTGAATACACCATGGCCAGTTAGTAATGTCCGCATACGTCGTTTAACGCCGAGCCGGCAGGCGACGGCTATTCGTGTGCCGTCGCCTGCCGGCTCGGCGTTAAACGAGGACATTTTCTACTGGCCGCGGCATACTTTGTTTAACGGCAAGCCCCTCACAACCAATGCAATCCTCACAAGCTGTCCGATGACGTTGTTTTTTCTCAACGTTGATGGTTGAATTTTCGCCACATGTTGCCAAACCGCGTGGTACGTTTGCATGGCGCAGTCTGCTGCGCCTTTGACGCAAGCCAAACAAAGGATGGCAACACGAAGGATGAAGCGAAAAGAGCAATTCGTTCGACGATGGATGTTGATCGCGGTCGGCTGCGCGCTATTGCTTGGTGGCTGCCAACGGCTCCGACTGCCCGCTATCGACAAGAGCGGCGAACGTCTATTCCTGCCGCAGCCCAGCTCAACGGCCTTCGCCTCGCCGTCATGTCCGCTGTGGCCTCGACCAGCGTTTACCGCCGGACC
>CAYFJO010000196.1:0-19120 GCA_964343305.1 uncultured Pirellulaceae bacterium | reverse complement strand
CCAGGTAACGCAGTCCTGTAAGTTTTGCGAGTTCTGGCATTCCCCGGTCGCTGACACTAGAACATTGAGACATGCCCAGAGAGTAAAGCCCCTGCAATTCCGAGAACACCGACATGCTCGCGTCGGTAATTCTGGTTCCGCGCAAGTGAACACTTTCCAGATTGCAGAGGCCCTTAAGGTTCAAGATGCCTTTGTCATCGACCTGCGGATAACTGCTTCGAACTGAAAAGTGTACTCCTCTGACCAAGAAAAAATCGTTCGGAATGTTTTCCAGTCTGTCAACGTTTTGTGCGGTCATGCCTCGTGTCGTGAAGTAACGAACCTCTACACGTCCACCGTTCGCGATGACCCATTGAACAGCGCGTTGCCTGGTCTCCGGGGACGACTGTAGACCGAGTACGAGTTCCTCAGAAGTTCCGGCACGTGCCTTGGTAAGTTGCGCGTCGTCATGAAGCAGCCGTAAGGGGATTCCATTTGAATCTTTCAATTGAAAACGGCAATCATGAAAAGACCCATTCAACTTCCATGCGATCAGGTGTTGGCCCTTGTCAAGATTTAGATCGACGGAGACATCGTTCCCATTGTTCGAGTTTCCGCCATTCTGTGCCACGACGTTGCCATCAATGGAAACGATCGAACTTCCCAACGTGGCAATCGAGCCGCGCTGCAACTGAATTGTCACTCTGTCTGGCTTGTCCAATTCAATCAAGCCATCAAATTGAAGTTCTACACTCAACGACGTGGACTGCGAGGTTCGTGATGAAATCATCCGCATCACTTGCCCGTAGGACAGAACGCCCGACGATTTGTAATTCAGCAAAACGTCATAAACATGTTGTCCCCTGCGAGCACGTCCGACCAATCCTTGTTTGTCATTTTCGATCGATGGGGTTGGCGGAGGTGAAAATGGAATTGGCGGTGAATAATCATCTTCTGGCACGTTGGTGTCTAGCGCGGTGGTTGGCGTTTTGGGGGGCGATGGATTGCCTGCCGGTTTACTGGCTGGTGGAATACTGCCTTGCTCGACGGCAACAGGGTCGGGAGAATTGTATGCCAGAAGACCGATGACGATGATGATCAAGATCACACCGCTTCCGCCGCCCAGCAGTGCTGGCAACAACCACTTGGGTTTCTGTTTGGCTGCTGGCCGATCATGTCGCTTGCCTGCTTGCATGATCACCGGCTGTGGTGCCACGGTTTGCGCGGGATACGCGGCTGTTGGTGGAGTGCCGATGCCGGATCCGGCTGCAACTCCGGATCCCAGACCTATGCCGAAACCAATTCCGCTTCCCGATTCAAATGGATCATTCTGATGAATGTCGCTCAGTCCGATCAATTGGTCGGTCGCAAGCTGGGCCCGCAGTTGCTGATCATAGCTGGTCTTGTTATTGGGATTCAGCAGGCACACGCGCGCCGACGAAAGTTCGTTGAGAATCTTCTGGGAGAGGGCGCTATGCTTGCCTGACTGAAATGTGCGGATGTGGCCCATCCGCTGGTCGGCCGCGTTTTCGATCACGTCCAGGTCGTCCACGAACGGGGGCACACCCAACAGTCGATAATGATTCGGCGGCTGCTCCGCCGGCGGAATGCCAAGCCATTTGTAATACGGGTCAAACTGATCGGACATGCTTCACGCTTCTTCTCTACGTTCAATCAAGATGGGAAAAACAGCCAACGGAGTTCCGCCAAACGACAATTGGCCCGACACAGAATAAGATACCAAATCGTCGGAATTCGCACACTATATTTCAACTTTGAATATTTGCTATTCGCCAATCGATTGGTTCATAATGAGTTGAAGAAGGTAGCCCAAGCATGACAACGTTTGTTGAATCGACATCGACTGGATTGCTCGACCGTGCTCGCAAGCAAGAGCCGCTCGCTTGGCAACGGCTGGTACAGCTTTACGGCGCGCTGGTCTACTCGTGGTGCCGCAAGTTTGGCGTTTCGCGGACGGACGCAGCCGACGTGTTTCAAGAGGTCTTTCGCTCTGTTCACGCGCACCTTGGCGATTTTCGGCGCGATGGGCCAGGACATGCGTTTCGTGGTTGGCTGTGGACGATCACTCGTAACAAAATCCGCGACCACTTTCGTCGCATCGCGGGCCGAGCGCAAGCCACGGGTGGAACTGAGGCGATGATACAACTGCTCGGTTGGGCCGACGATCCATCCTCGATGCTGGGCGAGGCGGACGGGTCGCCGAGTTCGTCATTCCTGGTCGGTATGGAAGTCGTGCAGTCCGAGTTTGAGAACCGCACCTGGCAAGCGTTCTGGCGAACGACCGTCGACAGTGTGCCGACCGCACGAGTGGCCGAAGAGTTGGAAATGAGCGTCAACGCCGTGCGACTGGCTAAGTCACGCGTGCTGCGTCGTTTACGCGAACAGTTTGGCGCAACCGACGACAACTAAAAAAATCGTGACATGCGCGAATCGTTATTAGTGTAGCTGCGTTCACCAGAACGCGGACGAACAACAACTCCATCCGCACTCTTGGCGAGTGCAGCTACATCCCACCCAGGAGCATTCCCGTGCTTACCGATCTTTGCCCCGCACCGCAACAACTTCGCAACTTCGTCACCGGCCGCTTGCCCGATTCGTCGCTCGACGCGATCGCCGAGCATCTCGAAACATGCGGTGAGTGCGAATCGGCAATGGCCACACTCGACGACGCATCGGATTCGTTCATCGCCGAATTGAAATGCCCGGCCGCCGACGAGTCGTTCGTCGACGAGGTCGAGTTTCATCAAGCACTGCCTGTCGTCGAACGATTCGAAGCCGAAACCGAGGAACGACCCACGTCCGCGCCGAGTCGCCAAGTGCTCGGTCAATACATGTTGGTCGAACGCCTCGGAACTGGCGGCATGGGCACGGTTTACAAAGCACTGCACACGAAGCTGGAAAAATTCGTCGCGCTCAAAATCTTGCGCACCAAACGCATGCTCGACGACCGCGCCATCGCCCGTTTCGATCGCGAGATGAAAGCCGTCGGCAAGCTAAAGCACGAAAACATCGTGCAAGCCAGCGACGCCGGTGAATTCGATGGCAAACAGTATCTCGTGATGGAGTACATCAAAGGTGCCGAGTTTTCGGAGTTGATCCAGAGAAACGAACGGTTGTCGGTCGCCGACGCCTGCGAACTCGTCCGCCAAGCGGCCATCGGTTTGCAACACGCTCATGAACACGGCCTCGTCCACCGAGACATGAAACCGTCGAACCTGATGTTGGCCGAAGATGGTTGCGTAAAGATCCTTGACCTGGGATTGGCTGGCTACGACGGCGAGCAATTCACGCCGACATGTCAAAACAACACGGAATCAGGCCGCGACGACCTGACACTCGACGGCCACATCATGGGGACGGCGGAATACATCGCGCCCGAGCAAGCGGCCAACAGTCATGATGTCGACATTCGCGCGGACATCTATGGCCTCGGATGCACGCTCTACGCGCTGCTGGCCGGTACACCGCCGTTTCAACGGAACGAATTCGCGACGCCGCGCGAGTTGATCGATGCACACCAAACGTCGGATCGTCCATCGATCGCCGATCTTCCACCGGACTTGGCACGGATTATCAACTGCATGCTGGCGATCGATCCGGACGAACGATTCACGGACCCCGCCGAGGTTGCCGACGCGTTGAGCCGATTCACGACCGAGTCCAACATAGCCGCGCTGCTGTCGCCCGAACGAAAGCCCACAGAAGAAACGGGTAGGACTTCTGTACGATGGGCTTCCCCTCCCGTCGATGGAAGGCTTTGGAAAGCCATCCTACAGAAGAGGTTGCTCGTCGCGCTGACCATCCTCGCTGTCATGGCGTTCGCCGCGTTTGGCATCGTATTCCATCTCAACACCCCGTACGGCATCGTCGAAATTCACACCAACGACCCCAACGTCGAAATCTCCGTCAAACAAGCCGGCAAGGAAATCGACATCATCAACGAGGCGTCTGGCTGGGATATTCGTCTCAAAGAAGGCAAGTATGACCTCAACCTGAAGTTGGGCAACGACAAGTTCAAACTCAGCGACAACACGGTCACCGTCTCGCGCGACGACAAAGTGGTCCTGCGCGTCACGCTGCGGAAGCCGAAACTGCTAGTCCCCGCGCTTCCGTATACACCCGAAAGTGTCCTGGAGTCATTCGGTGCGAAGATCACCAAAAAGGACGGCGTTATCACCGAAATCTTCCTGGTGAATTCGAAAATCGACGACACACACTTGGGCCACATTAAGAAGATGAACGGCCTCGAATCGCTGACGGTGATCGGTTGCACGAATGTCACCGATGCGGGTTTTGCACATCTCAAGGAGTTGCCACAGTTGAAGGGCCTCAATGTCGCGCCCAGCAACATCACGGACGCCGGGCTGGCCAATTTGACGGGGCTTAAGAATATGTGGTTTCTCGGGCTCAACGGCACGATGGTTTCCGACGCGGGCCTCAAACATCTCGTCGAGAACAGCAAGATCACCGTGCTGTATCTAAACGGGACGCGAGTCACGGATGCAGGACTGTTGTTTCTCGAAACGATGAAGGACATGCATTGGTTGGACCTCGGCGCGACGGGAGTCACCGACGCGGGGCTCGCGCGGCTCGGTCACATGTCGGAGCTTCAGTTGTTGCACTTGAACTCAACGGCGATTACCGACGCGGGACTCGCGCACTTGACCAAGCTGCCGAACATCCAAAGCCTGCATCTCAGCAACACCAAGATCACCGACTTGGGTATGCTTCAACTCGCCAAGCTACGCAAGCTCAAAGACCTGCACGTGCTCAACACCGCCGTGACCGAGGCTGGCGCTTCGGTGTTGAAAGTTGCCTTGCCCGGCGTCACTGTTCGTCACGGCAAATCAGTGCCTGCTCCGGTTACCACCGATGAATTCGAAAAGTACGGCAAGGCTGCCGGTTTGATGCAGTGGGCCAAGTCGAAAGGCGTCGCGAACAACGTCGAAGTCAAGCTGGACGACAGAGGCCGCGTCACATCGATTCACATGGGCGGTGGCGAAATCACCGACGAAGGGATGAGCCGCTTGAAAAACCTCGAAGACGTCGAAAGCCTTACGTTGAGTTACACCTATGCGTGCACTGCCGAAAGTTTGAAACATGTCCAACAGATGACCAAGGTCAAGTATCTCCGCTTGTGGGGCAACTATAACTTCAGCAACGGCATCGGTTACGTGAGCGGCATGAAGGAAGTCGAAACGCTCTTTACGCATAAGCTTCGCATTACTGACGAAAACATGAAGTTTCTGAAGGACATGAAGAAGTGCAAGCTGATTCAAATGACGCTGAACCCAGTCGTCACCGACGAAGGCATCGCCCAACTCGCGGGGCTGACCGAACTCGAGTCGATCTATCTGACGTGTGACAAGCTGACCGACGAGTGCCTGAAGTATTTTCATGACATGAGCAAGCTGAAAAGTATCCTCGTCAGTTCGCCAAGCATGACGCGAGCCGCATTCCAGGAGTTGGCCCACAAGCTGCCGAACCTGGAAACAGTGAACAACGAGCCTGTCGAAAAGCTGTTCGAGTCGGGCCCAGCGGAAAAGGAAGCCAAAAAGAAAGAAGTGGATAATAAGGAAGCGAAAGCCAGCCTGTTCGACGGTGCCGACCGCGAAGCAAGAGCACCTGTAGGACGGGCACTCTTGCCCGTCAAATCTGCGCCGCCGGACAAGGATGTTCGTCCCACAGTCGTCGAACTGCGCGGACGTGATTGCATCGAACTAACGCGATCCATGGGCAGCTTCAAAATTGATGGCGAGTTTACCGTCGAAGTCTGGGTACGTTTCAAAGAAGGCCGCGGCCGTCACACATTGATGGGCGACTTTTTGCCGGCCGACCTGAGTCCCATGGCATTGGCCCGGCGCTTCACCGGCTGGATGGTCGAAGTCAAAGACTACAAGAGGTTGCACGACGAAGTTGAAATCTGGTCAGCCAATGGGCAGGGAATTCACGGACTCCAAACGAGCGCAAAGGACCTGTTCAAGGACAAGTGGCATCACTTTGCCATGGTTAAAAACGAGTTGGGCTACCAAATGTTTGTCGACGGCATTAGTCGCGGTTACACGAACAAGATCATCGAATCAGGCGACCAGAGCCCGACGAATGTCTACATCGGCGCGCCACCCAAGATGAGCGCCGAAAGTTACAAAGGCAAGTTCCACGGCGACCGTCACTTCTGTGGCGACATCCGTTTGTTCCGTTTGTCGAAGGGCGCTCGCTATGCGGACAATTTTGAGCCTGCCGCGAAGTTTGACACGGACGCCAACACGCTCGCGCTGCTCGATGCTTCACAACGCAACGGTGACTCGTTGATTGACCTCTCCGGCAACGAACGTCACGGAATCGTGCTTCGCGACGGAGTGCGAAAGATTGACCTTGGCGACGACCCGAACGTCAAGGCGCGATGGGATGCGTTTGATCCGATTGCGATGTTGAATGAAACGGAACTGCTGGCGATCGAAAACAGACACTGGGAAAATAAACGCAACGGCAAATTCCACTTCGTCTACTCCCGTTGGGCCACCGCCGCGGCCGACCTAAATCCCGCCAAGGCAAAAGAAATCTTGCTCGCAGCTTTTGCACGATTCAACAACGGCATGGGTTCATTCGACCAGGACTGTCGAGTCTACCTCGCACAAGGCTTGTGGAAACACAACGGCCTGGACAGCACGGCGTTTATCACTGACTGGTTCTTCGGCGAAAAGACGGAACGAGGCGCCATCGGTTTTGGCCGCCACCGTTTCGCCGACTACTTGGGCTCTAAAGAAAACAAACCGCTGCTGGCCCAGATCATCAACGACCCAAGATTACCCGACATTGAATGGCACACTCAGCAGCGACTCGCCCGTTCGCTCAACAAAGTATCTACTGCCGTCGTCATCACCGAAGACGAAATGCAAAAGGCGTGGCACCCGCTCGGCATTGGGCACTACAACACCAACAAGGAGAAGGCCCGCGAGCAGTATCCAAAGGAAACCGCCGAGTTGGAAGCACATCTGGCCGAGTGGCGGCAAAAGATGAAGGCGGCAGTTGCTGGGAAGTAACTCGTAAGAAGGAAACGCAGAGGAACGAAGAGCGCAGCAAGAAATCTCCGCGTCCTTCGCTCCTCTGTGTTGCAGATTCGTTCTCACCACAAGGTCTGGTGAATAATCCGGGCTAGTCAGTTGATAAACTCAAGAACAATGACACGTCAAATCAAAACGAAACACTCGCCATGAATACCCGATGAATGCAATGCTGCCAGTGCTACCTACAAATGGCTGGGATCAATGGCACATCGATTCGGACGCTCTGCTAGACACAACCGCTCCCTCGACATGCCCTCTGCCCAACCGCGCGTCGCACGCTGCAAGAAAACTGCGCAATGTAAGTTGGAGACCTGCATCTCCCGATTCTTCCGCGTAATCGTGCCGCAAGATAACTCTTGGCCAACATTCGCCTTATGGCAATCTGTGACCGTGCCGGCCAGTGTCTGCTGGACTTATTGGCACGGCGGTTGCGAACTCCCAACGGCTTAATTGTATAGCCGCGCGCGGCTTAAGCGGGCCTCAAGACCGCCGCGGCTGACGTACCCGCCCATTCAACGCGAAAGATAGGTTTATTCGCACTCTGAAAACTCCTTCTGTAAAGGACAGGCATATGAATTTTGTGAAGTTACCGTTTAGTTATTTGATTCTCCTGGTGGGGTTATTGGGCGTCGGCCTGGTAGTTGCACCAGCCGTCTCACTAGCCCAAGAAGATGCAGCCGACGCAGGCAGCGGTTCAGGATCATCCGATGAGCCAGAAGCGGAAGAACCCGCTCCTAGCGCTGCCGATGAACCGGCACCAGCAGAAGAAGAGTCGTCCGATCCTGCTGAGGGCGATTTAGTCTCGGATATGTCGCAAGCCGAAGTGACGGATTACACGATCAACACGATCATTATGTTCGTTTGTGCCGTGTTGGTTCTTTTCATGCAAGCTGGCTTTGCAATGTTGGAAGTCGGGCTCAACTCGGCCAAGAACACCGTTAACATTCTGTTCAAGAACGTGATGGACTTGTCGGTCGGTGTGCTACTGTTTTTGCTCATCGGCTACGCTCTTATGTACCCGAGTGATACCATTGTCGATGGCTGGCTTGGTCAACCGAATGCATTCATCGGTCGTGACGCCCAGATCACTGAGAATGAAGCTGGTGAAGAAGTTTGGGCCTCTCCTCCGACGTATTCTGATGGTGCTCCCTATGCGAGTAACGGTGCGGACTTCTTGTTCCAAGTTGCTTTTGCGGCCACGGCAGCAACCATCGTTTCCGGTGCGGTTGCCGGTCGAATGAAGTTTGGTGCCTATCTGGTTTACAGTGCGATTTTGACTGGTTTTATTTACCCGATCAGCGGTTATTGGAAGTGGGGCGGCGGTCAGCTTGACGCGTGGGGATTCCAAGACTTTGCTGGGTCCGTGGTCGTACATGCTGTCGGCGGTTTCGCCGGTTTGGCCGGTGCGATCGTACTTGGTGCACGATTAGGCCGTTTCGCAAAAGATGGTAAATCAGTTCCCATGCCCGGTCACAATCTTACGTTCGCCGCTCTCGGTGTCTTTATCCTGTGGATTGGTTGGTACGGATTTAACCCCGGTAGCCAATTGACTTACTCGGGTGTGGCCAATGCGGAAGTGACCGTTTACATCGCCGTCACCACCACCATCGCGGCTGCGGCCGGAGCGGTAACCGCTATGTTCGTGGCCTGGGCCATGTTCAAGAAGCCGGATGTCACGATGGCGCTCAACGGTGCTCTTGCGGGCTTGGTAGGTATTACGGCCAACTGCGATCAGGTCTACCAAAGTGGTGCCGTGATCATTGGTGCTGTGGCTGGTGTGCTTGTTGTCGGTGGTATTGTGTTGCTTGACAAACTCAAGATCGACGATCCAGTTGGTGCGTGGCCCGTTCACGGCCTGTGCGGCATCTGGGGAGGTATTGCCACCGGTCTGTTGGGTTTCAACATTCCTGAAGAAATCTTTGGGATGGCAGGCACGCGTGGTCTTTACATCGCCGTCCAATGTGCTTCGACCGCGATCATCTGTGTATGGGCGTTCGCAACCATGTTCGTCGTCTTCTCCGCTCTCAAAGCCGTTGGTTTGTTGAGAGTTTCTCCGGAAGAAGAGCAGATGGGCTTGGACGTCTCCGAGCACGGCATGCACGCCTATCCGGCGTCGCAAGTCGCGGCTGAACAGTTTCCGGCTGGTTCAACCTCAGCCTAATCATTACTCTTCGGCTCTGCCTGGGCCAGAAGGATACCCCAAGGCTTCGAGTGGGAGTCCGCCTCTTCCACTCGAGCCGGGGTATTTTTTCTTTTCTTGACTCGTTTCCTCGGTTGATCTTATCCTTATGTCTTCATCTTCGACCGCTTTTGGCGTCCACCGCGCCAGCGTGGCGTGACGATTACGAGTAAGATAAAAATGAAGAGACAGAATTCGACGGGAGTGTTGCCGACGTGAAGCTTATCATCGCCATCATCCAGCCCAACAAACTCGAAGCGGTCAAGGAAGCCTTGACGGAAGTAGAAGTCTTCCGGCTTACCGTCATGGACTGCCAGGGCTTCGGCCGTCAAAAAGGTCAAACCGAGGTTTATCGTGGCCACGAGTTCACCGTAAACCTGCTTCGCAAAGTGCAATTGCAGATCGCCGTGAACGAAGAATTCGTCCAGCCGACGATCGATGCCATCATCAAGGCTGGCCGCACAGGCGAAAAAGGCGAGATCGGCGACGGCAAGATCTTTGTGCTGCCGTTGGAAGACTGCGTCCGCATCCGCACCGGCGAACGCGGCAGCGACGCCATTTAGTTCTGGAACAATCGTCCCAATTGCTCCCAAGCAATGCTGCTTGCAGGCGCGACGTTTGATCGAAGCGGGGACGCACGTCGTGGTAGTTGTCTGGCCCAAGTCCGCCAACTCCGACAACCATTCGTGGTTTGGTTAATCGTCTTTCGCCTTCCGTAATTCTTCGCGCAATCGTTCGACTTCCGCTTCCAATTCGGCGGCCCGGGATTCAGCAACCTCACGCGCACGCTCCTCGGCCTCGCGCGCTTGTTGTTCGGCCTCGCGCGCTTGTTGCTCAGTCTCCAATGCGCGTCGCTCCGCTTCGGCCTCCGTGGGCAAGACATGGCCCGTGTCGGCGTCGCGCATCACAAGCTTTCCTTCCTCTAGGCGAAGCGTAATCCCCATGCATTGCGACTCCAACGACCCGTCTGGCGAAGAGGCGATGGGTCCATACTGGCCTTTCGCGAACCGAAAGCCTTTCAAAGGCGGCTTGAGATACTCAGCCGTCGGGTCGTACAGAAAATACTCCCGCACCCCAATCTTCGCATATATTTCCGGTTTCTTTTTTTCGTCTTCTCGTCGCGTGGCCCGCGATGTCACCTCGAAAACAACATCGGGGCTTCTGCCTTCTTCCCAAATCTTAAAGGTTCGCCGCCGACCAGGCTCGCAGTCGAGTACGACATAATTATCCGGGACAATGAACTTCTTCGGCTGGCCTTCTTGGTAATAAACCAGATTGTTGCTTGCGGTGTAAACTTTCTGGCCGCGATAGCGAACTCGTAAGATATCGCGGATACGGATCATCCAATCGATGTGGATATCAGTTTCGCCCATCGGTTTTCCGTCCGATTCTGGATACTCGATTTCGTTGAGTTTTTGCACCAAACTCATTGGTTTCTCCGCCCTAGCTGAACATGGTGGGCCAACCTTAAGTATATCGCGTTTGTGACATGTTTACACATTCAATCCCAAACTTTAATCCGTCGCGCCTTTGATCAATTCTTCATCCCGTCGCGAATGGTATTCATGTACGTATCAAGAAACTGCTGCGTATCGTCGGTCGAAAAGTAATGCGGGTCGCAGCGGACACAGATCTTCAATTGACGACGGTAGGTAAAAATCGACAGCGTCGCGTGTGTTTTGGGTCGCAGCGGCGGGACACCTGAGACTTCTTCCAGCATCAGGTTGCCGCAACGGATGACGCTTTTTTCGCGCGGCAACTGGGCGTAAAACTGTTTCGTCGGATCACCCGTATTGGACAGAATCGCGGTGGCCAGACAGCGTTCGGGACCAACAATCCGCTTTAGCGCCTTGGGATAGAAATGGCCTCCGACAATCATGTTCATGAACGTTGTGTATTGCCGGTCGCGCTTTAACGCTGAGATTTCTTCGCGCAGCGATTTCACCAGCAATTCGCGGTCGTTCAATTTCCGGCCGCGGCGCCGTACGAACGAATATGTGACAATATTCGCCGCGGGAAACTGTATTCCCTGTTCACGAAGATCCAACGGCAGCATGACGCCCAGCACCTGGGGCCACGGAATCCATCGGTGGTGGCGATTCCATTCTTTCATCGCCAGGAATAGTTTCTCCAACATATAGTCGTTCGGCGTTTGGCCCAATTCCTGCGCCGCCAGACGAATCTCACGATACTCGTCCTTATCCATGCAACATGACTTGATTCCAGGGAATGGTTGTGGGCCAACCTGTGATGCTGAACGGTTTTGCTTCAAGGCGTCCATCCTGCCCCAGATCATCCGAAGCATCTCGCCCCATTCCGCACGCACTTTGCCGTTGTTGTCTAGAAAATTGTCCGGATTAAAGGTGGCACTCAATCGTTTGCGCAAAGCCATCGGATCAAGCGGTGGCAACTCGTCCAACGACTCATCGCCCGTTCTACGTGCGTAACTCCACAAGACGTCGCC
Organism: uncultured Pirellulaceae bacterium; assembly: GCA_964343305.1. Lineage (GTDB taxonomy): Bacteria > Planctomycetota > Planctomycetia > Pirellulales > Pirellulaceae > CAYFJO01. The sequence continues at coordinate 7,410 of CAYFJO010000196.1, read as the reverse complement.
CAGGAACTGATACGAACCAATGCCATCGCAAACGCTGTGATGAAACTGGGCGGTCATCACCGCGCGTTGCTCATTGCGTCGCACCCAGATGCGCAGACCGACTTCGTTACGCAGATCGATAAACTCGCTGTCCTCAAACTCGATCGGATCGTCGATCTCGCCCCAATCGATCTTCGGCTTGAGTCCCTTGCCGTCGACCCAGCAGTCTTTGTTTTGCTTTGCGGCCCGAATGATCGCTCGCAGCAGCGGGTGTCGCTCGAGCGCGTCGTCGATCGCCCGTTCGAATGCTTCGCGCAGCAGCTTGCCTGAGAATTCAAATTCGACAACAAACGTCATCGGATATCGTGGCCGATCGTCGACAAACATGTAGTTTTCGAACGGCGTGAGATGCATCGGGAAGAGGCGTTTCTTCGCGGTGGCGGGTCGAGAAGTTGGTGCGGGGGTCTCAGAATTGGACATGAATTCAACGCAGAGGAGTCTCAATCGGGGAAGTGAATGCAACTGTCTGACAACGCTTTCACCGTGATTAAACCAGAAATCAAGGGTACTTGTAATAGCGTCTGATTTCTAGGTCTCGACTTCCAAACGCCGCGCGGACATCCATCAATTCGAACGGAGATCAATGTTTGCCAGTCCATAGACAAGGAAGGAAGGCACGGTGAACCGTACGCGGCCTTTGGCCTGGGTAAATTCCAGCGAGATGGGTTTTGGGTGTTCCGGCGTCATGAAAGCGACCTGATTGACGGCGCCCCCCGCAACAACAACGTCAACTTCAATCGGATCGACGGCGATTGGTTTTTCATCTTCCGCGCCGCGGCCAGCGCTGGGACGGCCATTCTTCGCTTTGGGCGGTTCTTCGCGATGATAGTTCACGAAGTGGAGCGTCAGATCACGGCCGTGCTGCGGCCGGCTTGCCGCCACGCGAACAGACCATGGTGCATCAAAACGACTTGTCGCCTTTGGACGTTCGACGTTGCCAGATAACTCACTCGGTCGATAAATGTGATCGTATCGCGACAGGACGTCGCTTGTCGCCAGATCATCTGGCAGGACATCGAACAACACGTGCTGGTCCAGCAGTTGCTTGCCAATGTCGCGAAACCGCTGAACGTCCTCTACGCGGCCTTCGTGGACGGATCTGCGCGGAAACAACAACAAGACTTCCGCATGCGACGTGTTCGTTTTGAACAATTGATCGTACTTCTTGAGGAACTGGTAATACCGCACGATCTCGGCTCTGGCCGCCGGGTCCGTAAAACGTGTGTAGAATCCCATCGGAGCGCCGCCGTTGGCCGCCAGTTCGGCAATCGCGGATCGAATTCGGGTGTTCTCATATTTGCCGATCGTGAACGGCTTGTCGCCCGACGCACCGCGGATGTAGCGAGCTTGCAGCGTAACATCGCCCGCGAAATTGTTTTCCAAATCGGTGTAAAACGCACTGCCGCCGGCGCTATACCACAAATAGCTCTCGTCCTTCGACCACAGCTCGGCGGGCAGCAAACAACGTTCGTCGCCACGGATCTGTGAAAAGTTGCCCAGGTGGTTCCACTGTGCGACCAACAGATCCGGCTTCAACGATCGACCGTGCCGAACCAACACTTCATCGAACACTTGCTTGTTCGAGATTTGCGACCACCGCAACATTTCCAACCGCAGCGGCGTCGATTCGTTGGGGTCATGCCAGCAAACCAGCTCGTCGAACTTGTGGCGATCCAGGTTGGCGATTCCAAACCGATCTTGCAACGCTTTGGACGAGTGATTCATGGCCAAGTATTTGCGAAAGCTGCTTTGGCAATGTTCGCACAAACAATTGTGACGATAGAAATAGTTTGCAATGAAGCCATCCAGGCCAAGATCGATTCCGCGCTTGACCCAGGCTTTCAACACCGTTTGCCAATGGGGATTTCGCAGACACGCCCAATACTCGTGCATGCCGCCGATCTTGTAACTGTTGTGAATGATTGGTGTGCCATCCGCGCCGCGCTCCAACAACTCCAGCGGATCGTCAACGGGCTTCGGTCCCAACAGTTTCTCGTCCCACAATTCACGATAGAATTTGAAAAAACCGCGCGGCCCGTCCGGTCCATCCGGCTCGCCGACCAGGAATTCGACATTGAAATGTCCGACGACCTTGACGTTGCGGCGACGTAGCGAGCGGTTCTTGTCCGCGAACCAATCCGCACATTCATCGAGTCCCTGGACGGGGAAATGTGCGGGGTAACCTTTGTACTGGGGCGTATGGGCGAGGCTCCAAAAATGACCGCCATAGAAACCGAGTTGCACAAGCTCCGGCTCGGCATCGTCAATGAAAGACAAGTATCCCCCATCACCATACTTTGCCCAATGAGCGACCATCCGCGTGAAATCAAAGGCTGCGGGATCGTCCGCCCGCGCGGACCCCATGGCCAGCATACACACGAAGATGCAAACACGGTGAAACATACGCAAATCCTGGAGTCTTCGCATCAGTTCGTCTCGTTTTCTATATGTGTTTAACTGAACTTAATGGCAAACGCAAGCGAGCGAAATCATTGCTTGCCAAGCTCTTAGTCTTGATTCTGTCGGCCGGGCATTCCGAAACGACAGGCCATCGGTCGTGTGGAGCCAACAAGGTTTTAACGAAAAATCTCCGACCTTGGTCCGTTTGTGACCTATATTTTCAATGGGCTGCAATCTCTCGTCTTATGCACATTTCAGATCTTGATCTTCATGAATCTAAATGCACCATGTGACCCAACCCAGGCTGGGTTGCTTGATTCAGGCGACCTTTTTTTGACCGCTGCCGCAAGTTCTACGGATCGACGGCTACGGCACGTGATCTCGGCGGTGGGGCTTGAGTATCATCAGCCGTTTCCCAAAGTCATGAAGGTGTGCTTTTCGACTGGCGAACTTGCCAAGTTTTCCACCGCCTGCTCCGACACTTTGGAGGCGTCGGACCAGCAGTCCATTCGATGCCGGCTGTCTCATCGGAATGAGGTGCCCACGTATGCGGACATGATGAACGCCTTGACCCTGACCGACATGATCAGCGCGCTGGAGGGGCATCAGCTTTGCACGTTGTTGAACGAAAATCGGCTGGCGACTTATTTCCAACCCATCGTGCGATGTGAATCTCCGCAACAGGTATTTGCCTACGAGTGCCTCTTGCGGGGGTTTGACGAGGAAGGGCAATTGATCCTGCCTTTCCACCTTTACGCCGTTGCCCGCGCGACACAGCTTCTTCCTGCGCTGGACGAGTCGGCGCGTTTGACCGCCATTCAATCCGCTCGACGGAACACGCTCGACACGGCAGTTTTCATCAATTTCAACCCCCGGTCGATCGACAATTCGTTGACCCACCTGCGGACCACACACTGCGCCGCATCGCAGTCGACGTTGTCTCCCGATCAGTTTGTCTTCGAAGTGGTCGAAAGTGAATCCATCACGCGGCTGGAAGAATTGCTTCGCATCCTGAACTCTTTTCGCGAGGCGGGTTATCGCGTCGCGCTGGACGATTTGGGAGCTGGATATAGTTCGTTGAATCTGCTGGCACAAATCAAGCCGGACTTTGTCAAATTGGACATGGGGCTCATTCGTGATGTGGACTGCGATGGTTACAAGAGCCATGTGGCGGCCAAGGTCTTGGAACTCGCGCACGATCTCGGTGTCCAATCGATCGTCGAAGGCGTTGAGTTTGAAGGCGAATGGCAATGGGCGCTGGAGCACGGCGCCGACTTTGCGCAAGGATACCTATTTGGGCGACCCGGTCCTTCGCCACCGGCTTCCGAGTTCTCTCCTTCGGTAGGTGAGCCCACCCCGGCTCGCCTGCCCATCGTCACGGACTTGGTTACAGAAATCTGAGGAGTGCAAAGAATTGTATTTCCGAACGATACACTAGAAACCGTTACTCGACTTGCACGAAATCATGATGTCAAGTGACACCATAAATCCGGTGTTGGTCTTGTCCGCGGGCGATTCTCCGCTGGACGAGCCCACCGCGAAATTGATCACCTACGCCAGCGGCGAGCCGCGCCTGGTCGAATACACTCGTGATTTGAAGCACGCCATCGAGCGCCTTCAAACGCGCGACTTCGACGCGATCCTGATTCATTGCCACGAACCGGGCTGGCATGAATTCGAAGCGATTCACTGCCTTTGTGACATTCAGCCTGGTGTTCCGATCATCGTCCTGGCCGAATCGATTGCACTGGATGCCAGCAACGAGTTGATCCTGGCGGGAGCCCAAGAGGCGCTTTGCAAGCAGGATGTGTGCGCGGCTTTGTTTCGCAGCCTGCTGAAACATGCGATGACGCGGCAAAAGAAACTGGTGCAATACAAGGATGCCGCGTTGCTCGATGGACTCACTGGCGTTGCCAATCGTCGCGCGCTGGATCACGAATTGCAGCGGCAGTTGGCGATGACGCGGCGACAAGTGCCGTTTTCATTGCTGTTGATTGATATCGATCACTTCAAGGCTTTCAACGACGAACATGGCCATCTCGTCGGCGACCATGTGCTGCGCAAGGTCGCCGAATTGCTACCGAAAGATTTGCGCCGATCGGACCTGGTGGCGCGTTTCGGCGGTGAAGAGTTTGCGCTGGTCTTACCGGCCACGGATATCTACGGGGCCGAAGTCGTTGCCGAGCGATTGCGGCTTGCGATCTTTGCCAACACCTGTCAGTGGAACGGCGGATACTATCAAGTCAGCGTCAGCATTGGTGTGACGATGGCGACGCTCGAAGACGACGCGTTGAGTCTTGTGAGCCGCGCGGATGCCGCCCTTTACCGGGCAAAAGACGCGGGTCGGAACTGCTGTTTTGCGGAAGTGGACAATCGTTTTCATCTTATCGAAGCGATGGTGTTGACCCGCGCGACGCCCTACAGGCTGTCCTCGCTCGTCTGATCCTCGCCGATCGACGGACGTGCGACGTTCCTTTGCGCCGCGCGGTTGGGCAACAGATTTCTCCACCGTTCCGGCTATATCAATCGCGATTACTGCGAGGGCGTGTTATTCTCTAGGGCACCAGAAACGCAATCCAAAGGAGCAAACTTGATGAGCAACGTCAGAGACTTCGGAGCCAGCGGCGATGGCAAGACAGACGACACCGAGGCGATCCAGCACGCGGTGGCCGGCGGTGACGGTTTGATCGAATTGCCGCGCGGCACGTATCTCATCAGCCAGACGATTGAGATCCTGTTGAAAGACGACGGGCCGCTTTGCATCGACGGCATGGGGACGGCGCGCGTGGTGATGACGGGATCGGGGCCAGCGTTTCGACTGGTCGGAACGCACGGTGGCACGGGCGATCCTGGCAGCGTTAAGCCTGAAGTTTGGTCGCAAGCATTGCCGACAATTAAAAACCTCGTGATCGAGGGCGACAGTTCCGATGCCGACGGAATTGAGCTGATCCAAACGATGCAGTCGGTGTTCGAGGGTGTTTTGATTCGAAAAGTGCGGCATGGAATTCGATTGCATCAGCGAAATCGTAATGTTCTGATCAGCCACTGTCACATTTATTTCAACACGGGCATCGGCATCTTTCTGGACAAAGTGAATCTGCACCAGATTAACATCGCGAGCAATCACATCAGTTACAACCGCGAAGGCGGGATTCGCATCTCAGGATCGGAAGTTCGCAACCTGCAAATCACCGGCAATGACATCGAGTACAACAACTATCGCGCTCACGAAACCGAGCCGACGCCGACGGCAGAGATTTACATCGACACGACGGCCGACGGCGCAAGCGTGAACGAAATCACTGTCGCGTCGAACACGATCCAAGCAACTTTCTCGCCTGGCGGTGCGAACATTCGCATCATCGAAAACCCGGACGAGAGCCGGCCGCCGGGCTTGTGGACCATCACGGGCAACATCATCGGCAGCCAGGAAAACAACGTGCACTTGACCGGCTGTCACGGCGTTGTAATCAGCGGCAATTGCATTTATTCATGCGGCAACCGAAACTTACTGGTTGAAAAGTCCGACCATATTAACATCGGCGCGAACAGTTTTCGTCGTCACACGCCGGCCGCTCACACTGGCGTTCGCCTCGTCGATTCGAAAAACTGCACGATTAGTGGTTGTACGATCGAAGACAAAGATCCTGACGGCCAAAAGACTGGAGCATCACTGCTCGAAATCGAAAACTGCCGGCGGATCACGGTCAGTGGCAGCCAGTTTATCGGCGGCGTTCCCTATGGCATCGACGTCCAGAACTCGAAGTCCATCAGCGTGAACGGATGTGCCCTGTCGGACGATCGAGATGTTCAGAAAGCCAAAGGCATGATTCGATTTCGAGGCCCAGGCAACGCGAACCTTTTGGCCAACAATACGATCGGCAGCGGCAAATTCGAATCGCTTCAACTGGACGAAAAGGCTCGCGTTGCACAATTAAATAACGTGCTTGAAACCGACTAGTTGTTTAGCGGCGCGGCCTTGGCCGCAACCAAAAGACGTTGAGTGGACATGCTGTTTCATGTAACGCAGAGAAACGAAGAGTGCAGAGATTATCATTTCCAACTTTCTTTGCGCCTTTCGTTCCTCTGCGTTGTCCCAAAATTGCGCGCAAGAAAACAAGAAATCCACGACTAGTGGAACGAATGTGATTTTGAAGGAATAAATCACGCCCCAATCAACGAACCAGGCTGCATTCCAATCCGCATTCCAGGAGATAAACGATGTCTCTCCAACACAAATTGCCCGCGTCGCAAATGTGGCCCATCGCTTCGGCAATTGTCATGTGTGTCAGCCTTGTTTTCATTTCGGTCACCGACGCACAAGAAAGGGAACTTCAGTTTTTGAACGGCCTGCGTGAGCGTGGCCTTTACGACGAGGCGATGGAGTACCTGGATCGCATCACCAAGGACATGAAAGTCGCCAAGGATGTGCTGGCAATCGTGGACTACGAACGCGGCATCACGCTCATTCAAGCGTCGCGCATGGAACGCGACATCGCCAAGCGCAAAGAAAGACTCGACCAAGCGACGAAATACCTGGAACTATTCTCCAAAGTTCAAAAAGACCATCCACTCGTGCAATCGGCAAAGTCGCGAATTGCCAACGTCCTGGTCGAACGTGCACGGACCAATGTTGAGCGGTCGAAACAGTCCACCATTTCACGAGAAGAAAAGAACAGACTTCTGGCCGAGGCACGCGGACAATACAACAAAGCAGCGAAGATCTTCGAAACCGTCCGCGACGAACTCGAAGCCAAGCTGAAAGCGATTCCAAAGCTTCTCTTTCCCGCGAAACCGGGGAATCGAAAACTCATTGAACAACGAAACACGTATCGTTCGAACTTCTTGGAAAGTCGCTTGCTCTTGCCAGCCGTCCTGGAAGAAATCGGAGACACGTATGCCGAAGCGGACATGAGGCGGCACGAGAGTCTAAAGATGGCGGCAGAAGGATTTGAAAAGGTTTCCCAGGAT
>CAYFJO010000195.1:970-19160 GCA_964343305.1 uncultured Pirellulaceae bacterium | reverse complement strand
CCGCTTTGAGCGGCTCCCATATTTCAAGCCTCCGGCTCTGCCGGAGGTCACTGACCCGATGTGGCAGAGGGTGGCAGTATCGGGACGAACGAACTCATCGTTTTGTCAGCCTGTCCCCTCGTCGGCTTTGGCGGCCAGCGTGCGATTTCGAGAAGTGGGACAGCGCCACCGTTCAACACTACGGCTGCGCAGAGCATCGAGAAATGTGGGACGGCGAGGACGTTTGTTTGCCAGCAATTGAGCTAAATGATCAGCCTCAGCCAACCACCAATTCCGTCTCTCAGCAGTTGAAGTACAGAGGTCGAAAGAGTATGCGATTTGTTCTTGCGTTGGCTGGTTGTTAATCGAGGCCATCGCAGCGATCCGGTCAGGGAAGTGTTAGATTGTTTGCTGTTGAAAGTGCGGTTCGGTCGTACTTAACGAAATCAGCCAACCGGGGGCTACCGACATGACCAAGGTCTGGCACGGCGTTGTGGTTGGAATTGCATGCACGATTGTCTTGTTCTCGTTTGTCGTCTGGCTTGGTTCGCCAGGGGCCCCCCGAGTACCAACACAACGAGCAACTGAGAATCCGCCGTCGCGCACAGTTGGGGCAAACGAAAGTAAGGTTAACAAGGGTGGTTTAGGCTCACGTGTACACGTTGGCAAACTCATCGGCAGCACTGGAGGCGAAAAGTGGGAGTTTTACTACGAGGAAGGGACAACGGACGGTAACGCGCGTATCTTCAAACGTGAGGATTCTCCCCTAACTCTGTACGCGATTGGCAATGACCCATTGGACCTCTACCAAATTCGACTCTTGCTCGCGATGCCGGCCGATGAGGATCAGGTCAAATTCTTCACCATCGCCGTCTTTGAGATTAGGCACTTGGTTGATTTCGACATGCCCATGACGATTGGCGCGACCACTGAAACGGAAAAAGTGACCGCAACACTGGCAGTTGAAAAGGGTGATTGGCGGTTAGCTGACGACGACGCACGTTTTCTTGTCCTCACTATCACGTCGAAGTGCTCAGAAAAAAACGAATAGGTTGATTAGTGCAACGATGCTGATAGGATCTTGAGGATTCTGGTAGAATACGGCGTGGGTTGCGAGTCGCTCTCGCATGACGCCGGTCGTTGCTGTGGTTTCAATCACCCGTTCTTCCACGTCGACGGCCGGCGGACCCAATTTAAATGGGTGAATAATGGCAAAGTCGTTTGCGTGGCGAGATGTCGGACAACGATTTCGCGAGGGGGCGACGCGTTTTCCATTTCTCCGGCTCTCAATCTCTTCAGTTGTTGGTCTCGCTGAAGCATATCTGCAACACCGCGACTTGGCTGGATGTGGCTGCTATCGCATTGGATCGTCGCCCGTGTTTTGGAATTATTGGATGTTCGACGAGCGCCGCCAGCGGCTAATTCTCCACGAGCGACACGGCCGCACGAAGGTAACCGATTCTACTGGCGAACGAGACCTTGTCGCGGAAAAACATAAATTCAATCGAGAAGCGAGCGACGGGGCGGAGTTGTTCAAAGCGATTTCGAATGACGCTGGCTATCTTCTTTCCAGCGGCAAGAGTGAATTGTCTGGCCGGCTTGGCAAATTCGAACCACTGTCAGACCACTCTCGCTGGATAACCCTATTGCTTGTCGTCGCGTGGGAATGCCGGGAAGGGAGCATTTTGCGAGCTGACAGATCACTTCCCTTGGTGTCGCGAGTTTACAAGTTGGCTCGCGAGAGAGGAATAAAGGAAAACGATTGGGATAATCTCGAAGCACTCGAGAAAGAAGTAGCCGACTCATTCGACGAAGAGGACTTCGTGAGCATACTTCCCATCGATCCATTTCTGGCATCGGTTGAATTGATACGTATCTTGAAATTGGCACCGGACAAACCGGACAGCAAACCGGACAGGAAAAAAAACCTAGTTCCCCAAAACCCGTTGGTTACAAAGTTGATTAACGAGTTGAGCATCAAGCTCGGACAGCCAGCGTACCCTAACAAGATTGACGTCGCGAAGGAACTTGTTGAACGAGAGATTCCGAATGTCCCACGCGACAAGGTAGAAAAAACGGCGGAAAACCTTATACGTCAAACCCTCCGATTCCCTCACTTGTTTGCCACACAAGACACCGGACAATGACGGGACAACTCGTTTTGTTCACATATCGCATTGCTGTTTACTCGACCGCGTTCAATCACGCGACTCTTTTTATGGAGAAAACAGCATGTCGATCGACATCGAGTACGAAAAACTGATTGCGATTCGCGACATTCCCGGCGAAGTGCCCAACCGTCCACACATCAGCACGGTTTGGCGTTGGATTCAACGCGGTTGTCGGGGCATCAAACTTGAGACCGTTCTTGTTGGTGGCCGGCGCTATGCATCCCGTGAATCTCTTACACGTTTCATTGAAGCAACCACCGCTGCCGCGGACGGCGAGAAACCAAACTCTTCGTCGTCCCGCAGTCGTTTTATCGCCCAGGCGAATAACGAACTAGACGCGGCCGGTATCTAACCAAGTTCCCCCAACAAAGACGGCCGCAGCGACAGGGGTGTGTCGCTAACGGCCAAGCATGGAGTTTATGCAATGCCCAGCTTATCAGAAAATCCGTACAGTGGCGAGTTCCTTCCCCTCTTCGATTTAAAGCCGCAACAATCACGGCCGGTCGTTCAAGCTGTCGAGCACGTTCCCCATGCTCGTGACAGCGAAACCAGCCGAGCTGCCGCCGAAGATCTCTCGCGTAGCGGTCGGTTCTCCACACTTCGAGAACGTGTCTTTGAATTGATTGTGGGGGCCGGCAATCAAGGAGTGACGCGACAAGAGGCAGCGAGCGCTCTGAATCGAGTTCCATCGGATCTGACCACCGCGTTCAAGCAACTCGAAAAATCCGGTCGCATCAAGAAGATTGGCACACGCGTGAACCCGCGCTCTGGATACGCAACAGAGGTATTCGCCAAGGTGGGAAAATGAGCCATGTCAGAGCGATTTGGAATCGTTCCTTGCGGAGTGTTGAAGGCTCTACGTAATCGACGCATCAAGCACAGCGACATCGTGGTTTACGTTGCTTTGGCGACTTACGCGGATAGCCATCGAACTTGTTATCCCAGTCTGAGCCGCCTCGCGGACGACACAGGCTTGAATCGAGGTTCAGTAACACGTTCGATAAAACGGCTTGAATCCGCACGACTAATTCGCGTCGATCGAAAAAAGAGCAAACGAAAGTCAAACCTGTACACCTTAATGGGTGGGCGCGCCGGCGCGACTAGCAATGGGCGCACTAGCGCAACCAGCGGTGGTCGCGCCGGCGCGACCGAAGGTAATCGCGCGGGCGCGTCCCAAACAATACCAAATGAACAATCCATTCAACCACCAATACCAAACGAATGGGCGGAGGTAGTGGAGGAATTGACAAATTGCGGAGTTGGCAAGGCAGGACAAGCGATTGAAGTAGCGATTAGAAATGAGGTGTCGCCCGATGACGTGCTCGCGATTGTCAACTTCAGCAAAAGCAAACCCGGTGCTTTCGGCGGCGGCGCTGTTTACCAACGAGTCATCAATGCACGTCCGGGACAACGATTCGACGATCCTCGTCTTTGGCCTGACGAAAGCCCAGATTACTCACGGAGGTGCCAGACACAATGGGATACCGCGATCCGAGAACGCGAAATCCAAAAAGAGGCATTGCGAAATAGACAACTCGCGATCGACCAGGCGGAAATTGATAATCTCACTCGCAAATACAGCCCCGTCTGGGGCAGCATGACCAACACCGAACAAACTGAATTTGCACGAACACACCTAGCGATTTCGAATACCAGCGATGGCAGCGTGATCCTACAAGCCCAACAATTACCCAAATCTTGCTTCAAAAAGTACAGGGTGTTGTAGCCGAGTCGCATCAAGCCGAACCAGAAGCCATACAGTACTGATGGGAATTGTCGAATGGAGTTTTGCCCAATCTCATGATTCTTTGGACTTCGCCTCCCAGCAGAAAGTGACCGATCAAAACCAGTAAGTACAACCCAATTTTTTTGGTACTGGTGCGCACTATGTGAGCGGCACCCGCGGAGCCGCTCAGGGGGCGTACCCCCCAGGAGTACCTTCGACTTTGGCGGATTGTTTTGGCCCTGCCAGGCCGCCAAGATGCGTCAACGGTGCGCAATCACTTCTTCTTGCCAGGTCGCAACCGCGGTTCCAGCTTGCGCGAAGCGCGCGCGTGCGTGGTCGCTCCGCCGGAAGTCCCAAGTTCCAGGCCGCCTGGCACGCCGCGATCGACTCGCAGCGGATCAGGTCGCGAGCTGCGGTTCCAGCTTGCGCGAAGCGCGCGCGTGCACCGTCACGAGACCTAGTCCAGAAAGTTCGAATCTTACGCGCGTAACGTGCGCGTGCGACGAACGCCGTGCTAAAGTCCCAACATTTCACCCCTCCGATGGAAAGTGATTCTTTTGGGGATTATTTTTCCGGCTTGCGCGAAGCGCGCGCCTGTGGAACCCCAAAATTTTGCGGGGGGCATCGGAAAAACTTTTCGTCGTAAGTCGTTATTTTTCGCGGCCCGACGTGCTAGGGTAGAGCGACTTGATTGTACACCTCGTGAATCAAGCGACGCTCGAAAAACTCCAACCTTTTACGGGAGTCGGATCATGACACGTTTAGAACTGCTTGAAATCGAAATCGAACTGGATGCGGCAATTGATCGCGCCGCCGATGTTCTGGATTTGGACGCGAACGGCGACGAAGTCGAAAACGACGCCGATGTTCTGGATCTGGACGCACTTCTTGCAACCCTCGATTGCGCCCTCTCTTGAAAACTTCAGACTTTTGACCCCGCCGAAACGGGCCGCGGTGGCCCGTCGTCGCGCTTGAGCAACGCGGCCTGACGATGGTAGCTCGAAAACTTCAAACTTTCCTACACGGGAGTCGAAAAAATGAACTCACTATCCGAGCAATATCGGCCGGCGACACTTGACCAGGTCGCCGGACATCAAAGCGTCAAACAGCGAATTGCCGCACTGGCAAAGCGCGGTTTGGCCGGCCGGTCGTATTGGATCACGGGCAAATCAGGGCAGGGCAAAACGACGATTGCACGCGTTTTGGCGGGTCAATTGGCAAAGGGGTTTGCTGTCGACGAAATGGACGCGCAAGACTTGTCGATCGATCGCATTCGCGACATCGAGCGCACGGAATATACTTCCCGCGCAATCGGTGGTTCCGGCTGGGTGTTCATTGTCAACGAAGCGCACAAGCTACGCGGGCCGATTGTATCGCGTTTGCTGACGGCCATCGAAAACGCGCCGGAATACGTCACGTGGATTTTCACAACAACGGTCTCCGGCGGAGTGCTGTTCGATAAGAACGTCGATGCGCTGCCGTTTCTGTCGCGTTGCGTCAAGTTGGAATTGACCGACGACAAAGCTACCCGGCTAGCGTTGTCCGAACGTGCGCAATCTATCGCACGAGAGAATGACTTAGACGGGCAACCCCTCGTTGAATATGCCAAGCTGCTAGGGTCGCATAGCTGGAATTTGCGGGCCGCTTTGAATGACATTGAATCGGGGGCGATGTTAAAACCTTCAAACTCTTGACACTTGCCGAAACGGGCCGCGGTGGCCCGTCGTCGCGCTTGAGCAACGCGGCCTGACGATGGTAGCTCGAAAACTTCAAACTTTCTTCACGGGAGTCGAGAAAATGTCAACAGTCACCGAAACACCTGCCCAAGCCCTGGAACGAATCACGTCCGGATTTTCGAAAAACGATATCGCTGTCGTTTTTCATTTCGCCGGCGTCGGTGTCGATCCGGACGATATCGAACCGCGCGAGAATGTGTTGACGTTCAAAGCGTGGAAAGCCAAAGGTCGCAAGGTTGCCAAGAGCGCAATCTCGCAGCGCATCACCGTTTGGGTGCCGAAGTCCCGCAAGGCTGGCGAATCGGACGATAGCAAGGACAAATCACAATCCTGCTTTCCCAAGACGACTTGCGTTTTCCACGAGTCGCAAACGTTGACCGCCGATGCGCCCAAAGGAGCGCGCCCCGATGCTTGGCAAAATCCGGAGTTGATTCGACCTGGCACCTACACGGCCGACTAAATCCGAAACGGGCCGCAAGTGGCCCGTCGTCGCGCTTGAGCAACGCGGCCTGATGATGGTAGCTCAAAAACTTCAAACTTTCCTACACGGGAGTCGAATTATGTCCACAGTCACAAGCGGCCCTTGCTGTCAGTTTTGCGGCACAACAGTCGGCCAGTTTTCTTTAACGTCGCCGCATGGTTCTGGCAATTCATGCATTGATTGCGACAGCAAACCACCGCGGCCCGTCGAAACGGAAGAGACGCCAGTCGACACGACAGCCGATCGACTGGCGGCAAGAATTGCCAAGCTGCAAAGTAAGGCCAAACAGCTAGGCATTGATCTTGACAAGCCGCCGCGATCGCGCAAGCCCTCAAAACCGGTCGCCACGCCGGCCGACAAACCACCAAGCGCCCGCCAAAACGCCGCCACCAAACGTTTGCCGGTCGCTTGGCGCAAGATCGGCGACCACTGGCAGACTCGCGAACGACTCAATGCGGCGATCCGAGTCGAAACACGCTGTGCGGCCGGCCTGGTCGCCGAATGTTTGGGCGACGACTGGAAGCGCGAAACGCTTGTCGATGCGGAACGAGTTTATTTGGTCCACAAGGACGGGGCCAAAATCCGTTTTATGAAATCGTGGCACGGTGATCGGTACGAATTGCATCCGGTGGATTGTCATCTCCGGCGCGACGTCGAGTTGCCGCAAGAAATCACGGTCGCCGCGAATCGATCGCCGGCGTCGATGCCGCGGGATATAACTAATCGACTCATCAACAACGGATTATGCGAGGGGCACAAACAATGGAAGGAAAACCAGCAAAGCAGCCAGGCCGGCGACGTTGCGAAACGGTGTGATATGCTGGGCGTTGCCCGTGCGATGGGGCAACGCCGGCTGGCACATCAACGCAACTGGAAATCGGCGAGCTATCCCGAAACGCAACGCCTGGAAAACGGCGTTGTGAGGATGCACGCGAGCCAATCCTACATGGATCGGTTCGAATTCGAGATCGAAGTAACCCGCCCAGAAATCGCCGAGAAAATCGCGGTGTTTGTGGCGGGGCTTGAATAAACTTCAAACTTTCCCACTAATGGATGCCTGGCACCAATCGCAACCCTCACATGGGCCGCAACGATATGCAAACATCAACGCTGGTAAGAAAACACTGGAACGTCACCGCACCAGACAATAGCAAACTGCGGGCGGTCTTGAACCTGGTGATTCGCGAGCGGATCGCCGGCGGTGAGGAGCTGATGGAAGGGATTGCGCACTTTCGATCGATGGTCGGTGCGCTGCGCGGGCAGCATGAGCTGCGGCAAATCGCCCAGATGGCGATGGATCGATTGAACGGCATACGCGACGCAATGTGCGCAGACATCATCAACCAGGCCAAACAGTCTGGTGATGAAAGCGCCTAGAACTTCAAACTTCTGCCCGCTCAACAGCCGGCCACTGAATCGATGGCGACGTATTTCATGGTTGGACCAACCAGCCGGTCAACGATTGCCGCAAGCGTGGCGACTTGAACTTTCAAATCTTCGATCTCTCGGCCGCGGCTGTCTAGAATCATCTTCAACATCTCGACCTCACAATCGGTCGGCGTTGCGACTTCGGCGGCCTCCGAGTCGTCGTTGAAATCTCCGTAATCAATCACGTCGTCGTACAGATTCTCCTCTTCGGTGTCGTCCGCGATGTCGTCTTCGCACTCCAGATAGCCGTCGACAATTTCGGTGTCATC
Organism: uncultured Pirellulaceae bacterium; assembly: GCA_964343305.1. Lineage (GTDB taxonomy): Bacteria > Planctomycetota > Planctomycetia > Pirellulales > Pirellulaceae > CAYFJO01. The sequence continues at coordinate 11,370 of CAYFJO010000195.1, read as the reverse complement.
CTCTTCTTCCCCGTACAAGGCGACCGCAACGGGGCCGTCTTCGACGATTTCCGAATAGGTCTCGCTAACAAACGCGCTGCGAATGATTTCGAAACTGTTGAGCTTGATGAATCGATTGATCGACTCGTCGAAAGCTCGCAGCCCGCGGCCCGTTTCAACGCGGCGGACGATCGTCAATTCATCATCCACCAGGCAAACAAAACGATTTTCGTCGACCAACCGTCGGCCGCCAGCAATCAAAGATTGCTCGGTTCGTGAAACGGGCGCGGGTGCTCCGACGTTGACGTGGTTCGAGCTGCCTTCAATGTTGATCGTGATCACTTCAAACTTCCTTATGCGGGTGGCGTTATCGGCTTGAGTTGATAGACGGGGTCGACAATCAAGTCCGTCTGTAATAAGGCGGACCGCGACGAGTTTTCAAGACTTACGTTGATGCGTTTTTCCGATGCCCCCCGGCCTGATTTTCAATTGATCCCTCTCGGATAACGCCAGAATAATGGACAAAATAATCAGTTTCCAAAGTGAGGGGTGTATAATCAAGATAACACTTGATCCACGGGATGCACCGATGTAAGGTGCGCTGCATGAGCAAGCGCAAGAAGACGCCTCAGCACGGCGGCAAGCGAACAGGATCAGGACGCCGAGCTGAGTTGGTAGACGGCGTTGAAAAGAAGTATCGCTTGCCGCGGGGTACGGTCGACCAAATCACGGAGTTGGCAAATCGAGAAAGTGTCAGTCAAAACGTGATCGCCCGACAGCTCTTAGAGATCGGTCTGAGAAACTTCAGACATTCTGACCTCACTAAGCCGGCCACACGCCAAGTCACCTGTCCTTGCGGCCACACTTGGAACACCAAGTCTGCCAAGCCGCGTTGTTACAAATGCAAGAAGTATCTTTCTGAGTGAATGTCGGAAAATAGCGGGCGGTCATCGCCGGAACATCCTTCTCAACATCGTCCGAACTGGACCAGTGGAATTACCGTCACGTGCGACACGCTTGGCTGCTGCGGGCTTGGCGGCCGCAACAACTACGTCCAGCACAAGTCGCGCCGGCTGATAACTTCCAACAATCCTGGGAGCAATTCGTCGAGTCGGTCAATCACATCACGCTCGATACCGTCCAACGCTTGACGCGCGAACAAGAATAGGCCATCGCTCTTTTCGTGCAGGACCGCGACGACATTGTCCAACGAACCGCCCGCGCGGGATAGTCGCTTAGCAAAGGCACGGCTTTACAAGCGACCTTGGAGATAGGCTTCGATGTCCTCAAGGGTTTTCGGCGACTGGGAATCAAGTTCTTTTGCTCGCAATCTGCGCATTTGGTTCAAAACGTCAGGGTCCTTGCGCGTCATCGTGAGGTAAGGGTAAGCGATTTCTTCAGGCCACAAATTCGGTCGAATGCCGCAACTCTGGACCCCGTTCGACGCGACCGGTGACCGAGATAGGACCCAATGGGGGCTACCGTCGCGTTATTGTGAGGCATTGGATCCTCGAGCGCCGGCGAATAGATCGGCGCGGCTGGCGGATTTGATCTTGGATAGGGTGTGATCATGTCACCGCGTTTGGCGTCTCGATTTGCAATCCGTGTGAACTTGTCCGGTGGTGACTTTTGCAAAACAGATTCGATCGACAGTTGTTCCGAACTGAATTGATCGATACCAAGCGTTAGTTGCCGCGCGCAGCCACTGCGCGTTGTGATGTTCACGGTGGTGTTGCTGCTCGCTTTGCCGAAAGCGCCTCAATGCGCGGGCTTCGTTCCCTTATGAGTTGCTGACGGGGCATCTGCCGTTTGAGGGCGGGATGCTGGCGATTCTGTCAAAGATCGCAAACGACGTGCCCGAACCACCATCGACGTATCGTGCAGAAATCGATGCGTCGAATCGCAGTCATCACACGAAACACAGCAATTGGGCGAGGGACATAGGAAACAAACTGGCCGCAGTTAGACCCAGTTGGAATGGTCTGCATCGATGTTGTTGTATTTGCCGATTCGATCCACCTCTCGTAACATCTGACTGGGAAATTGAAAACGTTTATCGGGGTTCTTTTCCAACATCATCATCACGGCATCTTGAAACTTCTCGTCGACTGAGAGTTGGATTTCTTTCGGTTTGATGGGGTCTTGTTCGCGCACGGCGCGAACCAGTTCCGGTGTCGAGTCCGCTGCAAACGGTGGTCGTCCGGTTAGCAACGCATAAAGCGTCGCGCCCAGGCCATAAGTCACTACGAATATCGACATCGGCGCCGTCTCGCGTTCTCTCAGGAGACATGTACGGCAGGTCGCCGATCATCTGGCCAGGTGCCGTGACTTGTCGAGCCATCGTACCCTCGAGCGCCTTAGCCAGTGTCAAATCGCAAAGCTTGACGACTTTGTCGCCTTTGCGTTGCATTAGATTCTGGGGCGTGACGTTTCGGTGGATGATCTTGTGTTCGTAAGCACACTCAAGTGCTCGGCCGACATGCACAGCAGCACGGTAAACTTCACGCCAATCGAGCATTCCTTGAATTCCGATCAAGTCAATGATTTCCATGATGCTGGAACCGTCGATAAACTCCATCGCCATCCAGCAGAGTTTTCCTTTCTTGCCGGCGTGATAAAGTTCGACGAGATTCCTGTGTTTAATGTCGATCATCGTTTGGACGGCGCGGACAAATCGATCCTGTTCTTCCTCGTTGGCCGTGACCAGAGGATCGAGCACTTTGACCGCGGCGGGACGATTGTGCTTTGTGTCTAGGCCCCGGAACATCATGCTCGTGTTGCCCTTGTGAATGATCTCGTGCAACTCGTAGTGTGCCATCGACTGTCCGACAAGGTCGGCAAGTGAACTCGGTTTGCCAGCCGTCGCTTGTGGTGCCTTCTCGCCGACGACCGTCTCCTTTTCCTGATCGCCCTCGACCTCATATCGCAGGTGTGTATCGCCAACCTGAAAGGTAACGCCAGGCATTAGCTCACGCTGCGTAACTCGCGTACCCTCGATGAACGTGCCCGATGAGCTACCCGCGTCAGCGAGAGTCACCTCGGCCTTTCTCTACATGCACCTGGCAATGCACACGAGACATCCGCGAATCATTGATCTGCGTATCACTCGCCTCGCCACGTCCGATGACAAGCGACTCGCCATCCGCAAGTGAAAAGCTTCGACCTTTATCAGGTCCCGCGATGATGACGAGTTGTCGCTTCATGGCAATCCAAGTCTTGAATAGATCATTGGGAAAAACATACCGGCCAAAGTATTCTAAGCCACTCGGATTTGAGAAGCTACAACCTGACTTTCGCTGGAGAATTCCTGTGCACTTTTCCAATCGAATCCGAAGAATGCGACTACCTCGCGTGAAGAACCATCGCCTCAGTGCTTGCGACATTGTTAGCCATAATGCCATTCAATGCATGCGACACATTTAGCTTGTTTCAGCCACGCAATCCGTGTTAGCTTAAGGTCGATTGAACTCTTCAGTCGTCAATCAAAACCACAATTGGGCGTTCATGCCATTACAAAACTCCGTTACCGGTTGGTTTCACGAGCTTCAGCAAGGCAAGTCTCAAGCGGCACAAGGGTTGTGGGAAGCGTATTTTTCTCGGCTTGTCGGTCTGGCGAGGCGTCGGCTGGAGGGGACCGCTCGCAAGATGGCGGACGAGGAAGATGTTGCGCTTAGTGCCTTCAAGAGTTTTTGTCTCGGTGCCCAAAACGGGCGGTTTGACAATATTGAAGATCGGGATAGTTTATGGCGTTTGCTGGTAGTGATCACAGCTCGCAAGGCCGCTGATCTGGCGGCTTATCAGAAAATGCAGAAACGCGATGTCGCGCGAGTTCAGGAAGGTGGCAAGGATGATGATGCCATGATCGATCGGATGGTTGGTCAAGAACCGACGCCTGAATTTGCTGCCTTGATTGGCGAGGAGTTTCGATTGAAACTGGAGTCGCTCGAGAGCAACTCCTTGAGGCAAATTGCACTACTGAAAATGGAAGGTTACTCAAATGAAGAGATTGCCGAGCAGCAACAGTGCTCGCTGACGACAGTCAAAAGACGGCTTCGTATGATTCGACAAACTTGGAATGATGATGAATCGAAATAGCGACGCGAGTTTTTTACGAGGGGAAAGACCTGTCTCTCGAGACCTTAAAATGGGCTACGGGACGGCGGCCGGACTCCGATGAACAGGCGTGTTCATCACATTGCAGAGCTGTTTCGAAAAGTGTATCAAACGATCAGAGTGTGGAATCTTTCGTCTGCTGCAATGGGGGCATAGTATCTCACTAATCACACTGCGGTGAGTGGCTAGTCGAGTCTCACAGAAGAAGCCGAGCAGGTTTGTGACTGCTCGGCTAGAAAAGCGTTTCGATGAATGACTAGTGGTCGACAAGTTACTCATCCAGTGACAGGAGTGATACGAGAAGTCCGCGGAAGGGATCTTTCAGCGGTACATTCTTCACCTGGATGTCCTGGCTCGGTCTGGCAGTCGTTTGGGCTTCCAACTCAATGCCAGTGATGAATCTCTTGGCGATCACATATTCGGTGGGCGTCACGTCGTCCATGTTCTTCTTCAGCTTGCCTGCCATCGTGGCTGCCAGATGCCGAATCTCGTGGTAGTTTTCGCTCCCCAAACCGCTATTGTCCAACGTACGTTCGGACATGAGACTGTCGATCGCTGTTCGCTCGGCCTCGTACGCCTTGTTCTTCAACACAACGGGCCATAAGAGCCTTTTCATTTCCGGGTCGTAACCATAAGCACCAAGTCGCTTAGGAGCGCGTTCTTTCGCGTATCGGGCAATGTCGCGAGGCGTTGGACGGGAAGCGGATTCGTTAGCTCGAGCCCTGTGATTGATGTCGCGTTTCTGAAAATACGACTCAACGCTTTTTACATCACTATCCAGACTTTTGCTGCGGGCAATCTCGTTGTTGATGTTGGCCCGTGATGTATCGCGGTTGTATTCTCCCACACCGCGAGCGTACTCACCGACGCCAAGACCTGTCTTGTGGTTGTATTCACCCATGCCACGCGCAGCTTCGGCCCAGCCTCGCAACACGCTCTCTTCATACGTCTTGGCACGTCCACGGTAGTTTTGTCCGTAATGGTGGTCGTGCGTCGGGTGCTGAGCGGTAGCTGTTCCGACAGTGATCAAAACAGCCGTGACGAAACCGGTGGTGAGGATGATGGCTTTCATTGTTCTTTTCCTTTTGTGAAAGTGTGTTGATTGTTCACTCATGAGGTACATCCAGAACCGTGCGCGAAAAGGACCATGCCACCGCGGGAACATCGAATTTCGCAGAAAAAAGGGATAGTTGCAGGAAAGGCAAACGTTCGGCTAAGTCGTCAAGCAACGAATCAAGGCAATGGGCTGCAGCGCGAATTCATTTGACTTCGAGTAACCGCGACGTGTAGGCTGTCTTTACGTCTTTACGACCTACAAACATCGATTCGTGAGGATAAATGCTGTGGGAGACGAAACAGCTCATGCGCAATTGCAACGGATTGATGAGATCTGTGAAGCATTTGAGCAACAATGGGCCGCAGGCCAGCGCCCTGATCTAACAGAATTCCTGTCGCAGGTTGCCGAATCAGATCGCACGCTTTTGTTCCAAGAACTAGTTTCCACCGAGGTTGATTGGCGGAACAAACGCGGCGAGTCACTGGGTGCGCAGGAGTATGTTGATCGCTTCCCTGAACTCCAATCAGTGATTCAACATGTCTTTGGAGACAAGTGGGAAAACGACGAAACAATCAGTGCCGCCAGCTCGCCACAGATGCACACGCAGGTGCCGCATCAAGGCAGCAGCAGCTATGATCTCCCCGAACTGTTTGGTCGCTATAAGATCATCAAGGCATTGGGCAAAGGTGGCATGGGCGCTGTTTATCTTGCCGAGGACCCAACGCTTGAACGCAAGATTGCCATTAAAGTGCCGTTTCTGAATGCAGATCAAAACGACTCGATCCTCGAACGGTTCTATCGTGAAGCCAAATCCGTCGCGGCGCTACGCCATCCTAACATCTGTCCCGTCCATGAAGTCGGTGAGACCAATGGCACGCACTTCATGACGATGGCTTTTATTGAAGGCAAGTCGCTGGCGGACTTCGCGAAACCAGATCAACCATTGTCGATCAAAGTGGTCTTGAACTTGGTACGCAAGGTGGCACTTGCCTTGGAAGAAGCCCACAGCCACGGCATTATTCATCGGGATCTGAAGCCGGCGAATGTCATGATCGACAAAAAGAAAGAACCGGTGATCATGGATTTCGGTCTTGCCCGACGCGAAGGCAAACCAGAAGAACAGCTCACAAGAGACGGTTCTTTGGTGGGCACACCTCATTACATGTCGCCCGAGCAAGTGTCGGGCAAGGTTGATCAAATGGGTCCCGGCTGTGACATTTACAGCCTTGGCGTGGTTCTATACCGGCTATTGACTGGTAGAGTTCCGTTCGATGGCGACTTGTTGTCGTTAGTCCGACAAATCGCGCTCGATGAACCGGTATCACCACGAGAAATTCGCCCCGAGATTGATCTGGAATTAGAGTCAATTTGCATGAAGGCGATGGCCAAGAAGGTCGAGGATCGGTTTGCATCCATGAAAGAGTTTGCGGCAGCCGTTACGGATTGTCTCAAATCCCGGATCAAGGCTGGTAGTGACGCCGCTGAGCTTGACACAGGAAAAAACGAGGAAACTCTTGCCGAGCGAGCCCAAGACAACTTGCCCGCCCAGGTAACCGTCGCCGAAGCAGGCGAAGTCGCCGCGGAAGACAAACCAGCCGAAATTCAACCAAGTGGCAGCTCCGCAGGCTCCGCCCCGGTCAGTTACGCACAATCCCAGCCCCAGGCAGTTCGCCAGCGCCGCTGGCCATTTCCGCTGATCGCGATTGGCGTCGGGGGAGCGTTGTTATTGCTGGCGGGTGTGATTCTCTTTCTGCCAACGAAAAAGGGCACGATCAAGATCGAGATCAACGACCCCCGCATCGAGGTGACGGTCAACGAAAACGGATACACGATCAAAGGCACGGATGAGGAGATTGAACTTAGACCCGGTGAACACTCGTTTCATGTCAAACGGGGCGAGCTGGAATTCGACACCAAGAAGTTCATGCTTGGCAAAGGCGAAAATCCGGCGTTGCGCGTCGAGTTGCTCGCCGGTCAAGTGCGCGTCGTGCAAAACAACGTGACACTCGGTAGCAAGTCAATCACAGGGCAGCCGGATAACTATGCACTCGCGTTCGACGAACGGAGCCGAGTTGAGCTTCATACGTTGCGTTATAACGGGAGCCATCCCATCACGATTGAGTTGCGAGTACGACCAGCCAAGGTGTCGCTGCTCAAAGGCACACAGGGCCACCGCATCATTGGCTTCCATGACGTGATGTTGGTTGTGGCAAAAGAAGGAAAGTACCAAATCTCCTGGTCCGAAATGCACGAGGACGGCAAGGGACACGGTACGTTCAAGTACGTGCGATCAACCGAGAACGCGACGGCCGGAATGTTCGTGCATCTGGCGGCCATCTGGGACGGATCGGCATTGGCAATGTTCATCGACGGGAAACTCCAAGACAGCCGCAAAGTAGGCGACAACTGGCAGAAGGACGAGGACGGGCAATGGCTTAGACTTGGCTTCCTCGACCCCTTTTCGTTCAGCGGTACGATCGACGAAGTCCGCATCTCCAACATCGCCCGCTACGACGAGGATTTCGCCCCGCCAAAGCCAAATGAGCGTTTCGAACCCGATGAACAAACACTGGCCCTGTACCACTTTGACGAAGGCCAGGATGACATCCTGTACGACTCCAGCGGCAACGGGAATCACGCGCACATTCGCGGCGCTACTTGGGTCAACGCTGACGGCACGCCACTTGAGCCGCTGACGGAGCATGTGTCTGATGGCGATCCTGACAGACAGGTTGCCGAATGGGTGTTGGAGATGGGCGGAACGGTCGGTGTCATGACGGAGGAGTGGAGCCTTCAATACGCTCACAGCCTTGATGATCTCCCAGACGGAAGAGTATTTCTTCTTAAAGTCAACTGGGGATCTTCGGATTTCGATCTTGCAAGTGCCAAGAAGATCCTGGCAGCTCAACGAATCGGGTCGATATCTCTTTCTGAAATAACAAATATAACCCTCGAGGGTTTGCACCACCTGCCGTTACTCAGATCGCTGCAACTTGACAAAAGTGGAATTACAGACGCCGAACTGGAACACTTGAAAGAGATGCCTCAGCTTCGCTATCTCGCTTTAAGGAATACGAACGTCACGGATAAAGGTCTGCTCCATCTGCATGCGTTGCGGAACCTAAAGGCTCTACGCCTTGATCGCTCCGAAGTCTCGGCCCAAGGCATCGCGGCGTTCAAGAAAGCCGTTCCGAAATGCCTGATCACGCACGAATCGCTGCCTAAAGCTGACGTGACGCCGACCAATGGGATCCACGACACTAGCGGCGGCCAGACACAGACGCTTGGACCGCAGGAAGTCGCTCCGCCAGTCACAGAACCACGCGACGCTGAGGATGACTCTGAACGAGAAGTCGCAAGATAGGTCGTGGAAATTGGTGGAAAGGTTCAATTGAGCAGGAGCGGTCCCGTAATTCGTAAGGATGGGCAGATTGTCTTGTTTGCCAAGGTCGATGATTTCCCCTCCCCAATCCGTCCGCCGCGTCCTCGAACGCGCCCGCAACAAACTCGAACAACGGCTGCAGCAAACATCGTCCAGGCATCGTGAATCAGAGTTTTGATTCGTAATGCCTTTTACTTCGCCGATATTGAAGGATCAACGGAACTTTCGGGTACGATCACTTAAATGCGAAAAGGCGAGCGACGCTTGGAAGCCTCACTCGCCTGTTGATCCATATTCAATTCCGGCGCTAGAACGCGCCCGCCCAAGTGACGCTACCTGTGTGACGAAAGATCTGCTCAGGCGTCACAGTGACGATACCGTCACGATCATTGCCGTCGCCGCGATACGTTCCGTCATCGTTAAATAGATTGCCACCATCAATGCCCCAGGGATTTCTCAACCTTATGCCTGTCACCGCACCCGACGCATCGGTTATCACCGAATGGACGATGTACACATGTTGCATGATTAAGTCTTGCTCGGACGAAGTCGTTCGGTTTTGTCCAACGAAGCCAATAGTAACTGCTTGGCGAGCATTTTGTCGGCTAAGAATGTCATTTGCCATTGCATTAGCACTATTGTATTCGTTAAACAACTGCCAGTCGGCTGACGCTGAGCCAAATGCCCGATGAATCTCATCGGACGAGCCAGATTCAATCGACACGTATGAGTTTTCGCGGGTGCGATGATGCGCAAACGCTTTCTCCACGATCGCGACCCACATGCTGTCGTTCGCCCCAAGGCGGGCGTAGGCAAGTGTGTTGAATTGGGTGGTTGGCAGATCATTGTCGACTCGGTAGTAGCCATCCCCTAAGTGAACGCCATAAGTACCATCGTCAAAGTCCACAACATTTTGCCGAATGACCTGCGGATGATCTTTCGCGATCGCACCGAGACCAGCCATGGCGTAGCAGTCGCCGATAAATCCTTGTACAACATCGGTCATCTGAGGACCGCTTGCACTAAACAAAGGATTATTGTCATAGCGACGGTAAGTTGGATCCGGCCATCCGTCAATTGGCGCTACGGTTGGATCGGCAATCCGATCACCATCAAGCGTTCGATCGACGCCATCGGCAAACGAATCTACGTAATGCACCGTTTCCGCCATCGTTGCGAGATCCAAGGTGTCATCCACTGCCTCGACGATATGGCCATTGCGCCGATAATTCCTATCCACCCAAGTGATATCCGAACCTGCGCCGCCACTTGCGTAGTCGGTAGTCTCGCCGTCGATTGTGATCAACACGTCACTTTCACCCTCACCGTATAAGTGGTCCGAACCACCGCGGCCATTTAAATGGTCGTTGTCCCCACCGCCATACAAAAAGTCATTTCCGGGGCCGCCGATTAAAGTATCATTTCCTCTTCCACCCCATGCGTTTGCCCCAATTGACGTGTTACTTCTGAATTCGTCGTTACCGTCCGTGCCTGCGAAGTCGATGCGATTGATGTTTGACGATCCGTCTATCCGGTTCACAGGGAAGTGAGCCGCCGTGCCATTGTGAACAACTTGAACCATCGGAACAGCGCCCACGACGGTATCGTAGACGGCGGTCGTAGTCCCTGGCTTCGTCGCATGGATCGTCAGCGCTCTGATTCCCGAATGCATTTCAATGTCCCAACCGTCCTGGCCATCTGCCTTGAAGCCGGTGCTGTTGTTGCCATCGACATTGATCAGGTCAGTTCCGAAACCCCCGTAGAAATTCAAACCCTTCGACGACGCTTTGACGACTTTGTCATTACCGCTAGTACCTGCGAAGTCGATGCGATTGATGTTTGACGATCCGTCTATCCGGTTCACAGGGA
>CAYFJO010000195.1:0-870 GCA_964343305.1 uncultured Pirellulaceae bacterium | reverse complement strand
ACCGTCCTGGCCATCTGCCTTGAAGCCGGTGCTGTTGTTGCCATCGACATTGATCTGGTCAATTCCCCCACCCCCGTAGAAATTCAAACCCTTCGACGTCCCATTGCTGACTTTGTCATTGCCGCTCGTACCAATGAAGTCAATGGACGAGATGTCAGCTTCGGCGAACGAAGTCATCGTGCCATTGAAATCTACTTGGACAAATCCGCCACTGTTAGACAGGTGGATAACGTTATTGCGGTTTGGCGACCCAAAGATGGTCAGCAATCCTGTGACTTTGTTGTGCTTGATGTCGGTGTGCCCGTCGCCATCAAGATCGTTTGACAGCACTTTGACGGCCTTGACGCTGATCGTCACCGTGGCCTCTTTAGAATCAACCAATCCGTCGCTGACTTTGTAGCTAAAACTGTCGGTGCCGTGGAAGTCGGCTTGGGGCGTGTAGCTGAAGGAGCCGTCCGCATTGAGCGTCACCGTTCCATGCGTGGGCCCATGGACCAGCACGGCCGAGAGCGTGTCGCCATCCACATCGCTGTCGGTGACAAGAACACCATCTGCGGCAGCCACGCTCAGCGTGTGATCCTCGCCGATACTGTACAAGTCATTCTCGGCCAGCGGGGCATCGTTGAGCGAGTTGACCGTGATCTTGACCTCAGCCGACTCCGACTCGGTGGTGCCGTCGCTGACCTTGTAGCGGAAACTATCCGTGCCGTGGAAGTCGGCCTGCGGCGTGTAGCTGAAGGAACCGTCCGCATTGAGCGTCACGGTTCCATGCGTGGGCTCATGGACCAGTGCGGCCGAGAGCGTGTCACCATCCACATCGCTGTCGGTGACAAGAACACCATCCGCGGCAGCCACGCTCAGCGTGTGATC
>CAYFJO010000194.1:0-19552 GCA_964343305.1 uncultured Pirellulaceae bacterium | reverse complement strand
AGTTAGGGTCATACCGCTTCTTCAAAAATCATGCAAGGTGCGCTGTACAACTAATAGCAAAAATAACAACCTCCGGACATGCGAATTCATAGAAGGGACAGCTACGAATAAAACCTCGCTCGGTGTAAGGTGAACCGCAAGCGGACTTGACGAGATTTCAAATCCGAGAGTTTGTCTTTTGGAAATTGCAATCGTGTTGTGACTTGATCACCGGTCACTACCTTCGAGCGGACGAGCACTGAATCGTTGACAGCACCACCAACGCCAATCAACTCGGCATACAGCATTCCACCTTTCGCGTTGACATTCGCGTGCAGATCGCCCGCCGGAAGTTCGAACGGTTGCGTCAACAGAACGCCCGGTTTGTCGTCGGCATCGAGCGAGATGAATCCATCGCGGCGCAGCACGGCCAGGCAGATCGCGCCGCCCTTCGGATCCGCGTCGTCGGGAATATGCCGATACTTGATGCCGGTGTAGTAGAACCACAACTCATCGCCGTGGACGACCGGGGCGCTAGGCGGTAAGAGCTGCGTCGTGTCGTACGCTCCGGAATCGGCCGGCGACGGACCAATAAACGTCTGGCGATCGCCCAGTCGTTGCCAATGTTTCAAATCGCGGCTCATGGCAAGTTGGATTAAGTGAAAACCGTCGGTGTTGCCTTGTGGCCGTCGGCCGACCGCGTGATAAACCGCCGGCAAACCGAGATACACGCCTTCGTAACGAAAGACGCCCATGTTGTAGATATCGGCGTTGTAATCGGCCGGGTTGTTGAACAACGGGTCGCGCAGCTTGGGGTCTGCCAAGCGAGCTTTGATGTTGGCCTTCGCTCGACGCTGGTCCTCGTCGTCGGTGTGGAAGACCAATTCGGGTTTTGTCCATTTTTCAAAATCCTTGCTTGTCGCCAACGTGACAGAGCGACCGTTTGGACCGCTCTGCTTGAGCGTCGCGATGAAGAGCCGTGCTTGCGGATCGTAGCTCAGATTCGATTCGTCCTGCGACGGCAATTTTGGCACGGCGAGCTTTCGCCAGTGAATGCCATCGGCGCTGACAATCGGCTGCCGGCCATGTGCCCCCAGAAATCCTTTGAACCGCCGATCCAGATCCGTGTCGTGCGGATCGTAGACCACGTTCTCCAAGGCGTTGTCAGGCCATTTCGCTCCCGGCTCGACCGAGATCAAATTGTTTTCGCGCGAGCCGTCGAGTTCGACCTGCTTCAATACGGGCTTAGTCCAGCGAAGTCCGTCGCGGCTTTCGGCATACCCCGCCCCGGTCATACTGAACCTCGGCCCCGAACTGATCAGCCAGATTTTGTATCGCTTCTGTTTCTGATCCCACACCGGCGCGCAGCGCGTTTGAAGCGAGCTTTCCCAAGGCTGGTCCGGTTCGATCACCGCGCCCTTCTTCACCGGCTGGCGCATCGAGCGCGTCAGCTTCGTCAGTTCGGCGATTCCCTGTCCGTCCAAAAACAACTGCCGCTGGCCAACTGGAATTTCAAAGCGCACCTGCTCAGCGCAGCCGCCGCGTGGTGAGCCAGTCGCCGAAAACAGTACAATGGCAAACGCGAGTTTCGGCACGGTTTGTCTCATGACCTGCGGTAGCCGCCTCTCTTGTCACAACAACTCGCGAATCGGCCGTCTGCTATCGCCGATACCCACTGGTCGACCCGTCGAGTCTTCGTAGTGCGTGTCAAGTGGAATGCCAAGTGTTTGATAAATCGTGGCCAGAACATCGGCAATCTCTTTCGCGTTCGATTCATACGGCGCTTGACGAGTGACGTCGAGCGAAGTGCCATTGGAGAAGTAAGCGGTCACAGTTAACTGCCGACGCGATGCTGTCGACAAAACACCCTCGCTCGGCGAAAGGTCGAGGCGAGTCAATCGCGGGTCATATTTGCGTGGCGGTGCGGAACCGGGCGCGATCCATCGTCGCAGCACGCGGTAGTCGTCGCTGCCTTGATCCATTTGACCCCAGCCACCCTGGACTGACAATGTCGACTGGTGCGAGGTACTAGGGTGATCGGGTAGATCAATAGTTTACCAGGATTCGAAACTGACGCGCAACAGAGTTTTGATGCCTTTGTCGTCTTGATTGCAACCCCAAAAGCGTGAGAGCGTGAGCTGGGCTACGATAGGTGACGCCATTTGCGTAGAGAAGCCAGACGCCGATCAAAAGCCGACAATCTTCCAACCTTCGTCCGTGTCGACCAGGTTGATCTCTTCGTCACGACCTTTGAATCTTACGTGCACCGTTGCTTCCTTGTCGGCTTTGGTTTCGTCGCCCACCTCGGCATCCCCGACGAATGCGGCGAGTTCCTTCCGATCATCCTCGGAAGACTCTTTGTTTTTCAGCTTCGCGAACTCCTCTTCGGCATCGTCCGCAAAACACTTGCTCAAAACTTCTTCGTCCAGCGCGTGCGCCGCAGAGGGACTAATAGGGACACCCAAATTCATCTTGTGCTGGCTCGCAGATTCTGGTACTTTCGGTTCATCAAGCTTTTTGCAGGAGAAACGTGATGCCTCGACTGGCTCGTGGTGAGTATTTGGATGCGACACAAGTGCAAGTGGTGCATGCGGTTCAGCGTTGTGTGCGGCGGGCGTTTCTGTGTGGCACGGACGAACTGACTGGCCAATCGTTCGAACATCGGCGGCAGTGGATCCGCGATCGGCTGGAGTTTTTGGCTTCGGTGTTCGGGATTGACTGTTTGACGTACACCGTGCTTTCGAATCATCTGCACGTCGTGCTGCGGACGCGGCCGGATGTGGTCGAACAGTGGTCGGATGAAGAAGTCGCCCGGCGGTGGCTGCGGCTGTTTCCACGGCGGCGTGACCAAGAAGGGCAGCCGGCGGAGCCGGAAGAACACGAGTTGTTGATGATTACCAGTGACACCATGCGACTGGCGGAGATTCGCCGGCGGTTGTCGGACGTGAGTTGGTGGATGCGCTGTACGGCGGAAAGCATTGCTCGTCAGGCAAACAAGGAAGACCAATGTACAGGTCGTTTTTGGGAAGGCCGTTTTCGCGCCCAGTTGCTGTTGGACGAAGCGTCGCTGTTGGCGTGTGCGGCGTATGTCGACTTGAATCCGGTGCGCGCGGCGCTGGCCCAAACTCCGGAAACGTCTGACTTTACCGGTGCCAAAGACCGCATCGACGATTTGAAGCAGCGCGAGTCGAACTCGACCACCACGCACGATTGGGAACGCAGCCGCCGGCGCCAGAAGAGCGGTTGGCTGAGCCCGGTTGAAATTAACGAACAAACCGACGCCACAGGACCGGATCCCAGTCCGACCGATCGTCGCGCCAGCCAAAAGGGATTCCTGTCGATGTCGTTGGCCAAGTATCTGGAATTGTTGGACTGGACGGGCCGCCAACTTCGCACGGGAAAACGTAGGGCGATTCCGTCGCACTTGGCATCGATCCTGGAGCGGTTGGGCTTGGACACGACGAGTTGGTGCGACCTAGTGTCGAAGTTTGGCAAGTTGTTCAAGCGGGCGGCGGGCACAGCGGCGAGTTTGGCAACGGAAGCCGCCCGTCGTGGGCAATCGTACCTGCACGCCCCCGGCCGATCACTTCTGGCCCCGGCCAGCGAATAGGCCAGCCCGTCGCTTGCGCGTCGGGTTAGTGTGGATTCGAATTTGCGCGGTATTTTAGGCAAGATAGCCGCAACTTCTTTTCACAGAAAACATTACGTCGCTTGGACCACGGTTCACGAATAATCCCGGTTAGCGATCTCGCATCAAGTCAGCGGTGCGCGTGACAGGACATCGTATTGTGGTCCAGATCGGGACAGGTGACTGGAGAACACGACCACTTCGTTGACCGCGCTTCGACCAGCCTCGAAATGCTTGTGCCCATCAACGATTTCGGTCAGCTCCTTGTTCCACTTGCCGCGAACGCGCCCCAGTGTGATGTGCGGAGTAAACCGTCGATTCTCTTTCGGGAATCCAATTTCGTCCAGCGCTTGTGCCAACTCATGTTGCAGGGCAATCGTCTGCTCACTGCCTTCCTGAACCCCTAACCAAATCGTTCGCGGACGATTGAAATTCGGAAACGCACCCACTCCACGACATGTCCATTCAAATCGCAAAATCCCACGAGTGGTGGCGATGACCGCGGCACAGACTTCGTGAACTTCCGTTTCATTGACTTCGCCCAAGAAATTGAGCGTCAGGTGCAGATTCTGCGGATCGACCCATTTGGCAATCGCCCCGTGTTGCTGCAATTCGTCGACGACGCCGCGCGCGTTGCGGACGATCTCATCCGAAAGCTCGATCCCGACGAAAACTCGTAATTTGGTCATTGGTCACTGGTCATTCATCACTCGGCGAAGGCGTCAACAAATGACAAGTGACGAATGACGAATCTTCAAAAACTCAACATATGCCGATACGCTTCCATCCGCTTGTCCAGATCCGGCCTTTCAATGTTTCGCATCCGGTCCAGACTAAAGTCTTCCACGTTGTAGCTCGCCACGACGATGCCGAACGCCATGGCTTCCTTGAGTGTCTTCGGCTCGAAGTTATCTCGCTCGGCGAGGTAACCCATCATTCCACCGGCAAAACTGTCGCCCGCTCCGGTCGGATCGATCACTTGCTCGGTGGGGAATGCCGGCAGGACGTATGTCTCATGTTCAGAAAAGAACATCGCGCCATGCTCACCCTTCTTGATGACGACGAACTTGGGTCCCATCGCGAGCGTTTTGTGACCGGCAACCACGAGGTTTTCATCGCCGGTCAACAACTTCGCTTCGCTGTCGTTCAACACAAGCCCATCGATGCGGCTCAACAGTTCCATCAGCGCATCGTGCTCGTTGTTGATCCACAAATCCATCGTGTCGGCCACCGCCAGCCGGGCGTTGGGAAGTTGGTCGAGCACTTTGAGCTGAATCGTTGGTGAACCGTTAGCCAGGAACAAGTACCGGCACGCTTTGTAATCATCGGGCAGCACGGGATCAAATTGCCCGAACACGTTGAGCTGGACATCCAGCGTCTCACGATCGTTCATGTTGGGCAGATATTTGCCGCTCCAAAAGAACGTCTTTTCCCCCTCGACGATCTGCAGTCCCGTGGTGTCAATCTTGCGGCTTTGCAACAACTGGGTATGCTCGTCGGGCCAATCTTCGCCGACCGCACCGACCAGCCGCACCGATGTGAAATAACTTGCCGCGTACGAAAAGTAAGTGGCTGATCCGCCGAGAACGTTTTCACGCGAGTCGGTCGGAGTTTCGACACTGTCAAAAGCCACGGAACCAACAACAAGCAATGGCATAAGAAGGAGTTCCTTTCAATTGATCGCACGTTCAAACGACAGCATTATGGGCGTTTGGCGAAGACATGCAAGGACGGCGACGAAGACGAACGCTTGGGTTATAATGCGGGGATGTTCGTTTATCCGCCGGGCCGGCAAACAACTCGTTTCCTCCTTGGTTGGGTCTTGTTGCAGGCCTTCCTATGCGGCGCGACCGGTGCCGCTGGGCGATACTCCGTCAAGTTCGAAGACGGCAGCCGCATCGAAGGCAACACGCTCGCCCTGTGGGACGCCGTCAATCGCGACCCCACGTTGGATGATCGCCCGCTGGTCAATTCGAGCAACCCGATGCAGTGGTTTCTAGACCGTGCGGCCCGTCCCGCTTCACCGCCGCCCGCTTTCATCGAAATGATTTCCGGCGATCGATTGCCTGGCCAAGTCGTGCGGCGCGTCGACGAGAACTCAACGGGCTACGAGCTTTGGTCGGCACACTTTGTCGTCGAGCCACATTCGTCGCTCTACGCGCCGGGATCGACGGCCACCAACCCGCCCGTGCGAATTGTCCAGCGTTATGTCCGTCGAATCGCCTGGCATTCGGGACAGGCCAAACGTTATCAACCGGGGACTGCGTTCTTTCGCGACGGTCGATCGACGACCTTTCGCGCATTGTCATTCGGGGAAACCTGGGTTAACGTTTTGCTCGACGCCGGACGCCAAAAATGGCTCTTCGACGATTTGGCCGAGATCCACTTTCCCGAACAAGATTTCTGGGACGCCTACTTCGATGAACTCGCCGTGCTGTGCCCCAACGGTCAGTCACGTTTGCTGCAAATCGAGACGTCCGACGGCTTGATTGCAACGGCGTCCGATGACCGGTTCTCCGCCAGCGTGCACGGCAATCGGCTGGACCCCAGCCGTTGGATTCACGGCCTGCATCCGGCGTGGAGCTTGGACCCGTTGTGGGTTCGCATCGGGAACGTCTGGATGCGACGTTCTTTTCGCCCCAGTGACGTACCGCTCAGCCGAGTCGTTGCGACCGCCGTCGAACAACGATCGTTGCTCAGCGGCAGGGGCGACGCGTGGCATGTCAATCGAAATGTTCGCGGCGGATCGCTGGCGAGCGGTGGAGAGGAATTTGGTTGGGGATTTGGCGTTCATGCTTTTGCACAACTCGAATTCACGTTGCCCGCAATGGCCCGCGGATTTCGTACGCGCGTCGGTTTGGACGCGATCGCAAAAGAAGGCGGCTGTGTACGTGCATGTGTTTATTTGGACAACACAAAAACACGGCTCTGGGAGAGCGACTTTCTGGTCGGTTCCGAAAAGACGCTCGATTCCGGCGTGTTGCAGCTTGTCGACAGCGAGTCGCCTCGAAAGCTGATTTTGCAGATTGATCCAGCACAACAAGGCCGTCCCGAGAACGCCGACCCGCTGGATATTCGCGACTTTGCCGACTGGCTCGATCCGATGGTCATCCTCGATCCGGCCACACTCGCGCGCGAGCTTCGCCGGCGTGTTCCATCGCAAATGTTGGCGTGGCAAGGTTGGGAGTTTTCGGCGCACTCGGACACGGATGTTCGGTGGCTCAGTGTTGAGCAAAGGAGCGCGCCCGTGCGAGGGACGTTTGAAACCGCGGTGGCAACGGACAGCCAACCGTTTTCGCTGCGTCGACGTTTGAAGCTCGATATAGACGACAATTGGTTAATGTTGTTGGTGGACCACGTACGCGGCGGAAAATATCTTCCGGAAATTGAGGTGCTGATCGATGGCAAGTTGGTTGCCGAATTGCCCATTCCGCTGCGAGCCAGGGCCGACGAAGAGATTTCGCCGTTGGCGGTTTCGTTGGCGGAGTACCGTACCGCGGCGGGCGACGAAATTGAATTGGAGATCAGGCAGACCCGATCGCAGAAAACCAACCCGGTGCGTTGGTACACAGTTCAGATTACTAACCAGTTGCCAACGCTCTATCCGTTGTTCGACGACGAAGGTGAATTCAAACCCGTCGAAGTCGCGGCCGGGCAAGGCGATGCAACGTTGCATGGCGAAGACACGCACAGCGGCGTCCGCTCGATCAAAGTCACGGCGTCCGGGCGATTCCGGCGTGAATTTGCCGAGCGAATCAAAGTCCGGGAGACGCCTGACTGGGGCGAGTACCGCTACATGCGATTTGCGTTTCGCAAGTTCGGAGGCGGACGCGTGTCGATCGAATTGAATCATGCCGGCATTCGCCCGGTGCGATACGACGCGGGACTTGGCGAGCCGTCCTGGGGCGCGGCCAATCGCGTCTGGCGGCAACTATTGCCCAGCCAGTGGATCGTGATTACCCGCGATCTGTATTCCGATTTCGGATCGCTGGACATCACGGGCCTGACGTTGAGCACTCCGGACGGATCTTACGCGCTGTTTGATCACATTTACCTGGCCAGGTCGCCGGAAGATTTCAGCGCGATGCGCGACGTGCCATCCCCCGTGGCGACCAATCAGAAGGCTCGTCGCGAATTGGTGCGGCCGATCCTCGAAAAAGGGATGCCCGCGACCGTCGCAATCGATTGCGGCGAGGGGCGATTTGGAACCGGTGTCCTCGTTAGCGGAGACGGTTACGTGTTGACCGCGGGACATGTCGTTTGCCGCCCCGATCGAGAAGTCACAGTGCGGCTGGCTGACGGACGCGTGGTCAGTGCACGCACGCGTGGCGTCCACCGAGAAGCGGACATTGGCCTCCTAAAGATTACCGATAAAGGTCCGTTTCCATTTGTCGGCGTTAGCCTCGCCGATGAAATTCCATTCGGCCAGTTGTACGTTGGTATCGCTCACCAGCGCGCCGTTTCCGAAGCAGCTCGGCCGGCGGCGCACATCGTCGATATTCAACGGGTGTTTCGTGGAGCCATTTGGACGTCGTTCGATCTGGATGATTTTAGTACTGGCGGTCCGTTTCTTGACGGCGACGGGCGGCTGATCGGGATTCACAGCAAGCGAAGCAACGCCGGCGGATTCCTCTATGCTCGACTGAACGAAGTCGTCCCACATTTGGATCGGCTCAAGAACGGCGAAGTCTGGGGCAAATGGTCTGCCGGCACCGGCCCAATGATCGGCGTCGAGATTACGACCGTCAAAGAAGGTTGCAAAGTCACGGGCGTCTTCGAAGGGACGGCCGCCGAGCGTGCTGGATTCCAGGTCGGCGACATCATACAGAAGATGAAAGACCGTTCGGTCGTCAGCCTCGATGACATCTTCGAGATCCTGGCCGACAACGATGCAGGGCAAGAGGTCGATGTCGAAATCCTACGCGGCGAGCAAATCCAGCAAGCGAAACTCAAGCTGCAGCCGCGCGTGCCGTAAATCGATCTAGGCTTTGTCCCAAAACACCGCACATTTCGTGCCACGGCTGTACCAGCCGTGTTTCTCGCGCCATCACGGCTGACACAGCCGTGGCACGAATAATCCGGGCTAGTGGTGGAAATGCCCTTTCGTCCAACGGCTACTCCGTTCCAACTGCTTGAGCAAATCTTCGAATGAGACGGCCATCGGTTTGGGCGTCAACTTGGCGGAGCGTAGAGACATGTAGCCGGACCGATTCGCCGCTAATTCTGTTTCGGTCGTTGCGGACACGAGAAAGTCAATCAGCTTCCTCGCCGCCTCAGAGTGTGGGGCTTTTCGAATTAAGCAGACGGAAGTTGGAATGAAAAGCGTACCGATGCCGTCCTGATCAGGATAGACCATCTCGATGGACTCGCCATCCGCTTGGCCGGACATGACGTCATCCGTGTCGGTGAGGCCGACATAGATCGGCGACGCACCGGGATGGGCACGTGCCACCAGGTTTTTCACCATCGCATTTCCATCTACGATGCGAACTTCGTTCGCCAATAGGTCGAGCAAAAACTGCTTGGCCTTCTCTTCGCCAAGTTGCGCGAACAATGCCGCGACGTGTGTTCGCGTCGTACCGAAGCCCGGATTCGCGATCGCAACTTTGCCTTTCCATTTTGGTTCAACTAGCTCGAAAATGCTGCGCGGGGCGTCATCGGATTCAATGTGTTTCGTGTTGTAGACGATGACGCGGGCCCTCGATCCGACGCCTGTCCAATGGTGGCCGGCATCAATGAAGTTGATCGGGATTCCGCCTGTCGTGGAGGGGGAATAGGGATCGAGCATGCCTCGTTGGGCAAGCATGAGCGATTGAACGATCTCGTTGTTCCAAAACACATCACAACGAGGGCGATCCGATTCTGCGATCAATCGAGAGACCAATCCGGTCGTCTTCGCAGCTTCGGCGTCATACAGTGCAAGAACGCGGATGCCGCTTTCGGCTTCGAACCGCTCCAAGATCGGTTCGGAATTTCCGCGATCGACTGCTGTGTAGACGACAACCTGCGGCTGATCAGAACCGCCGCAGCCAACGGCAGCGACGAGAAACAGTAACCCGAAGCGCAAGCGAGTCCAGCTACTTCGTAAGCTCGATCCGTTTTTCATGAACAACAATTGCGTCCTCATCGCGGACGTAGGGAAACATTTTGTAAAGTAACTGGACATGAGCGGTGACCGGCGGTTCCACGACCGGGAATTTGGCTGTGTAGGTGTCGCCTGCTTTGATCTGTTCGGCGGTGCTTTCGCCGCGAAACGGCGTGATTCGTTTGATGAAATCCTGTTGCGACAACGTGATCGTTCCGTCTTCGCTGGTTTGAATGACTTGCAGCAGCAAGATGCGGTTGTGTCGTTCGCCTGGAAAGTTATGTCCCGTGGCGTGGTTCCTCGCGGCAACGACTAACTCGTCGCCCTTTTGGATGCATGTCATTTCGACGCCCGATCGCAAGTGATCCTCATCATGAGCACCGACACAAAAATGGCTGCGTCGATTCGTGTCGTCTGCCAACGTGGGCATGTGACACGACTGGCACGATTTGCCTTTTGACTTGTAGTTGCTGGCCGCCCAATCCTGATAGATGGCGTCGTGGCACGTTGCACAGGCCTCGCTCGTCGCCAATTCTATGGTTTCGATGGGATGGCAGGGTGCGTCCGCAATCGTGCGCGTGGCTGCGACTCCTTGTCCGCCCGACAGCGCGTGGCAACTCAGGCAGTTCACCCCGCTCTCACGATCGTCGGACCGCAACTTGACCGGCTCTCGCAAGCCGGTCAGAAACACGGGTTGCGGCGCGTGGCACGATTCGCATTTCCGGTCGAAACCAAAGTGCTGGAACGCTGCCTGAACTTTATCGTCGGAAAAAGACTTCGAATGATAGGAGGTTTCCCACTCGTGCCAGACGGCGGCGTGACACTGCTTGCAACCGGCAAGCGTTTGCGATGGAGAAGTCGCATTTGGTGCTTGCGGTGGGGTGCCGGGATAAAAGAACACAAGCCCGATGAAAACCGCAATGACTCCTGCGAGAACAATCGCAATGCCGAGACGAATCATTTTCATATTATGCCGCTTTGTACAACCGCGGGCAATCCAGAGCTTGGATGGTCAATTGGGCCCGTTGTTACGAATCTGCTTCAGCAGCCGGCACAAAATCCCTGCGATGTTCCACGCGTCATCGTCTCCTCGATGATGAGTGCCTTCGAGTTCGATGCCCAGTTTCTCGCAAGCACCATCCAGCCCCAATTCGTGATGATGACCAATCGCGACAGCGAACAGAGTTTTAATATTCAGGTGGCTGGTGCCAAACGGATAGCTCACACCGAATTCGCCGCAAACACGTTCGAACTGTCGGCGATCGTAATCGCCCCAACTGGCCCATAGTCGTTGTTTCGAGTCGTACTCGCTCTTGAGGATCTTCGCTGCATCTTGCAAACTTCCAGCATTTTCGAATTGCTCTGGTCGCAGTGTTGTCAAATCTGTGCAGAAGGGACTGATTGTAGAACGAGTTGGCCGAACAAGGATGCTGCGTTTTTCGAGTCGTTCGAGTTTCGCGACATCAACAGGACAGAGTCCGACTTCAATGATCTCGCTGATTTGACCTGCCGGCGGTTTTCCTTCCCAGCAGGTCGACTCGACGTCAATGACAAGGATGTGATCGATGTGTTTTGCCATGCTGCATACCGAACGATGCCGCCGCGCGGGACTGTGAAATCACCACCCAATAACTTAGAAATGCGCACGAATGCAGAGAATTCTACAAATGACCCTACGGGGTCGGAACTAACGACGAAAGATCCGGCAATTGGCGAGTTCTGCGAACGCATGGGTGCAACTGTGGGTGCGGTCAGCGTGGATTTGGAACAACTTGCCGCCGATCTGCGTGACCATCTGACGGTTGAACAGTGCCACAGTCTAGCACAATTACTCAGCGATCGATGAGAGGGGGTGTGCCGGAAACGGCCCCCTTCGCCCGGCGGGTCCTGCAAGCGATGAAAGAGACCGCTCGGCACCACCAACGCCCCACGTTCAATCCACGGATATCAAAGATCTTGAAATCACGGTGACACAAAAAATGAACGAAAAATCGCGGTCGGCGCGAAAGCCAACGTACCTAAAAACTCCAACGGCGATCGCCGAATGTTCTCAAGTGACATACTCGACCGTGCGTAGCTGGATTCGTAAGCAAGATTTTCCGACTGCGACGGAGAAGGGATGGAGCCGCGCAGAGGTCGAGAAGTTCTTGAAACGAAAAAGTCTCGGACCCTATCGCCGAGAAAAATCGGTTCAGAGTGAGACTGACGAACTAAAAGAATGGCGACTCAAACTCCTGCGCGAAAAAACACGCCGCGAAAAAATATCGCGACAGATCGAAGAGGTCGAGCTTAGAAAAGCGATGGGAGAAATCGTGCTGGTATCGCAAGTCGGGGGAGCCTTTAGACAACTCGCCGCAACCATCCGCGCAACGCTTGAAGGATTGCCAGACCAAGTAGAACGCGAAGTGCCGAAAGAACATTCGGAGCTGGCCAAACGAATGGTCGAAGTAGCGACGCCAATCGTCAAAAACGCGTTGCAAACAATTCGAGAATTCAAATGGGACCCCAGTAAATGACAACTGTTTCTGAAATGGCAGACTACGCGAACCGTTGTCGGAAACACGACAACCGTGCGTTAGGAGTTTCGCAATACCGACAGTTTCATCCGTTCGCAATTCAAATGCGCACGGGACTTAAAATCCCGTGAGGGTAATCCCTCGTACCGGTTCGAATCCGGTCTCGGCCATTTCGAAAGTGCTTTGTTTGCCGATTCTTCGAAGCTTAACGCCAATTCCAAAATGTGAATCTGGGAAGCTTCGATGCAGATTGGTGCAAAGCAATGCAGATTGCGGCGAGCAGTCCGGCACCATAGTGGGCACCTTTTCGGAATTCTTGGCACCACTGTGGGCACCTTTTGGGGTGCATACCTTGTGAATCGCAAACAAGCAACGTATCGCGATTTATAGGGCCGTTGCCCTATTGCATAAGAACTCCGATCGGCCCCACCATTGAATTGGCTTCGATCGGACAACATGCCTCTCCATCATGCGGGAACTACAGCTTCGACCAGACTTCTTCGCGGCGTACAGGGCGGCGTCGGCACGATGCACAAGTCCATCAGCGTCATCGGTGGGCATTACCTCGGCGACTCCAAAGCTTACCCTGACTCGCAGTTCGGCTTCTCTAAACGAGTAAGTGTTCTCGGCGACAGCCAACCGCACATGCTCGGCCACGGCTTGCGCGTGATTCAATTCCATGCCATGAAGTAACACCGCAGTCTCCTCACCGCCATATCGTGTGACCAAATCCACCTCACACAGCGTGCCGCGCGAGATGCGTGCCACTGCTCGCAGCATTTCATCGCCCGCTTGGTGACCATGCAAATCGTTGAAACCCTTGAAATGATCGACGTCCATGATGAACAGGGAAAAAGGGGCCACCTCGCAGTTCGCCTCTTGTCGCCGCAACGTCATTGTGACATGCTCCGAAGTGGTGGAAACATATAATGAGCTGTGCCCCTTCGTAACGATGGAGATTCCCATGGATCGACTGCATTTCGTCTTGGTAACCATCGCGGTATATTCGCTAACATTGATTGCTTGGGCGCATGAAACCGAATTAGCTCATCAAGAAGCGCGCATTGTCGAATCATTTGGGCCTCTTGTGAAGAGAGTAGAACTCGACAATGACGGACGAGTGGTTTCTCTCAAGCTCGTCGGCGGAAACGTTGTCGACACTCACTTGGCGCGTCTTAAAGGATTGACACGTCTCAAAGATCTTGGACTTAGCCGATTTGAGCGATTCGTCAACGTGCGCGTTGTCGATATCGAAGCGCCGCGTCGTGTTCGGCTACGTGACGACTTTAGCGTTGTGGGAATCGTCCAAGCGAGTGGCTTGAACGGACAAATCGTAGAATTCGAACTTGTCTCAACCATAGTCGGTCAGGAAGCAACGAATGCGAGAGTTCTCGATCGCCAGAGCATTCGACTTGGCCAAGACGGCGAGTCCACTCAATTACGATTCCAAGTGCCAACGGATGATGTTGGACGATTCAACTACATCTTGCGCGCCAAGCCACCAAAAGGAGACTTGTTTCAAACTGACGATCAAATAGCGGCGGTGGTGGAAGTCACTGATCGTAATACTCGCGTACTGCTGTTGGCCAGCGGTCCCACTCGTGAATTTCGATTTCTGCAAAGCCAGCTATTTCGCGATCCGGGAATCGATGTCGACGTGCTACTGCAATCTGGCAAGCCGGGCATTTCGCAAAGTGCAGATGAGCTTTTGACGGAGTTTCCTGAAAACCGCGAGAAGCTATCTCGCTACGACTGTATCATCGCATTCGATCCCGATTGGCTCTCGCTGAATAAACAGAATGTTGAAATGCTGGCTGAATGGGTCGGTGAACATAGTGGTGGGTTCATCTTGATTTCGGGTCCGATTCACATGCCAAAGTTGCTTCAACGCAAAGTGGATGATCGGATCGCGCAAATCGTCAGGAGACTATTGCCCGTCGTGTTACCGGTAGGTGGCAACTTCGTTAAGCGGAAGTTGCTTGATAATCCCAAGTCGGCATGCCCAATACAGTTGACCCGAGAAGGTCTTCGGAAAGAGTTTCTTCTGCTCGCTGATGACACCTTTGAAAGCGAGGCAGTCTGGGGCGAGTTCGATGGCGTGTTTGGCCAACCATGGAGCAGTCGCGCCAAACCTGGAGCGACCATCTATGCCTACCTCGAAAACTCGCTTGACGATGATAGGCCCATCTTTCTAGCCGGTCAGTTCTATGGATCAGGCTGGGTGTTTTATCAATCCAGTGGCGAGATTTGGCGTATGCGATCGAACGGAGTCGAGAATTTCGAGCGTTACTACCAGAATCTGATCCAACGTGCTCCACATAGTCGAATGTCGCAAGGGTCGCGTCGTGGGTTGCTTCTTGTGGATCGTGAACGATACACGATTGGCGAGCAGGTCCAGCTTCACGCAGTTTTGAAAAACGATCAGTTCGAGCCATTGGATGTTGACGAAGTCGAAGCGGACGTAAATCAGTCGAACGGGGAGTCGAGACGGATTACGCTGAAACCGGCGCGTAAGAGGGGCGTTTATGAAGGTAAGTTTAAGCTTCTGAAAGCTGGCAATCACAAAATCAAGTTACGGATTCCGAGCGAATTTGACGAGGAATGGCTTTCGATAATTGTTAGGGCAGCAATTCCACTAAAGCCATTCGGCGACGAAGGGCTCGCTCACCTCGTGAAGTTAGCGAATCTCGAAACACTGAATTTGTCGGGCGCCATTGTCACTGATGCGGGATTGGTCCATTTGCGCGGGTTGAAAAAACTACGAGTACTTGATTTGCGCGGTACACGAGTAACGCAGGATGGCATCAACTCACTCGAAGGAGTTTTACCAAAGATCAGAATCGAACGATGAATGCGAAGCCATCCAACTTGAATTCAGCTGGGCCAATCGTGAAAATCAGGGAATGAATGTTTGGTGTGTCGAAACAACGTCCTTTACATTTGCAATCGCTCGTACTTGTTTGCGATTTAGACTGAGACCGTTGACAAGCAAACGCCTCAGAAAAAGTAACTCGCCGAATTTTCAAGGATTTTGATCATGTGTGGTTCACTGGTAATGTCCTTCGTTCTCACGCTCACTTTAGCTGTCTCGTTTGAAAATGCGTTTGGGGGCGAACTCCAGCGATTCCTCGTGTTCACGTCGCAGGGTCCATTAATTCTGGACATGGCGATCAATATCGACGGTAAGCCGCTGGGTATTGAGCGCGAGCGGATTGTGCGGGAGATGATTGCGACCGCCGATGCGGACCAAGACGGCAAAACCACGTGGACCGAGGCGGCGTTGAGCGGCCGATTTGAAATCGGCGCACTAAAATATCTTGCCAAGAAGAAACCGGTTTCGTTTCGTCGGCGGTTGAAACCGTTGGACGAAAATGAAAACGATATTGTTGACGTCGACGAAGCGAGACGTTTGTGGGCTCTGTATAGCGGCGCAGATGAACTAATTTCGTTCACGTCGCGTTCCTTTTACTATCGCGCGCCATCTAGCCTTGCACCTTATCTGTTCGCATCTTTGGATGAAAATCAGGACAAACAGCTCTCGGCCGATGAAATGAAAGTGCCTTGTGAGCAAATCAAACGGCAGGACGCGAATGACAACGAAATCCTGGAAGCTCGAGAGTTTGGGACGTTCAGCAAGCATGCCTATGCCATCGGCACGGCGATTGGGCAACAGCAGTATGCAACGATTGAGAAACTCGACGACGCCGTTTCCGATGACGTCACGAGATACTTGATCGGCCTCAGCGAACACACATCCAAACTTCCACTTTTTCGACTTGTCGCTTCACAATTGGATACGAATCAAGACGACGGATTGACCGTGGAAGAGATCACCGCGTTGCCTAAAGCCATGGCACATATTGTGGTCGACGTAAATCTCGGCGAGCATTCGATCTTCCCGCCTTGCAGATTTCGGTCAATATCGCCGAAGTTGAAGCAAATTGGCAGCGTGTTAACGTCAGGCAGCGCGATCTCGTTGCGTCTGGATGGACTGAAGTTACAAATTCTCGCCGCGCGAAACTTCCGAGACTTTGATATTGAAAGCCGGACTAAAAGCATGTTTGAGTCGCTGGATTTCGACAAGGATGGATGCCTCGAATTGGAAGAAGTCGAAAAGAGCTCCGACGTGGGATACGCGGCTGACTTCGTTCGGTGGGACACGGATGACAATGGCCGAGTTGTGTTGGACGAATTGACGGCAGCGTACAAAGATCAAAGCCGCCAACAGCGTCGTTCGGTCACCGTTCTAAACACCGCGCGCGTTCGATCGCTGTGGAATTGGGTTGACATCAACGTGGATGGAAAGTTGTCGCTGCGCGAAATGAAATCGATGGACGAATGCCTAAAACACAGCGATCGAAACTCCGACGGCAAGATTACCACTGACGAACTACCGCAAATTGTGACTTTGCGTTTACTGCCTGGACAGACGACCATTCCCCTGAGCGGTGGTCGTCTGGCTTTCGGTCAACCATTTGGCGGTCAAGGAATCGGAAATCTGCCGGCTGGACCAGATTGGTTTGTTCGCATGGATCGCAATCAAGATGGCGACGTATCCCAGCGAGAATTCCTGGGCAAGCAGGAGCAATTCGACCATTATGACAAGGATAAAGACGGACTGATTGATCCAGTCGAAGCGAAAATGAGAGAGTAGGTCTTGATTTCCCTCGGGACGAAAATGCGCTGCTAAGAGTGCAAAACCCCAATGGCGTTCGGCGCGCTCTTGGTCAATTGCCTTTGATTCAGTTTGCCGACTCTTTTGGCCAACTCTGGCAAAACCTTCGAAGCTTTGCACCAATTCTCAAATGTGAATCTGGGAAGTTTCGATGCAAACTGGTGCAAAGCGATGCAGATTCTTTGCATGTCGGTCCCAGCATCGGCGCGAGGATCTTGCCGGTCACCACGTCCAGGTTGCCGAACAAACACGTTGTGCCGTGGCGAGCGTATTCGTATTGGCTCGGCAACACGCCGACGATTGCGGCCAAGTACTATTTGCAAGTTACTGACGATCACTTTCGGCAGGCCGCAAATTCGCTGCCGGTTGCCGCTCCCATTGTGCAAACCCAAGCGGGACAGAACATGGACGCCGAATCTATGGGTGCAACAATGGGTGCGATGGAAGGCGAAGTGGTGCAACAGTCGGTGCCGTCAGCGTCTGGCGAGAGTTGTCAGGAGATGACAAATGGCCCTAAAAAAACAGACCCAGAATTGAAAACTGCATTCAATCCCGAGCCTTTTGAAAATGAGCAAGTGACCCCTACGGGACTCGAACCCGTGTTGCCGGCGTGAAAGGCCGGAGTCCTAGACCGCTAGACGAAGGGGCCGGTGGTTTGCCTGCATTACACACGCAATGTGTCAGGCTTTGTAGGAAGCAGATGTGTTGACGTCAAGTGGGGCAATCCAATACGTTCACGTAAACACATATGTAATTCATCGTGCTCGTGAATGGCACAATTTAACAAGAAAGTGGAAAAGCATGAAAGGTGGGGTTGGCGCCGCGACGAGGGCTAGTCGCTCGTCGTCGACGCGTCATCGGGATTGGCCGATTCGTTTCGCTTAATGGCGTCGTACACCTCTCGACGATGTACTGGCACTTCTTTGGGTGCTTCGACCCCCAACCGCACCTTGTCCCCGCGGATTTCGACAACGACGATTGTGATGTCATCGTTGATGACGATGCTTTCGTTCTTTTTTCGGGACAAAACTAACATAGTCCATTCCTTTGTGTGTGGCACCTTGTTGTGCTAATTGCGATGTCGAAGGTGCGGCGAAATTCCTTTCTTAGAATCTTCGTTCAATAGTGAACTGGTCTGGGCAATTCTGTCAGGCATGCTGGGCAGAATCATGACGAGTTCACCTCATTCCACTCTACGTGCTAGTTAAGCAGAGTCAAGCAAACCAAGATTTATTCAGACGAAATCTGGCGGATTTCCGTGGCCAAATTGCGAATTGTCGTTACGATCCGTCCCATTTGCCGTTGCCCGCCAAGTTCACAGAACACTCGATGTGTGACATAAGGTGTTTTGTAATGGTGGGTTACGTTGCTTTCGTTTCCTGCAATGGAGCATGTTCCAAGCCGCCAATGCAATCCGCAGGATTTGCAGTTCGTATACAAGCATCCACCAATTTTTTGACCCTTTTATGGGTGGTGTGCGTAGATAAATTGCCGAAATGCTTCACATTGGGCAAGGGCTCTGCTAACCTACGTTTGCCTTATCGTGTTGGCCTATTCTGGCTTAGCTCGAATCCTTTTCGAAAAACTTGAGCAAATGGGAGAGCGCAAATGAATTCTCGTCACTCTCGCGCAATAGAACACGCCACACCCAAAATGGACCCGCAGAAAACAATGACTGTGCGCTGGACGAATGGAGCATCGCATGGAATCACATGGCCAGACAAAGCCGCAACCAATCCTCAACCCCTCAACTCTCATCGCATCTCCGCTCTGACTCCAGCCAGCGTCGCACCTGCGGCTGATCTAGGGCGACAATCCGCCGATTTCTCCCTCATCGTCCAACCATCGGGCAACGATCAGACGAACAGTGCCAGCCTGTCGATTTCATGGAGTCGACTTGTGCTAGTGGTACTTGTGGCCGTTGCAGTCGCGTTTGGGATCTGGGCGAGGTATCACATTGACAACGCGTTTGCACAAATGAACGAACAGATTCAGCAACAAAATGCACTTCCCGTACACGCTGATTCTCAACTAGGGAACACTCTCATCGTTAAGACCAAGACGAACGACTTTGTGCCCATCGAGTTCAAACGATCAATTGTGATTGAGAGTTTGCCGGAATCGCAGCCGACGGGCGAGCCAACGGTGGATCAGCCGCCAGTCCAGTCCACTCGGAGTCGCATTGTCGCGCGGTCGCCCGAGCCGACCGTCATTGACTATTCAACCGACGCTAAGCCAAGCGGTCTGGTCGCACGAATCAAGGGCGAATTGCCGAGTCAGGATTGATCGTTTCTGGCGGCATGCCCGACAGTGCCTTCTCGATTCGTTTCGCCAACTTTTGGGCCCGTGGCCACTCGCTCTGGGATCTCCGTTCCAAGGTTTCAAGCACTCCACACGATAAACCGGCCGCTGCGGTTCAACGTTCTATTGGTCGAGAGCGCTGGGGCTGAACTTAGGAGTCACAGACAGGCCGCTTGCTGGAAAAGAGACTTCGTCATCGGTCGCCATGATTTGACGATAGGTTCGGTAATTGATTTCTTCATCGACAAACCGCACGCTGTTGTCGCAGAATGCAACGTTGAAGCCGTTTTGATGGTTGCTTGACGGCCGCGCGTGGGCTTGGTCGCATGGGTCGTCGTGGTCGTGTTCATCCATATTACGGTTCACGC